>JAURZK010000042.1 GCA_030653505.1 Rubrivivax sp.
GACGGCGCTCAGCCGGACTGCCCAGAACAGTGCTTCTTCCCGCTCTTGTTCCCGTCTTCCCCAACCCCCCCCCCGGTGTACTTTTCACCATCCTGCGGACACCCGCCGGCGGCTCTGCTGTCGGCGCCTCGCACCATCCTCGCAAAGGAGGCTTTATGAACTTGACGATCAGTGGCCATCACCTCGAAGTCACTCCCGCTCTTCGCGAGTACGTGCTCACTAAGCTGGATCGCGTGACAAGACACTTCGACCAGGTCGTCGACGTCACCGTTCTGTTGACCGTGGAAAAGCTGAAGGAGAAGGAACGGCGGCAGAAGGCCGAGGTGACCCTGCACGTCAAGGGGCGCGACATCTTCTGCGAGCAGTCGAACGAAGACCTCTATGCCGCCATCGACCAGCTGATGGACAAGCTCGACCGCCAGGTCGTGCGCCACAAGGACCGCCTGCAGGACCACCACCACGCCACCGCCAAGCGGCTGGACGTGGCGCCCTGATGCCGGGCAGGCGCAACCCGGTCAACGGACGGCCCTGCGGGGCCGTTTTGCATGCTGACCGCGGTGTTGCTGCAATGCCGCATTTCTGCCGGCTTCCACCCGTTTCAGGGTGCGGTGTCTTGTAGACCCCGGTAACACGGGGTCTATGATCCGCCCTCTCTCAAGCAACTGCTTCTGTCGCCACCGGGTGTGCTGTCCGGCGTGTAGAGGAAGGTCCAGATGAACCGTCTCGCCGCGATCCTGCCGCTCAGCAACGTGCTGGTGAATGTGGATGCGACCAGCAAGAAGCGTGTCTTCGAGCAGGCCGGGCTGCTGTTCGAAAACCAGCACGCGATTGCGCGCAGCACCGTCACCGACAACCTCTTTGCACGCGAACGCCTGGGTTCGACCGGCCTGGGTCATGCGGTGGCCATCCCGCACGGGCGCATCAAGGGCCTGAAGAACCCGCTGGCCGCCGTGGTCCGTGTGCAGCAGCCCATCCCCTTCGACGCCCCCGACGACGAGGCCGTGTCGCTGCTGATCTTCCTGCTGGTGCCCGAGGCGGCGACGCAGCGGCACCTGGAGATCCTGTCTGAAATCGCCGAGATGCTGAGCGACCGCGAACTTCGCGAACGCCTGAAGACCGAGCCCGAGGCGGCGGGCGTGCACAAGCTCATCTCCGATTGGGAACCGCTCAAGTCCGTGGCGTGAGCTTGACGCCTGGGGCGGCGCGCGCATGAAGCCCACCTCCGTCAGCGCGGAAGCGCTTTTCGAAGCGCACCGCGAGACCATGCGCTGGGAGTGGGTGGCCGGCCATGCCCACCCTGAACGCCGCTTCGACGACGCGGCCGTGCTCGATGCGCGCAGCGCCGCCGACCTGGTGGGCTATCTCAACTACATCCACCCCTACCGGGTGCAGATCGTCGGTCGGCGCGAGGTGGCCTACCTGCTGGCCAGCGCGCCCGACGACATGGAACGCCGCATCTCGCGCATCGTCACGCTCGAGCCGCCGGTGCTCATCGTCGCCGACGAGCAGGTGCCGCCGCCGCGCCTGGTGGCGATGTGCGACCGCGCCGAGATCCCGCTCTTCGTCACGCGCGAATCGGCCGGCCACGTCATCGACGTCGTTCGCGGCTACCTGGGCCAGCACTTCGCCGAGCGCACCACGCGCCACGGCGTGTTCATGGACATCCTGGGCCTGGGTGTGCTGCTCACCGGCGAATCGGGACTGGGTAAGAGCGAACTGGGGCTGGAGCTCATCAGCCGGGGCCACGGGCTCGTCGCCGACGACGCGGTGGACATCTTCCGCATCAGCCAGATGGACCTGGAAGGACGCTGCCCCAAGCTGCTGCAGAACCTGCTGGAAGTGCGCGGCATCGGCCTGCTCGACATCAAGGCCATCTTCGGCGAGACCGCGGTGCGTCGGAAGATGCGCCTGAAGCTCATCGTTCACCTGGTGCGCAAGGAGACGATGGAACGTGAATTCGAGCGCCTGCCCTACGAACCGCTGAACGAGGACGTGCTGGGCCTGCCGGTGCGCAAGGTCGTCATCGCGGTCGACGCCGGCCGCAACCTGGCCGTGCTGGTGGAAGCCGCGGTGCGCAACACCGTGCTGCAGCTGCGCGGCATCGACACCTATCAGGAATTCATCAAGCGCCACCAGGCCGCGATGGAAGAGGGCGAAGGGGGCTGAGGCCCTCCCCCCGCAGCACCGCTACTTCTGGCGGTGCGAGCAGTCGGGCTTGGTGCAGCGCGCGTAGAGCGACAGCGAGTGCTCCTGCAGCTCGAAGCCGCGGGTGTGGGTGACCGCGCGTTGGCGCGCCTCGATCTCGGCGTCGTAGAACTCCTCGACGCGACCGCAGTCCAGGCACACCAGGTGGTCGTGGTGCTGGCCCTCGTTGAGCTCGAACACCGCCTTGCCGCTCTCGAAGTTGCTGCGGCTCAGCAGGCCGGCCTGCTCGAACTGCATCAGCACGCGGTAGACGGTGGCCAGGCCGATGTCGGCGCCTTCGGCGAGCAGCGCCTTGAAGACGTCCTCGGCCGTCATGTGGCGGCGCTCGGTGCGCTGGAAGACCTCGAGGATCTTGATGCGCGGCAGCGTGGCCTTCAGGCCGCTGCTCTTCAGTTCGTCCACGTGCGTCATGGCGGTTTCCTCGGTCACCACGGCCGCGGCCCGGTTGATCGGCGCTTCTGGCCCCTCGCTAGAATGGGTGCATCATAGCCAGCCAGGCTAAACCCACGTGCGGCGTGCCAGGTCCGCCGCGCACCGGGGCTCACCCATCCCTGCCCGTGCTGCCGCCCATGCGTCGATCCATCCTTCTTTCCAGCGCCCTGCTGGGTGCCCTGCTGGTCTCGGGCTGCCAGTCACTGCAGCGCACCGACAGCCTGTTCGGCCTCATCACGCCCTACCGCATCGACATCGTTCAGGGCAACGCCGTCACGCAGGAACAGGCGGCGCTGATCAAGCCCGGCCTGAGTCGGCTGCAGGTGCGCGAGGTGCTGGGCACGCCGCTCATCGCCGACCCCTTCCACGCCGACCGCTGGGACTACATCTTCACGCTGCGCCGCCCCGGCGCCGAGCCGCAGCGCCGCAGCGTCGTCGTGCTGTTCGAGAACGATGTCGTGAAGTCCATCGACGCCCCGGCCCTGCCTTCCGAGCGTGAGTTCGTCGCGTCGATCAGCCGCTTCAAGGACATCCGCGCGCAGAAGCTGGAACTGTCGCAGGAAGAACGTGCGGCGCTGCCGCTGCCGGTCAGGCGCGAGGCGCCGCCCGTCGAGCCCATGGGCCCGGTCCGCGACTACCCGCCTCTGGAAAAGTCCTGAGCCCATGCTGAACGTCGCCCTGGCCGGCGCGGCATCATGCTGAACATCGCCGTGACCGGCGGGGCGTGATGCTGAACATCGCCGTGGCCGGCGCTGGGGGCCGCATGGGCCGCATGCTGATCGAGGCCGTGCTGGCCAGCGGCGACTGCCGCCTCAGCGGCGCGCTCGACCAGCCCGGCAGCCCGGCGCTGGGCCAGGACGCCGGCAACTTCGCCGGGCGCGAAACGGGCGTTGCGGTCACCGCCAATCTGCACGCCGGCCTGGCGGGCGCCCACGTGCTCATCGACTTCACGCGTCCCGAGGGCACGCTGGCCCATCTGGCGGTGTGCCGTGAACTCGGCGTGCGCGCCGTCGTCGGCACCACCGGCTTCACGCCCGAAGAGAAGGCGCAGATCGCCGCCCACGCGCAGCAGGTTGCCACCGTGTTCGCTGCCAACATGAGCGTGGGCGTCAACGTCATGCTCAAGCTGCTGCAGCAGGCCGCGCTGGCGCTGGGCGAGGGCTACGACATCGAGGTCGTCGAGGCCCACCACAAGCACAAGGTCGACGCGCCCAGCGGCACCGCGCTGGCGATGGGCGAGGTGCTGGCCCGCGCGCGTGGCACCGACCTCACCAAGGACGGCGTCTTCACCCGTCACGGCCACACCGGCGAACGCTTGCCGGGCAGCATCGGTTTTGCCACCGTGCGCGGCGGCGACATCGTCGGTGAACACACGGTGCTGTTCTGCGGCAACGGGGAGCGCATCGAGATCGCGCACAAGAGCAGCAGCCGCGCCAACTACGCCGACGGCAGTCTGCGCGCCGCACGTTTCCTCGCCGGCCGCGCGCCGGGCCTCTACGGCATGGACGACGTGCTGGGCCTGAAGTAGCCGGCCGCGCATGGACGGCCTCGAGAAGTTCTGGAACGCCACCGACGGCGTCGGCCGTGCCGTGGCGCTGCTGCTGTTGGCGATGTCGGTTTCGGCCTGGGTGCTGATCCTGTGGAAGGCCTGGCTGCTGCGCCGCGCCCAGGGCGACATCTCGCGTGCCGTGCCGGCCTTCTGGGACGCGGTCTCGCTGGACGAAGGACGGGCACGCCTGGTGGCCTTCGACCGCGAAGGTGTGCTGGTGCCGCTGCTCGACGCCGCGCTGGCGCGGCCCGGCGGCGGTTCGCTCGAAAGCCAGGGCCAGCTCGAGGCGCAGCTCACGCGGCGCCTGCGCGACGCGCTGCACCGCGGCCTGGCGCACCTGCAGTTCGGCCAGGTGCTGCTGGCCAGCGTGGGCAGCACGGCGCCCTTCGTCGGCCTGTTCGGCACCGTCTGGGGCATCTACCACGCGCTGGTGGGCATCGCCGCGGCGGGCAGCATCAGCCTGGACAAGGTCAGCGGCCCGATCGGCGAGGCCCTGATCATGACCGCCGCCGGCATCGCCGTGGCCGTGCCCGCGGTGCTGGCCTACAACGTCTTCGGCAAGTGGGTCGCGGCCTGCGAGGCCGATCTCGAAGGCTACGCGCACGACCTGCGCCAGATGGTGCTCGACACCACGAAAGCCTGACGATGGCTTTTGGTCGCCTCGAGCGCAACCCCGGCGCGCAGCCGATGAGCGAGATCAACATGACGCCACTCATCGACGTGATGCTGGTGCTGCTGGTGATCTTCATGATCACCGCACCGTTGATGGCCAGCAGCCTGAAGCTCGACCTGCCCAAGTCCGAGGCCGGTGCCCCGAGCGACGCACCGGCCTTCGTCGCACTGGCCATCGACGCGCAGGGCCGGCTCTTCCTGGGCGAAGAAGCGTTGGACACCGCGCAGGAGCGCAGTGCCATCGCGCAGCGCGCGCGCGAGGCCGCGCGACGCGACCCGACGACCGAGGTGCAGCTGCGCGCCGACAGCCGCGTGCCCTACGGCCGTGTCGCCGAGGTGCTGGGCTGGGTGCAGGAAGCCGGGCTCACGCGTATCGGCTTCGTCACCGAGGCCCCCGCAGCCGCACCCGCCAGATAGGCCGCCGTGCGTCAGCGGCGCGGGCAGGCCCGCTTCGTAGAATCGGCGCATGAACGAGAAATACGTCCCCGCCGAAGTTGAAGCCGCCGCACAGGCGCACTGGGCCGCCATCGGCGCCTACCAGGTCACAGAGGACAGCTCGAAAGAGAAGTTCTACGCCTGCAGCATGCTGCCCTACCCCAGCGGCAAGCTGCACATGGGGCATGTGCGCAACTACACCATCGGCGACATGATGGGCCGCCAGCTGCGCATGAAGGGCAAGAACGTCCTGATGCCGATGGGCTGGGACGCGTTCGGCCTGCCGGCCGAAAACGCGGCCATGGACAACAACGTGCCGCCCGCGGAATGGACACGCGCCAACATCGCCGACATGAAGGCGCAGATGCAGCCGCTGGGCCTGGCCTTCGACTGGAGCCGCGAGCTCGCCACCTGCGACCCCGGCTACTACAAGTGGAACCAGTGGTTCTTCCTGAAGATGCTCGAGAAGGGCATTGCCTACAAGAAGACCCAGGTCGTCAACTGGGACCCGGTGGACCAGACCGTGCTGGCCAACGAGCAGGTGGTCGACGGCCGCGGCTGGCGCAGCGGCGCCCTCGTCGAGAAGCGCGAGATCCCGGGCTACTACCTGGCCATCACGCAGTACGCCGACGAACTGCTCAGCGGCGTCAACGACCCCACCGTGCCGCACTACCTGGAAGGCTGGCCCGAACGTGTGCGGCTGATGCAGGAACACTGGATAGGCAAGAGCGAAGGTGTGCGCTTCGCCTTCACGCACGACATCCGCGATGCTTCGGGCGCGCTGGTGCAGGATGGCCGCATGTACGTGTTCACGACACGTGCCGACACCATCAAGGGCGTCACCTTCTGCGCCGTGGCGCCCGAGCACCCGCTGGCCACGCTGGCCGCGTTGGGCGACCCCGCCATCGCTGCCTTCATCGAGGAATGCAAGAAGGGTGGCACCACCGAGGCCGAGCTGGCGCTGCGCGAGAAGGCCGGCATGCCGCTGGGTCTGCACGTGACGCACCCGCTCACGCTCGCCCAGGTGCCGCTGTGGGTGGGCAACTACGTGCTGATGGGTTACGGCGACGGCGCCGTGATGGGCGTGCCGGCGCACGACGAACGCGACTTCGCCTTCGCGAAGAAGTACGGCATCGACATCCTGCAGGTGGTGCACGTCGACGGCGAGGCCTACGACTACGAGCGCTGGCAGGACTGGTACGCCGACAAGACACGCGGCGTGACCATCAACTCGGGCAACTACAGCGGCCTGTCCTACAAGCTGGCGGTGGACGCCATCGCCGCGGCGCTGGCCGAGAAAGGCCTGGGCGAAAAGAAGACGACCTGGCGACTGCGTGACTGGGGCGTCAGCCGGCAGCGCTACTGGGGCACGCCGATTCCGATCATCCACTGTGAAGGATGCGGCAGCGTGCCGGTCCCCGAGAAGGACCTGCCCGTCCTGCTGCCCGAAGACCTGGTGCCCGACGGCAGCGGCAGCCCGCTGCAACACTGTGCGTCCTTCCTGAACGTGGCCTGCCCGCAGTGCGGCCAGCCCGCGAAACGCGAGACCGACACGCTGGACACCTTCGTCGACAGCGCCTGGTACTACATGCGCTACACCTGCCCTGGCAGCGACGACAAGATGGTGGATGCGCGCAACGACTACTGGATGCCGATGGACCAGTACATCGGCGGCATCGAACACGCCGTGCTGCACCTGCTGTACGCGCGCTTCTGGACCAAGGCCATGCGCGACCTGGGCCTGGTGAAGTTCAGCGAGCCCTTCACCAAGCTCTTCACGCAGGGCATGCTGCTCAACGAAAGCTTCTACCGTGAGGAAGACGGCGGCAAGAAGCGCGGGTTCTACCCGAGCGAGGTCGACGTGCAGAACGACGACCGCGGCGCGCCCGTGGCGGCCACGGCCCTCGCTGACGGGCTGCCTGAGAGCCTGGGCGGCATCGAGAAGATCTCCAAGAGCAAGAACAACGTCGTCGAGCCCAAGGACATCATCGCCAAGTTCGGCGCCGACACGGCGCGCCTGTTCACGATGTTCGCCGGCCCGCCCGACCAGAGCGCGGCCTGGAGCGACAGCGGCGCCGAAGGCTCCTTCCGCTTCCTGCGCCGGTTGTGGAACAGCGGCGTGAAGCTGGCGCCGAAGCTGGCAGCCGCCGCGCCCGACTCCAGAGGCGCCAGCCCCGCCGCCGCCACGATGCGACGCGAGATGCACCTGCTGCTGCGCCAGGTCAGTGCCGACTACGACCGGCTGCAATACAACACCGTGGTCTCGGGCGCGATGAAGATGCTCAACGCCATCGACGACGCCCCGCTCGCCGACGAGGGCGCCATTGCGTCCGCCGACGCCGCCGTGCTGCACGAGGCCTTCGGCATCCTGCTGCGCACGCTCTACCCGGCCGCGCCGCACATCGCGCATGCGCTGTGGGTCGACCTGGGCTACGCGCAGGCCCACGGCGAGATCATCCACGCGCCCTGGCCGCAGGTCGACGACGCCGCGCTGGTGCAGGACGAAGTCGAGCTCATGCTGCAGGTCAGCGGCAAGCTGCGCGGCGCCATCCGCGTGCCGGCGGGCGCCGAGCGCCACACCATCGAGGCCGCAGCGCTGGCCGCGCCCGAGTTCGTCCGCTTCGCGGAGGGCAAGCCGGCGAAGAAGGTCGTCATCGTGCCCGGCCGGCTGGTGAACGTCGTTGTCTGAAGGCGTGCGCATCGGCCGCCGAGGCACGCTGCTGCTGGCCGCCGGCCTGCTGGGCGGCTGCGGCTTTAAGCTGAGGCGGCCGCCACAGCTGGCCTTCAGGACCATCGCGCTGGTGGGCTTTTCGCCACGCTCGCCGCTGGCCGAAGAGCTGCGGCGCGAGTTGCTGCGCCAGGTCAGCGTGCTCGACGACGCCGCCAGGGCGCAGGTGGTGCTCAAGGCGCTGGACGACGCGCGTGAACGCAGCGTCGTGGCCAGCACCGCTGCGGCGCAGGTGCGTGAACTGCAACTGCGGTTGAAGTTCAACTTCCGCGCCGACACACCTGGCGGGCGCGAGCTGATCCCGCGGGTCGAGCTGCTGCTCAAGCGTGACCTCAGCTACAGCGAGACGCAGGCACTGGCCAAGGAAGCCGAGGAAGCCGAGCTCTTCCGCGAGATGCAGGCCGACGTGGTGACGCAGGTGCTGCGGCGCTTGGCCGCGGTCCAGGTCTAGGCGCACCGACGATGCAGGTGCGACCCGACCAGCTCGAGACCCAGCTCGGCCGCGGGCTGAAGGCGCTCTACACCATCCATGGCGACGAGCCGCTGCTGGCGCAGGAAGCGGGTGACGCGATCCGTGCCGCAGCGCGCGCCGCAGGCTACGCCGAGCGCCAGGTTTTCACCGTCAGCGGCGCGCACTTCGACTGGAGCGGCGTGCTCGGTGCGGCGCAGGCCATGAGCCTGTTCGCCGAACGGCGGCTGATCGAGATCCGCATCCCTTCGGGCAAGCCGGGCAAGGAAGGTTCGGAAGCGCTTCAACGCTATTGCGAACGCCTGCCCGATGACGTGCTGACGCTGGTGACATTGCCGCGGCTGGACTTCTCGCAGCAGAAAGCAGCCTGGTTCGGCGCGCTCGACAGCGCCGGGGTGACGCTGCGTGTCGAGACGCTGGACCGCAAGGCGCTGCCGGCCTGGCTGGCGCAGCGTCTGGCGCGCCAGGGCCAGCGTGTGCGCGATGGCGACGAAGGGCAGCGAACGCTGGCCTTCTTCGCCGACCGTGTCGAAGGCAACCTGCTCTCCGCGCACCAGGAGATGCAGAAACTGGCGCTGCTGCACCCGGCCGGCGAGCTGTGCTTCGAGCAGGTGGAGGCCGCGGTGCTGAACGTCGCGCGCTTCGACATCACCAAGCTCACCGAAGCGGTGTGGACGGGCAACGTCGCGCGTGCGCTGCGTGTGCTCGACGGCCTGCAGCAAGAGGGCGAGGCCGCGGTGCTCGTGCACTGGACGCTGGCCGATGACATCCGCGCGCTGGCACGCGGCCGCGCGGCGCTCGACGACGGCAAGCCCCTGCCGCTGGCGCTGAAGGAAGCGCGCGCCTGGGGCCTGAAGGAAAAACTCTTCGAACGTGCGCTGCCGCTGCTGGCCGGCCACCAGATCGCCCGCTTGCTGGATGCGGCCAGCGTCTGCGACGGCATCGTCAAGGGCCTGAAGCACCCCGAATGGCCGCACGCCCCCTGGGACGCGCTGCGGCGGCTGGTGCTGATGGCGCTGCAGCCCGCGCGCAGCGGCGCACCGCTGCGCGGGCTGGCGCTGCGGGCCTGAGGCGGGCGGCCGGCGCTGCGTGCCGGCTTCAATACCCGCGCTGGCGGTCGACGAGGTGCGCCACGGCTTGCCCGGCCAGCGCCGCGCGCAGGTTGGCCGCGGCCACCGTGGCGGCGCTTCGCGGGTCGGTGATGGCGGCGGCGTGCGGCAGCACGGTCACGCGCGGGTGCAACCAGAACGGATGTTCGCCGGGCAGCGGCTCGGCGCGGAAGACGTCGAGCACGGCGTGCCGCAGCCGGCCGCTGTCCAGCGCCGCCAGCAGGTCGGCGTCGATCACGTGCGCGCCGCGCGCCAGGTTCACGATGGCGGCCTTGGGCGGCAGCGCCGCGAAGAAGGCGGCGTCGAGCAGGCCACGGGTGTCGGGCGTCAGTGGCAGCAGGTTGATGACGATGTGTGCACGGCCCAGCAGCGGCGTCAGCGGCGCACCGTCGCGCTTCCAGCCCATCACCGTGTAGCCCTGCTGCAGCAGGCGCGCGGCCGTGGCGCGGCCCATCTGGCCCTGGCCCAGCACCAGCACGTTGACCTCGTTGGCGCGGCGTTGTTTGTGCGCCAGCCACTGCGCTTCGCGCTGGCGCCGGGCGTACTCGAAGAAGCCGCGGTGCAGCGAGAGCACGGCCCACAGCGCCGTCTCGGCCATCGCCGCGTTCATCGCCGGGTCGACCATGCGCGCGACCGGCACGCCGGCAGGCAGGGTGCTGTCGTCGAGCAGGCGATCGACGCCGGCCCACAGGCTCTGGATCAGGCGCAGCTGCGGCAGGCCCTGCAGGCTGCCGGGCGGCGGGTTGGCCACCACCGCGGCCTGCACCGCGTCGGGCCGGGCGCGTGCGCCGGCTTCGTCCAGCCACTTTGCTTCGGGCAGCGCGACGGCCAGGGCGCGCTGCCAGCGCAGCCGCTCGTCGGCGCCGAAGTCGCCACACAAGAGCACGTTCATGGTGCGAGCCTACTCCGGCCGCGGTGGCCTCAGCCCGAGACGCTCTCGAGCAGCCGCCGCAGCGCAGCCTGCACGGTGGCCATACGCACGGCCGCGCGGTCGCCCCCGAGTTGCAGCCGTTCGGCTTGCAGGCCCGCGGGCCTGCCCCAGGCCAGCCACACCGTGCCCACCGGCTTGCCGGGCGCAGCGCCGCCCGGCCCCGCGATGCCGGTGACGGCCACGGCCAGCTGCACGGGCGCGCGCGTCAGTGCTCCGCCGGCCATGGCCAGCGCCACTTCCTCGCTGACCGCGCCGTGGGCGGCGATCAGGCTGGGCAGCACGCCCAGCAGTTCGGTCTTGGCGGCGTTGCTGTAGGTCACGAAGCCGCGTTCGAACCAGTCGCTGGAACCCGCGACCATGGTGCAGCTGGCAGCGATCAGCCCGCCCGTGCAGCTCTCGGCCGCCGCCATGCGCCATCCGCGGCCGCGCAGCGCGTCGCCCAGCGCCAGCACGGCGGGTTCGAACGCGCTCAGTTCCACAGCCTGGCGTTCACGGCCAGCAGCAGCAGCGTGCAGCCGGCGGCCCAGAGGTCGTCCAGGAGGATGCCCCAACCCTGGCGCCAGCCGATGGCTTCGTCGGGCCGCAGCTTGAAGCGCCGGTCGGCCCAGCCGATGGGGCCGGGCTTGGCGGTGTCGAAGTAGCGGAAGACGATGAAGGCCAGCAGCTGGTTCCACCACGAGGTAGGCATCAGCACCCACAGCACGATCCAGAAGGCCACCACCTCGTCCCAGACGATGGCGCCGGGGTCGGCCACGCCCATGTGCTGCGCGGTTCGCGTGCAGGCCCACAGACCCAGCACCAGCGCGCCGACGATGAGCCCGGCCCACTGCGCGTCGTCCAGCCAGCGCGAAAGCACCAGGAAGCTGAGCCAGCCCCACAGCGTGCCGATGGTGCCCGGTGCCTTCGGCGACAGGCCGCTGCCGAAGCCCAGGGCCAGCCAATGCGCGGGGTGGCGCAGCATGAAGCCGGCGGTGGGGCGGGCGATCGCGCTCATCGGGCGAAGGGGGTCAGAGGAAGTGGTCGAAGGCGTGCCAGGGCGTCGCCACGTCGCGGCCTATGCCGTCGACCACGCGCAGGCCCGGCGCGGCCTCGATCTGGCCGCAGCAGTGCACCGCGACGCCGGCCGCGCTGCCGGCGGCCAGCACGGCGGCATGCGCGGAGGCCGGTGCGGTGAAGAGCAGTTCGTACTCGTCACCGCCGGCCAGCAGGCATTCGTGCTGCAGTGGCAGGGGTATCGCGGCCAGCGCCGCGCTGCGCGGCAGCGCGTCGACGTTCACCCGGGCGCCCACGCCCGAGTGCCGCAGCACGTGGGCCATGTCGCCGAGCAGGCCGTCGCTGAGGTCGATGGCGCTCGTGGCCAGGCCGCGCAGCGCCCGGCCCAGCGCCACGCGCGGCTGCGGCAGTTCCATGGCCTGGCGAACGGTCTCGAAGACCGCGCCAGGAAGCGAGACCTTGCCGCGGAAGGCTTCCAGTGCCAGCCGCGCGTCGCCCAGCGTGCCGCTGACCCAGAGCTGGTCCCCGGCCCGGGCGCCGCTGCGCAGCAGCGCCTGGCCTGCCGGCACCTGGCCGAAGACGGTGATGCAGATGTTCAGCGGCCCGGCAGTGGTGTCGCCGCCGACGAGCTCGATGTCGTGTGCGTCGGCCAGCGCGTACAGGCCCCGCGCGAAGGCCGCGAGGAAGTTGTCGTCGGCGCGCGGCAACGCCAGCGCCAGCGTGAAGGCCAGCGGCTCGGCGCCGCAGGCCGCCAGGTCGCTGAGGTTCACTGCCAGCGCCTTGTGGCCCAGGCGCTCTGGCGGGACGGTGGACAGGAAGTGGCGGCCTTCGATCAGCATGTCGCACGAGATGGCCAGCTGCATGCCCGGCGCGACGTTCAGCAGCGCGCAGTCGTCGCCGACGCCCAGCGCCACGTGCTGGGCACCTCCAACGTTCTCCAGCGCCACGCGCTGGGCACCTCCAAGTTTCGCCAGCGCCACGCCCTGGGCACCGGGTGCGCTCTCCAGGGCGGCGCGCCTCACAGGCCGCGTGAAATGGCGCGCGATCAGTTCGAATTCGCCGGGCATCAGTCGTGCCCGGCCCTGGGCTCGGCCCCACGCAGCAGGTTGGCCAGTTCCACCGCCGACTTCACGTTCATCTTGTCGAAGACGCGAGCACGGTGCACTTCCACCGTGCGCACGCTGATCTCCAGCTCGTCGGCGATGAGCTTGTTCGGGCGGCCGTCGATGACGCGCCGCATCACCTCGCGTTCACGCTCGGTGAGCTCGGCCAGCGCACGCGCGACGACGTCACTTGCGCGGCGCTGCAGCAGCGCCCGGGCGCTGGCCTGCAGCGCCAGTTCGACACGGTCGACGAGTGCGTTGTTCGAGAACGGTTTCTCGACGAAGTCGAAGGCGCCGCGCTTGACGGCGGCCACTGCAGTAGGCACGTCGCCGTGGCCGGTGAGGAAGATGACCGGCAGCGCCGGCAGCAGCCCACGTTCGGCCAGGCGCTCGAACAGCACCAGGCCGCTGGTGCCGGGCATGCGCACGTCGAGCACCAGGCACGCCGGCGACTTGGGCCACGGCGCCGCGCGGCCGCCGAGGTAGGCGTCGAAGGCCTCGGCGCTGGCAAAACCCTCGGAGAGCAGGCGCCGCGAACGCAGCAGCCAGGCCAGCGCGTCGCGCACGACGTCTTCGTCGTCGACGAGGTAGACGACGGGCAGGCCTAGGCTGGGATCGAGAGTCATGGAAGGCGGCGGGGGCGGGAACCGACCGCAAGTATGCTGTGCGCCGACGCCGCGGCGGCGGGCCGCGTTCAGGGTGGTGTGGGCAGCGCGCCGGCGGGCGTCTCGACGGCGCCGGTTTCCGCCACCACCGGGGCGGGCAGCGTGAAGCGGAACTCGGTGCCGCGCCCGCCAGGCCCCGGGCCGTGGTCCAGTGCGCCGCCGTGCTGCTCGATGACGGTGCGGCACAGGCTCAGGCCCAGCCCCATGCCCTCGGGCTTGGTCGTGAAGAAGGGCGTGAAGAGCTTGGCCGCGACCTCGGCCGGGATGCCCGGGCCGGTGTCGATGACGGACAGCGTGACCCAGCGCGGGTGGGTCTGGCGCACGCGCAGCGTCAGCACACGTTCGGCCTCGGGTGTGCCGGCCTCCATGGCCTGGATGCCGTTGCGCGCCAGGTTCAGCAGCACCTGTTCGACCATCGTGCGGTCGCAGCGCACGCGGGTGCCGCGCGAAGCGTGAGGCGGCGCCGTGCCTGTCACCGCCAGCGGCGGCGTCGTCACCCCGCCCGCTGCTGGCGGCGTGGCCTCGCCCGCGGCCGCTGGCAGCGCGGGCGGCAGGTCGAGCTCGATGCGCGTGCCGCTCTTGCGCGCCTGCATGCGTGCCAGCGGCAGCACCGCGTCGATGAGCCGTTCGGCCGCCAGCGTCTCGTGCAGCTGCTCGCGGCGACGCACGAAGTCGTGCACGCTCTTGATGACACGCCCGGCACGCTCGGCCTGCTCGGCGATGCGCTCCAGCGCGCCCTGCAGCATCGCCGGCGTGCCGGCGTCAGCGGCCATCTCGGCGTCGGCCAGCAGGTTCAGCGAACCGCTGGCGTAGCTGGCGATGGCGGCCAGAGGCTGGTTCAGCTCGTGGCTCAGCAGCGAGGCCATCTCGCCCACCGTGGCCAGGCGCGCGGTGGCCTGCAGGCGGTCCTGCTGCTGGCGCGAGAACTCCTCGACCCGGCGTTGGGCGCTGAGGTCGAGCACCGCGCTCATCCAGCCGGTGTGCTGGCCGTCGCCATCGACCAGCGGGGCTTCGTAGATCATGACCGGGAAGCGCTCGCCGTTCTTGCGCATGAAGACCGTCTCGTGGCCCTCGCGGGCGTCGCGTGACTCGCCGCGCGGGCGCTCGTCGCCCAGCCGCCGCTGGCGCTGGCGGCTGAGGTAGGCGTCGACGAACTCGGGCGGCCAATAGGGGGGCACGGGTGGCGTGCGGGCGCCCGCCTGTGTCGCGTGAGACGTCAACAGCTCATTGGCGCTGAACCCCACCATCGCACAGAAGGCCGGGTTGACATAGGTGATGGCGCCGTCCAGATCGCGTGCGCGCAGCCCGGTGGACAGCGAGTCTTCCATCGCCTGGCGGAAGGCCAGCGCCTCGGCCAGCGCGGCCTCGGCCTGGGCGCGTCGGCGTACGTCGCGCGCCAGCATCAGCAGCAGCCCGAAGAGCGCGATCGACAGGCCCATCACCAACGCCGTGGTCAGGTTGGGGATCAGGCTGGGCCGGCCGGCGCCGCTGTCGGCGCGCAGCTGCAGCGTCGCACCGGGCAGGTCGACGACCCGTTCGGCGACGTAGACGCCGACGCCCCGCGGCACGCCAGCGCGCGCCAGCCGCGTGCCGTCGCCTTCGACGAACGAGACCTCGTGGCGGCGCAGGTTGCGCGCCGCCAGCGCGGCTTCCAGGATGTCGGCCAGCGCAAAGCTGCCGACCAGGAAGCCGGCCTCGCGGCCACCGCGCTGCAGCGGCACGCACAGGTCGATGATCTCCAGGCCCTGACCGCCGTGCCTTGGCACGAAGTAGCTGCGCGAAAACGACGGTGCCGCGGTACGGCGCGCCGCGTTGCACGCCAGCTCGGCGTCGATCGACAACTGCTGCCGCGGCATCAGGCTGAACAAGCTGGGCAGGTAAGGTGTGTCGACGGCGGTGGTGATGGCCAGCGTGGGTGCACGCCACTCGACACGCTTGAGATCGCGCCGGCTGCGCAGCAGGGGCTCGGCGGCGACGCGTTGTTCTTCGGGGCCGTCGGTCCAGCCCAGGGCCTGCAGCGTCTGCACCGTGCCGAGCAGTTCGCGCCGCACCTCGGCGGCAGCTTCGGCGGCGACACCATCGGCCTCGTCCTGCGCGCGTGTGGCCTCGAAGTTGATGGTCAGCGCCACCAACAGCGTCTGCGCCACGCCCAGCAGGGCCACCAGCGCGCCCCACAGCAGGGCCCGCCGCAGACGGCTAGGACGGGCTGGCCCGGGCAGGGGGGGTAGGTCGGTGGTGGTCATGGCGCGCCGGCAGCAGTATTGGCCGCTCCGGCTGCGGGCCGCCTACGCAGTTTCGCGCATCGCCCCCCAGTGCCGCGCCGCGCACACTGCGCTTCTACAATTCTTGTCCGCCTTGTCCCGGCCCTGCCCCTGCACGGCAGCGCGAGCGGTCCACACCACGGAGACCAGAGCGATGTCCAGCAACGAACAGCAGGTGGCCGATCTCAAGCAGGCGGCGCTGGAGTACCACGAGTTCCCGACGCCGGGCAAGCTCTCGGTCAACGCCACCAAGCAGATGATCAACCAGCGCGACCTGGCGCTGGCCTACACCCCGGGCGTGGCATTCGCCTGCGAGGCCATCGTCGACGACCCGGCCAACGCCTTCCGCTACACGGCGCGCGGCAACCTGGTGGCGGTGGTCACCAACGGCACTGCGGTGCTGGGCCTGGGCGACATCGGCCCGCTGGCATCCAAGCCGGTGATGGAAGGCAAGGCGGTGCTGTTCAAGAAGTTCGCCGGCATCGACGTCTTCGACCTCGAGATCAACGAGCGCAACCTCGACAAGCTGGTCGACATCATCGCTGCGCTGGAACCCACCTTCGGCGGCATCAACCTCGAGGACATCAAAGCGCCCGACTGCTTCTACGTCGAGCGCAAGCTGCGCGAGCGCATGAAGATCCCCGTCTTCCACGACGACCAGCACGGCACGGCCATCGTCGTCGGCGCCGCCGTGATGAACGCGCTGAAGGTGGCAGGCAAGCGCATCGACGAGGTCAAGCTCGTCACCAGCGGCGCCGGTGCCGCGGCGTTGGCCTGCCTGGGCCTGCTCATGAAGCTGGGCCTGCCGCGCAATAACATCTGGGTCACGGACCTGGCCGGCGTGGTCTACGAGGGCCGCACCGAGCTCATGGACGAGGACAAGCTGCAGTTCGCGCAGCCCACGTCGGCGCGCAGGCTGGCCGAGGTGATAGCCGGCGCCGACGTATTCCTGGGCCTGAGTGCCGGCGGCGTGCTCAAGCCCGCGATGGTGGCCACGATGGCACCGAACGCGATCATCTTCGCGCTGGCCAACCCGACGCCCGAGATCCGCCCCGACGAGGTCAAGGCCGTGCGTGACGACGTCATCATGGCCACGGGGCGTTCCGACTTCCCGAACCAGGTCAACAACGTCCTGTGTTTCCCCTACATCTTCCGCGGTGCGCTGGACTGCGGCGCGACGACGGTGACGGACGCGATGGAAATCGCTGCCGTGCATGCCATCGCCGAGCTGGCGCGCGCCGAGCAGAGCGAGGTGGTGGCCGCGGCCTACGCCGGCGCGACACTCAGCTTCGGTCCCGAGTACCTGATCCCCAAGCCCTTCGACCACCGGCTGATGATGATGATCGCGCCGGCCGTGGC
>JAURZK010000043.1 GCA_030653505.1 Rubrivivax sp.
TGCAGGGCGCGGGCAAGACCACCACCACGGCCAAGCTGGCCAAGCACCTGATCACCAAACGCAAGAAGAAGGTGCTGACGGTCTCTGCCGACGTCTACCGCCCGGCCGCCATCGAACAGTTGAAGACGGTGACGGCGCAGGCCGGCGCCGAGTGGTTCCCGTCCGACCCGACGCAGAAGCCGCGCGACATCGCGCTGGCGGCGCTGGACTACGCCAAGCGCCACTACTTCGACGTGCTTCTCGTCGACACCGCCGGCCGCCTGGGCATCGACGAAGCACTGATGGCCGAGATCCGCGAGCTGCACGCGGCGCTACAACCCGTGGAGACGCTGTTCGTCGTCGACGCCATGCAGGGCCAGGACGCGATCAACACCGCGAAGGCCTTCAAGGACGCACTGCCGCTGACCGGCGTCGTGCTCACCAAGCTCGACGGCGATTCACGCGGCGGCGCGGCGCTGTCGGTGCGCCAGGTCACCGGTGCGCCGATCAAGTTCGCCGGCGTGTCCGAGAAGATCGACGGGCTGGAGGTCTTCGACGCCGAACGCCATGCCGGGCGTGTGCTGGGCATGGGCGACGTGGTGGCGTTGGTCGAGCAGGTGCAGCAAGGCGTCGATGTCGGGGCAGCGCAGAAGTTCGCCGACAAGATGAAGTCGGGCGGTGGCTTCGACCTCAACGACTTCCTGTCGCAGATCAGCCAGATGAAGAAGATGGGCGGCCTGTCGAGCCTGATGGACAAGCTGCCGAGTCAACTCACCGCCAAGGCCGCGGGCGCCGACATGGACAAGGCCGAACGCGACGTCAAGCGCATGGAAGGCATCATCAACGCGATGACGCCTCTGGAACGGCGCAAGCCCGAACTGCTCAAGGCCAGCCGCAAGCGCCGCATCGCCACCGGTGCCGGCGTGCACGTGCAGGAGGTCAATCGGCTGCTGAACCAGTTCGACCAGATGCAGGGCATGATGAAGAAGATGAAGGGCGGTGGGCTGATGAAGATGATGAAGCGCATGGGCGGCGGCGGCTTCCCCGGCATGCCGCGCTGACCTGACCGACAAGGATGACTGGCCGCCATGCGCTCGACGGGCCCAGAAAGCTGCCAAGCCGACACGTCTTGATACGCATCTTGTGCCTGCGACCGTTGATCTCAACGCGCGCAGGGCCGATGTTCCGGGTTCGCCCCCGCTAGACTCAGCCGCCATGGAATTCCTGCCGCCGATTGCCAGCTTCGCCCTGCCCGCGACGGCACTGCTGCTGACGTGGCTGGTCATGCGCCTGCGGCAACGGCGCAGCGCCGGCCGCAGTGCGGCGCGCGAGGCGCTCGACACCGTGGCCGGCTGGCCGCCCGAGGCGGCGCGCGTGCTGACGATCAACGAACGTCAGGCTTACGACCTGCTTCGCCGCGCCATGCCCGGCTTCCTGGTGCTGGCGCAGGTGCCGCTGTCGCGATTCATCCGCGTGCCCTCCCGCCATTCCTACACCGACTGGTTGCAGCGCGTGGGTTCGCTCAGCGCCGACCTCTTGTTCTGCGACGCCGGCTCGCGTGTGCTCGCGGTGGTCGACATCCGTACAGCCCAGGAGAGCGACCGCGCCCGCCGCCGCCATGAGCGCATGACACGCGTCCTGCGCAAGGCCGGTGTGCATGTACTCACCTGGCGCGAGGACGATCTGCCCACGCCCGCCGAGGTACGACACGCGATGACGGCCGTGGTCGGTGGTACTGCTGCGGCCGCCGCGGCGGCCGCCGCTGCCCGTGCCACCGTGTCACGGCCCATGCCGCTGATCCCGGTGGCCGAGATCAGCGAGATCCTGGCCGATGGTGACCGCGCGGCCTTCGAGGCCGAAGACCCGTCGATGGAACCCGTGCCCTCGGCCTTCTTCGAGGAACTCGAAGTCGCCGACGCACGCCGCTGAGGCCGGACCGAGCAGCCACCTGCGTGCCTGCGAGTGCCGGCCGTTGGCCCGGACGCATGCTTGTGGTCGGGCTGAAGCCTCCAGGCCGCGCCGGGCGCGGTGGCTGCCCTCAGTCGAGCAAGGCCCGCACGAACTCCTGTGCGTTGAAGGGCTGCAGGTCCTCGAGCTTCTCGCCGATGCCGATGAAGTAGACCGGCACCACGCGCCCATGCTCGGTGCCCCAGCGCGCAATGGCCGCCAGCACGCCGCCCTTGGCCGTGCCGTCGAGCTTGGTCACGATCAGGCCCGTCAGCCCCAGCGCCGCGTCGAAGGCCTTCACCTGCGCCAGCGCGTTCTGCCCGGTGTTGCCGTCGACCACCAGCAGCACCTCGTGCGGTGCGCCGGCCTGTGCCTTGGCGATGGTGCGCTGGATCTTCTTCAGCTCTTCCATCAGGTGAGTCTGCGTCGGCAGGCGGCCTGCGGTGTCGGCGATGACCACGTCGCAGCCACGTGCGCGGCCGGCCGTGACGGCGTCGAAGGTGACGGCGGCCGGATCGCCGCCGGCCTGGCTGACGATCTCGACCCGGTTGCGGTCGGCCCACACCGCCAGTTGCTCACGCGCGGCGGCGCGGAAGGTATCGGCCGCGGCCAGCAGCACCTTGCAGTCGGCCTCGGGGAGGTGACGCGTGAGCTTGCCTATGCTCGTCGTCTTGCCGGCGCCGTTGACGCCCGTGACCATGATCACCGTCGGCGTGTGCGCGCCGATGTCGAGTGTGCGCTCCAGCGGCTGCAGCAGTTCGGTAAGCGAGCGCGCCAGCAGCGCGCGCACGGCGGCGGGTTCGGTGGCCTTGCTGTCCTTGACGCGGCGCTTCAGGTCGGCGAGCAGGTGCTCGGTGGCGGCAACACCCGTGTCGGCCAGCAGCAGCGCCGATTCGAGCTCCTCGTACAACGCGTCGTCGATGCGCGTGCCGGCGAAGACGGTGGCGATGCTGCCGCCGGTCTTGCGCAGGCCCTGGGCCAGGCGGCCGAGCCAGCCGCTGCGCGCCTCCACTGGCGGGGCGGGGCTCGGTGCGACCGGTGGTGAAAGAGGCGCGTCGACCTGCAAGGCAGCATCGGTCGGCGGGCTCGCGGGGCTTGCCGCGGGCGCAGGCGCCGGCGGCTTCTTCTTGAAGAAACTGAACATCGTGGAGAGCGGGGTGGCGCCTGTTTGCCAGCGTGCCAGCCTGGCTATAATGCCCGGCTCAGGCGCTTTAGCTCAGCTGGTTAGAGCGACGGAATCATAATCCGCAGGTCCGGGGTTCAAATCCCTGAAGCGCCACCAAGTTTCCCTGTGCTGACGGCACTTGCAGACCCATCCACACCCACTCCGCCGGTGAAAAAGGCGGATTCGTGAATGGAAGGTCTGAAATGTCTACGTCAAACGTCCCCGCCGGTGAACCGGGCGCCCCTCGTTGCAGCGAGGAGGCAACAGGTCAAGTGGCCCTTGCCTACGAGGGGGCGCTCAGGCGTTCCCGGCGCATCCGGCTCCTCGCGGAAGCCATGGCGGCCAACCTGCGCGAGTTGCGCGGGACCGAGATCAACCGCGACGAGGTCATCGACTTTCTGGACATGCTCGAAGAGCTGGCCGGTGAGTCGCTCGCCGATCTGGACCTGCTCGAAGATGCATGCCTTCAGCGGGGTGCGGCATGAGCGCGGGACCGGAAATCGAGGCAGCCACCACGGCAGCCCTCGACGCTGCTCAAGCGTGGGTGCGCCGGCAGCCGGACGGCACGCCCTCTGCCTACGACTTGATCCTGTACCTCGGGTTGCTCTTCGGCGAGCGCCGCGAGGAGCAGCTCGAGGTCCTGGCGGTGGTCGCCAAAGGCGGTGACGCGTCGTATGCGATGCTGACGCTGGCCGCGGCGTCCTACCGCCACGAGGCGATGGGCGACCTGCTGCTGCAGGCGTTCGGACCGGCGGGCGATCCACGCCGGCTTGCCCTGCGGCAGGCCTGCAGGCGGTGGCTGTCATGAGCGCGCCGCTGCCCACCCGCAGGGGTGACCTGACCATCGCGGAGCTGTGCGACTTGTATTTTCAGCACTACACCGGCCGGGACTGCGCGCTGCCGCAGCGCCTGGGCTGGTGGCGCACGCACATCGGGCACCTGCGCCTGGACGAGCTGAGCGACGACCACGTACACGACGGCCTGGAACGGCTGGCCAGCGGTGCGGCCAAGGTCTACGCGGGCAAAGATGAGCACGGCCGCGCGATCTACAACAACAAGCGCAGGCCGCTGTCGGGCTCGACCTTGAACCGCTACACGTCGGCCCTCTCTTCCGTCATTACCTGGGCCATCCGCAGGCGCATCGCGCCCAAGGGTTTCGACCATCCGGTGCGCCGCGTCGAGCTGAAGGCCGAGGGCCAGGCCAAGACGCGGTTTCTGAGCGACGAAGAGCGCGCCAGGCTGCTGCAGGCGTGCAAGGCCAGCGCCTGGCCGCGCCTGTACCTGCTGACCCTGCTGGCACTGACCACGGGAGGCCGCAAGGGCGAACTGCTGGCCTTGCGGTGGCAGGATGTCGACACGGTGCGGCGCGTGGTGCACGTCGGCCGGTCCAAGAACGGCGACCCCAAGGTGCTGCCCCTGGTGCCGGCCGTGGTCGAGCAGCTGGAGGCCTTCCGCGGTACGCCTGGTGGCCTGGTCTTCCCCTCGCGCCTGAACGCGCTCAAGCCCATGGCCTTCGAGGCGCGATGGCATGAGGCGCTGAAGGCCGCCAACGTGCGGCACTTCCGCTTCCACGATCTGCGGCACAGCTGCGCCAGCTACCTGGCGCAGCAGGGCGCCAGCCTGCTAGAAATCGCCGACCTCCTGGGGCATCGGCAGATCAGCATGAGCCACCGCTATGCGCACCTGGCCGCTGGCCATCGGTCGGCGCTGGTGGATCGGGTCATGGGTGGGCTGCGATAGTGGACAAGGGCGGCTGGAAGAGCGGCCATGGATCTCCGACCCAGCGGTCGGAGATCCGCGACTGGCAGCGCCAGGTGCAAGCCGACCTGGCGCTGGCGAGTGCGCCCCGCGACGACATGGAGCCGGGCGCCCGGCGCCAGCTGGCCGAGCTCATAGTCGAGTGCGAGCGACTGCTCTTCGGCGACCTGGCGGCCGTCCGTGGGGATGATTGGTACGTCGACGCCATTGCCGCGCTCAATGGGGCCGCCGAGCGACTCCGCTGGGCAGCGCGGCATCCTTTCATGCTGGGCGATTGGCCTGCGCTTGTGGACGCTGCCAGGCTGCTGGGGCGGGCGCAGCATGCCGTCGCTGTCGGGCGCAGCCGGCGCCACAAGCCTGGCCGACCGCTGGGTTCCGGCATCAACTCCGGGCCCATCCTGCGTGTGCTTGAGGCAAACCCTGCCGCGACCAATGGGGCCATTGCTGATGCGGTCGCTGCAGAAGTGGCCGTCGACGCTGGCCAGGTCGCCAAAGTGCGCAAGCGCGCGCAGCGCCGGAAGTAACTTCCGGCCTATGTGCCGTGTGTTGATCCTTTGAGACTTGGTGCCGGATCGGGCCTGCAAGCCCGTCAGCACAAGGACTCAACGCATGCACACGCAAGACACCGCGGCGCCCGAGGCGCCGCCAGTCACACCCGGCGCGGGAGCGCGCGCTATCGTGTGGCAGAGCTACCAGGCCGAACGGCCGGAGTGGTTCCGCACCCCCGAGGCCTTCCAGTGGTTTAAGCGCCAGCACCAGGCTGAGCTGACCCGGGCCGGCGCGCTGGCGGTCATCGCCGGCCGCGTGTTCGTCGTGCCCGACGCCTTCGACGCCGCAGTCATCGCCATCGGTAGACGCCTGGCCGCCGCACGCGCAGCGTGAACCCCTCGCGCGTCAGCAGGGGCAGCGCACCGCAGGCGCCCCCGGACGATGGGCCGACCACCATTCAGATGGAGCAGGCCCTATGCGGTGCCCTGCTGCAGGATGCCGACACGGCCGGGCCGGAGCTTCAGCGCTACGGCGTGACCCCACAGCACTGTGAGGACCCGCGTAACGCGGCTGTCCTGGGGGCCATCGCGGTGCTGATCGAGCGAAAGCAACCCGTCGACCTGTTCACGGTGTTCGATCTGCTGGGCGCCATGGGGGCGGCCGAGCGCGCCGGCGGGATGGCCTACCTGCATCAGCTTGAGTGCTGCGTCCCCAGCGCGCGCAACGCCGGCCGGTACGCTGAGATCGTCGCCGAGCGGGCCGCGCAGCGGCGCATCACCACGCTGGCACTGGCCGTGGCCAGCAGCCCTGCCGTGCCGCAGCTGCGCGCCGATCTGCTGGCCGAGCTGGCGCAGGTCAACGGGCTGCGAGAGCGGGCGCCGGTGGTCTTCGCGCACGTCCCCCTAGCCGACCTGCACACCGCAGAACCGCAGCCGCAGCAGTGGTGGTGGGACGGCTACGTGCCGGCCGGGCACGTCACCTTGTGGAGCGGGCACGGTGGCGCCGGCAAGAGCACGCTGGCCCTCATGCTGCTGGCCTGCATGGCGATGGGCCGCACCTTCCTGGGCAAGGGCACGCGCCGCGGCAAGCTGCTGTTCTTCAGCGCGGAGGACCCGGGCCAGCTGGTGCGGCTGCGGCTGCGGCGCGTGTGCACGGTGCTCGATGTCGACCCCGCCGCGCTGGCCGAGCGGCTGCGCGTGATCGACGCCACCGAATTGGACGCCGCGCTCTACGTCGAGCAGCGCATCGGTGGCGTGCGCCACGGTGCGACCACGCCGACCTATGAGGCGCTGCGGCAGTACATCGAGGCCGAGGGCATCGACGTGCTGGTGCTCGACAACGCAAGCGACCTCTTCGACGGTGACGAGATCGTGCGCACGCTGGTGCGTGGTTTCATCCGCAGCCTGGCCCACCTGGTGCGCCAGCGCGGCGGCGCGGCGGTGCTACTGGCCCACGTCGACAAGGGCACCAGCCGGGCCGGCAAGGGCGCGTCGAGCGAGAGCTACAGCGGGTCGACGGGCTGGCACAACTCCGTCCGGTCGCGCCTGGTGCTGCTGGAGAAGGAACCGGGCACGCTGGAGCTGCAGCACCAGAAGTGCAACTTGGGGCCGAAACAGGCGCCGGTGGTGCTGACCTGGCCCGAAGGTGGACTGCCCACCATGGTCGACCCCGATCTGCCGCCGCCCGATGCCGCGGCCAGGCCGAACGCCGACGCGGCCATGCGGGCGCTGGTGGCGCTGATTCGCGAGCACTACGCCCTGGGCCGATGGGTCAGCACGTCCAAGAACAGTACGTCGAGCGCTTCCAAGCTGTTCGCCGCGGATGCTCGCTACCCCCGCCACCTCAAGCCCTCCGAGGTCGAGCAGCTGCTCTTCGAGGCGCAGCGGGCGCGGTTCATTGAGGCCGAGCCGTACAAGAACGAGGGCCGAAAGCACATGCAGCGCTGGCGTGTGACTACGGCAGGCGTGGCCATGGTCGACAACCTGCCACTGTTCGCGACAGGCGCGTCAGGGTGTGCCTCGTGAGGGCTCTCCCTGGTCGGCTTGCGCTGGGTGCGCTTGGTGCGCTGGGTGCGCCATCAATCGGAACATGGCGCAGAGAGCGCAGCCGGTGCGCCAGGTGCGCCGGGTTCCGCGCAGGGGGTATGGGGGAGAGAGCGCGCGCAACCCGGCGCACGTCGAGCTGGCCGCAACGTGGCGGTGCCGACCTCACCCGAGTGTGTGCACCCGGCGCAGCCGCTGGCCCCCGGCCGGGTGCCCCCTCCCCCCTTCGTGGGTCCTCCGCCAGAGCGCGCCGTGCGGGTGATTCGAGCCTCGTCTGCGCGCTGTTCAGTGCCCTTCCCAAGGGGGTGATGCGATGACCTTCCGCCTTGACCTTCCATGCACGCAGGAAGCGTTCGGCGCCCTGGTCGGCATCGGCCAACCGCGCGTGGCCCAGCTGGTGGCCGATGGCACGCTGCCGCGCGACGGCAGTGCGGCGCTGTGGATGCTGGCGTACTGCGAGCGGCTGCGGGAGCAGGCCGCCGGTCGCGGCCAGGAGCTGACGATAGAGCGCGCGGCCCTGGCCCGTGCGCAGCGCATTGGCCAGGAGCTCAAGAACGCCGTTGCCCAGCGCGAGTTCGCGCCCGTGGGCCTGCTGGCCGACGTGCTGGCCGCGATGCTGGCCGAGCTGGCTGACGAGATGGAAGCCTGGCCGGCGGCCGTGAAGCGTGAGTGCGCCGCCTTCGACCAGGAGATGGTCGACCACCTGGTGCGCTCTATCGCAGCCTGGCGCAACCGCGTGACGCGGCGTCTTGGTGACGGTGCCGCGCGGCTGCTCGACGACCTGACCGAAGAGGCGCCAGCCGAAGAGCTGCAGCTGCTCGACGACGACCCGTCGACGCTGCCGGATGACCCGGCCCCTGAGCCGGGCGAACCCCTCCCCGAATCCGTGCCGGCGGTTCCCCGGTGATCTCTGAAAGGCTCCCATGTACGACCCCACCCCCGAGGCCGCGGCCCTGCGCCGCCAGGCCGCCACCGATGCGGCGCAGGCGCTTCAGCGCCTGGCCCGCATCAACGTCGAGCACAGCAGCGGCCCCGATGCCGCCGCCGAGTTCACGCAACGCATGTCCACACGCGGCAGCCGCTTGAGCTTCGACGTGACTTTCAGCGCCGAGGGCGTCACGCTCATCGGCATCGAGCACAAGAGCCAGGGCAGCACTGGCGTGGTCGGCCTGACGTTGGAGGCGCCGCAGTGAGCGCCGCCGTGCAGCTCGACACCGCGCCGACCGAGGCGCAGCAGCTGACCGCCAACACCATGGCCGACCTGCTGCGCCTGGTGGTGCACCACGAGCACCAGCGGGCCGGCACGGCGGCAGCTGAGCGGGTCATGCACGACTTCGCGAAGGGCCTCACGCAGTTCGACTTCCGCGTGAGCTTCGACTCTTCGGGCCTGCGCCTGATGGGGGCCGAAGTCACGCCGCTGGGCCGCCGCGTGGTGGTCGAAGAGCAGATGCACTTTCCGCCGTCCGCGGTGGCCGCCGGATTGGGCAGCGGAGGCACGCACTGATGCGCTGGCCAGTAGCACTTGCCGATGAGTGCCTGGCGCGGCTGTTCGCGACCTTGATGACCGGGAGCACGCCCGACCCGATGACGCGCGAGTGGCTGCTCAAAGGCGTGCTCGCCAGCGCGCGCCACGGCCTGCCGCTTGACGAGGCTTTGTGTCTGGCCGGCGGCGGCGCGCGCACGCTGCGCCGCCGTCTGCTGACCCGGCGGCGCGATGCGCACCTGGCCGAGGCCCTGGCCGCTGTGGCGTTGGGTGACGAGCCGACCGACTGGGAGCGGTGCAGGCGGCTGGCCACGGAGATCCGCCGCTTCAAGGCCGCCGTGTGGCCGCGGGCGCGCAAGTGGGACGCGCCGCCCACCGACTGGCCGGCGTGGAAGGCCGCGCTCTTCCGCGCCGCGCAGACCGGGATTGAGCTGCCGGATTCGCCCGACGCGCTGTCGGCCGCATGGGCGCGGGTGAGGCACTACTCGCGCCCATGCACACCCGGTACGGTGCTGGAACTGTATCTCTGACCCCACAACCAGCCGTGCAACACCTCATCCGCATCGAAGGCACCTTCGGCCTGGACGTGACCGTTCAGACCGTGCGCTCCCAGCTGCAGGCCGCACCGGCTGGCGGGCGCCCCACTGTCCGCATCAACTCCGAAGGCGGCAGCGTGCAGGAAGCCGTGGCCGTCTACACCGAGCTGCTGGCGCATCCTGGTGGCGTCGACACCGAGGTGTCGGGCTGGGCCCTCTCTGCGGCCACCATCGTGCTGCAGGCCGGCAAGCGGCGCAGCATGGGCGCCACCGGGCTGCTGATGGTGCACGCGCCGTGGCTGTCGACCGCCGGCAACGCCGACCAGCTGCGCGAGAGCGCGGCCGTGCTCGATCAGGTCCGCGCCACCATGCGCGTGGCCTACCGCCGCACCGGCAAGTCCGATGCGCAGATCGACGCCTGGCTCGACGGCGCAGACCACTGGTTTACGGCCGATGACGCACTGCGCGCCGGCCTGGTCGACGAAGTGCTCGACTACGCCGATGCATCCGCCCTCGCCACCTTCCGCCAGGCGATGGCCGCCTGCCGTTTCCCTGTCCCCTCCCACATCCTAGAAAGGCTCGACACCATGACCACCCCGAACACCCAAGGCGCCGACGCAGTGTCGGCCGCGGTCCTCGCCGAGGCCCAGCGCGGCGCAGACATCCGCGCCGCCTTCAAGGCCTACGCCCGCGACATCCCCGAGGCCGTGGCCTTGCTCGAATCCAGCCTGGCCAACCCTGCCGTATCCCTGGCCAAGTTCAAGGCCGAGCTGCTGGAAGTCAACAACAAGGGCGTCGAGTCGATCATGGGCAACTACGTCGCGCGCGACCCCTACACCGGCGCGCACGACGGCATGAAGACCTTCATGGCCGCGGCCGTCGATACGTTGTGCCTGCGCTCTGGCATGCGTGTGGAAGAGCCGCACCCGGCTGCTGCTGACCTGCGCCGCACGTCCATCGTCGGCATGGCCGAGCGCGTACTCAGCATGCGCGGCCAGTCGACCGCCCGCCGCAGCCCCTCCGACCTGATCAGCGCCGCCCTGGCCACCGACGACTTCCCGCTGCTGCTCTCGAACCTGGCGGGCAAGATGCTGCGCAACGGCTACGAGAGTTCGCCGGCATCGTTCCGCGGGTGGACGGGCGAACGCACCGTGGCGAACTTCAAGGAACACAGCCTGCTGATGCTGTCCGAGGCGCCGGCGCTGCTGGAGAAGATGGAGGGCGCCGAGTACAAGCACGGCCACTTCAGCGAGGGCGGCACCAAGTTCACGGTGAAGACGCACGGCCGCATGCTCTCGATTACGCGCGAGGCATTGATCAACGATGATTTGTCGGCGCTTACGGCCATGCCGCGCGCCTTCGGCCAGGCCGCGGTGCGCCTGGAGGCGGATCAGGTCTATGCGCTGCTGACCAGCAACCCGACCCTGTCCGACTCCGTGGCACTGTTCGATGCCGCGCACGGCAACGTCAGCACCGCCGCGGCGCCGAGCATCGCGAGCCTGGGCCTGGCGCGGGCCGCGATGCGAAAGCAAAAGGGACTGCAGGGCACGGAGTACATCGACGCGCAGCCACGCTACATCGTTGCGCCGGTGGCCCTGGAAACCACCTTCGAGCAGCTGCTGGCCAGCCTGGTGGACCCGTCGAAGAGCAACGCCACGCCGAACGTCGAGTGGGTGAAGAACCTGCAGCTGGCGTGTGATCCGCGCCTGGACGCCACCAGCGCCAGCGTGTGGTATCTCGCCACGGCGCCCGAACAGATCGAAGGTGTCTTGCGCGCCTACATCGAGACCGAGTCTCGTCCGCACCTCGAAGAGGAGCAGGTCTTCAGCCGCGACCTGGTGAACATGAAGTGCCGCCTGGACTTCGCCACCGGGATCGTCGACTACCGCGGCCTGCACCGCGTCGGCTGACCGAATAGGGGCCGGGTCGAGACAGTCGACCATAGACCCGGCCAGGCTCGCCGCCGCCTTCACCCATGGTCGACACCCCGGCATGCGCTTCGGCTGAAGCGCATGTTCCGCGCCGCCGCGTGGGGACGCCCCTCTCCAAGGGGCTGCGAAAGCGGCGCACCCCAACTACTCCGACATGAAACACGCCACCGCCGCGCGCAACTGGGCCCAGCACCTCGAATCCGGGGATCTGGTGGCCGCGCTGCTCGCGTCCCTGGCTGAAGGCATGTCCACCTCGCCGGCCTGCTCGCACCTGCTCCCCCAGCTGCAGGACCTCGATCGAGCGCGCCATCGCGGCCGCCGATCAAGCCGCCTACCGCGCTATCTGCGCACTCGACCAACGGGAAACCCATGAAGGCACTTCGCACACTTGTAGTCGCGGCCATGCTGGCGTGCACGTTCACCAGCGCGCGCGCTGACCTTGGCGACGCCGCCAAGGTGGTGGGCGCGGTGCTGTCGATCTACGGCGCAGTGACCGGAAATCCGCTGCTCATCAAGTGGGGCGCGGCCCTGACGGTTTCCGGTCCGGCGCACGCTGGCGCCGCGGCGGCCCGGCGCTTGCGCCGCCGCACCAAGCGGCAGGGCGCAACCGCCACGGGCCATGGGCCGGCGGCATGAGCCTGTTAAACATCCTGCTGAGCAACGACCGCGCCGAGGTCTACGTCGACACTGCCGCCCGGCTAGCGCCGGGCCTGCCCGATGATCTCGCGCGCGCCATGCCCAGCTGCTGCGAGATGAGCAAGCTGTTCTGGGTGGCCGAGTGCAACACGGTGCTCGCCGGCCGCGGCAACCCGGCCTTTATGTCGCTGGTGGCGTCGGCCACGCTGGCGCGGTTTGGCGACGGTTTCGAGGGCCTGGTGCGTGCCATGCCCGGCATTCTGGAAGAGCGAGCCGCGGCCTACGTCGGACTGCTGACGCAGGCCGGGGTGGACGCTGCTGCGTTTCAGGCGCAGGAGGTCGCGGTTGTCGGATGGTCCGAAGAGACCGGCGCCATGGCGGCCTTGATCTACGTTCGCGAGGGCGGGGCGCCCGCCTTCGAGGCCTTGACGCTGCCTTGCGCCGAGAGCTGGCTGGCGCCATGGTTCGAGAGCATGGGGCCGATGCCCGACCGCCTAGAACCTGTGCGCGCTGCGATGCTGGCCGCTGATCAGGTGGCGCAGATGCGGGAGCATGCCCCGCAGGCCGCCATCGGCGGCAGGCTGCTGCGCGCTACGTTGACGCGCGACGAGTGCAGCATGCGCGAGGTCTGCCGGCTGTGAACCCGCCGCGCCGGCTGCAGCCGCGGGTGGCTCTTCCGCCCTGGATTCCGGTGCGCCTGCGTCAACCGCTGCAGTTGGGTGGCCTGGATCTCAAGCCCGGCGCCGAGCTGCGACTGCCGGCCGACCTGGCGGCCACGCTGGTATCCGCCAGCCGCGCGCAGCTGCTACGCGCCACTGACGGCCACCTGCTGCTGCGCTGACGCCTTGGGCGCACGTCCTAAGGCCTTGCCCCTGGCGGCCATCGCGGTGGCGCCTGAGTCGCCGCTGCCGCTGGCCAGCATCCTCGATCTGCGGCTGCGCGAGCATTTGGCGTTGGATGCACTGACCAAGGGCACCGAGAGCGGGGGAGACCTGGCCTTGCTGCGCACGTCGGCAGCGGTGGCGCGGGCGCTGTGTGCTGCGGGGTATGGCGCCGACGAGCTGCCCACCGTGGCCGCCGTCGAGCTGTCCCTGCGCCTGGACCTGCCTGCAGGTCGGCGTGCGGCCACTGTGCGCGCGCTGCTGCAGCTGCACGACGGCCAGCGCATGGCCGCGACGGTGCGCGACTACGTGCGTGCGCTGGACTGCGCCCGGCGGGCGCGCGGCTGACCGCCCCAAGGGGTGGAGTGCACCCCCCAAACGATGGCCCCGAAGCGGGGTGATTGACCGCCGGCCGGATGGTCAAACCGCCGTTGCGACACCGTGTCCAGTGCGGTACATTTCGTGTCGGATGGGGTGTGACCTGGAATCATAATCCGCAGGTCCGGGGTTCAAATCCCTGAAGCGCCACCAAACCCGAATGCCCTCGCTGACCCCTGGTCGCCGAGGGCATCGTCGTTTTGGGCGCTCCATCGCTGCCGGGCGCCGGGCCTGCACGCACTGGCCACCCCCGGAACCGGGGGGCGCGCGAAGATTGCTCCAGATCAACTTCCGACGTACGGTTCCGGCACCGCGTGCATCAGTGACTCGGCGGGGGCCTTCGGGGTCAGCGTTGACGGGCCGTCCTTGGTGGCCGCAGCCCAACGCCAACCGCGAAGGAGAGAGAGGGCGAGTCCGGTTGCTGCTGATCGCGGAGGCAGACTTCTCCAACATTGAAGGGATCCCCCAGCATGTCAGCAGCAAAGCTCGAACTTACCCACGTCGCGGCACGCCTCGGCTTGTGCGCGGCGGCACTGGCCTGTGCAGCCGGTCTGGCGACCCACGCCAACGCCGCGGTCGTCACCTTCAGCGCCCCCATCCCGGTACCCAGCAATTTCGACGGCGTCTACCTCAACCTGTTGACTGGCGCCACCGGCACGTCAGGCGCCTCGGTCCCGGGCTGGGACTTCAACCCCTATAACTCAGGCACCGCGCTCAGTTTCTTCTGGAACGGCACGCCGGCCGGCAGCAGCGGCGGCGTGGCCGGAACCACCACCGGGCCTTACCTCGATCTCGCGGTCGGCAGCCTGGTTTCCAGCGCCTCCACTTTTTCCGCGGTCACGTCGTCGGCGCAGACGGCGGCCTTCCAGCCCGCAGGCACGCACCTGCTGGGCTTCCGCTTCTACAACGAGAACACGCTGGCCGTGAACTACGGCTACATGACGCTCGTCAGCACTGGCTCGAACGGCTTCCCGCTGACCATCGCGGGCTGGAGCTACGAGAACACCGGTGCCGCCATCACCGTGGTGCCCGAGCCGTCATCCTGGCTCATGCTGTCGATGGGTGGCTTGGCGCTCGGCGCGCTGCACCTGCGCAGGCAGCGGCGCGAGCGCCGTCAGCAGGCCCATTGACCGGGCCGGCCGCGTCCGCACCCTGATTCCACCGCACCGCGCCGCGCCCACCTGGGGCACGGCGCGGTGTTCTCGTTCTTGCGCACGAAATCCGGCGCTGCATCGCCATGCCATGGCACCAGGGGCTTGGGTACACTCCCGGGCCCGGTCCGGGCCGCAGGCAACGCCGTCGCGCCTGGCCGCATCCCCTTCCACAGCCTCTGGATCCACACCATGCTTCGCTGTGTCACTCTGGCCGCCCTGCTGGCCACCCTCACCCTGCCCGCCTGGGCGCAGATGCTGCGCCCCTTCACGGCGCAGACACTGCGCGGTGAACTCGTCGTCACCCAAGCGCCCGAGGTGCTGTTGAACCGCCAGCCGGCGCGGCTGGCGCCGGGGGCGCGCATCCTCAGCGCCGACAACCTGCTGCTGATGTCCGGTGCGGTTGCCGGCCAGCGCCTGGTGGTGCACTACACGCTCGACCTCAGCGGCCACGTGCTGAACGTCTGGGTACTGACACCTGCGGAGTTCGCGCGCCAGCCTTGGCCAACGACGACGCAGCAGGCCGCGGCGTGGGCCTTCGACCCGTCGACGCAGACCTGGAGCCGGCGATGAAGAAGGTCTTCATCCGCACCTTCGGTTGCCAGATGAACGAGTACGACTCGGACAAGATGGCCGACGTGCTGGGCGCCGCGCAAGGCTACGAGAAGACGGACGACGTCGAGCAGGCCGACCTCATCCTCTTCAACACCTGCTCGGTGCGCGAGAAGGCGCAGGAAAAGGTGTTCAGCGACCTCGGCCGCGTCAAGCACCTGAAGAAGAAGGGCGTGCTGATCGGCGTCGGCGGCTGCGTCGCCAGCCAAGAGGGTGCGGCCATCATCGAACGTGCGCCGTATGTGGACATCGTCTTCGGCCCGCAGACCTTGCACCGGCTGCCACAGATGATCGCCGCGCGCAGTGCCGAGCGCCGGCCGCAGGTCGACATCAGTTTCCCCGAGATCGAGAAGTTCGACCACCTGCCGCCGGCGCGTGTCGACGGCGCCAGTGCCTTCGTCTCGATCATGGAAGGCTGCAGCAAGTACTGCAGCTACTGCGTCGTGCCCTACACCCGCGGCGAGGAAGTGCACCGGCCGCTGGACGACGTGCTCACGGAAGTTGCCGGCCTCGCCGCGCAGGGCGTGAAGGAGGTGACGCTGCTGGGGCAGAACGTCAACGCCTACCGCGGTGCCACGGGTGACGGCGAGGAGATCGCCGATTTCGCGCTGCTCATCGAACTGGTGGCAGAGATCCCCGGCATCGAGCGCATCCGCTACACCACGAGCCACCCGAACGAGTTCACGCAGCGGCTGATCGATGTCTATGCGCGTGTGCCCAAGCTGGTGAGCCACCTGCACCTGCCGGTGCAGCACGGCAGCGACCGCATCCTGTCGGCGATGAAACGCGGCTACACCGCGATGGAATACAAGAGCACGATCCGCAAGCTGCGCGCCGTGCGGCCCGACATCAGCCTGTCCAGCGACTTCATCGTCGGCTTTCCCGGCGAGACCGAGGACGACTTCGGCAAGATGATGAAACTCATCGAAGACATCGGCTACGACAGCAGCTTCAGTTTCGTCTTCAGCAAGCGCCCGGGCACGCCGGCAGCGTCACTGGCCGACGACACGCCGCAGACGCTGAAGCTGCAGCGCCTGCGGCACCTGCAGGCCACCATCGAGGAAAACGTGCGCCACATCAGCGCCAGCCGCGTCGGCACGGTGCAGCGCATCCTGGTCGAAGGGCCTTCGCGCAACAGCGGCAAGGCGGACAAGGCGGGCAACGGCTCCAGCGAACTCATGGGCCGCACCGAGTGCAACCGCATCGTCAACTTCGACGGTGGGCCGAATGCGGCGCGGTTGGTGGGGCAGATGATCGACGTCACCATCACCGAGGCGCTGCCGCATTCGTTGCGCGGTGAGCCGCTGCTGCGCGAAGCGGTCAGCGGCCCGGCCCGAAGCCCCGCCACCACAGCGTGATAGCGCAGGCGCACACCATGGCGGCGTACGTGGCCATCCTGCCGTCGCGGCCGAAGACCACCAGCCCTGCCACGGTGACCAGCGCCGCGGCGGCGGCTGCCGGCCAGGCCAGGCGCGCCCACGCGACCGGCGCCAGTTCACGCCGCCACAGCAGCTTGGCCAGCGCCGCGGCCAGCGCGCCCAGTGCCAGCGCGGGCAGGAAGAGGTTGCCCAGGTGCCAAATCGCGTCCAGCGGTCCCATCGTGTGTCCGGTGTGCCGGGTTCGTCCCGGGCTTGATATCCGTCAAGGCCCTTCGGGACCCCGTGCCCTTAGTGTCGCAGGCCCCAAAACTACAATTCTGACGTGAGCGTCTTCGCCCTCGGCCTGAACCACACCACCGCACCGCTCGACCTGCGCGGCAGGTTGGCGTTTTCGCCCGAGCAGATGGCACCCGCTTTGCACGGGCTGCGTGAACGCCTGCAGCGCAGCGTGCCCGAGGCGGCGCTGGTCTCCACCTGCAACCGCACCGAGCTCTACGTCGCCGCGCCGTCCAACCGCGCCAGTGAACTGGTGCGCCCGACGATCGACTGGCTGGCCGAGCAGGGCGGCATCAGCGGCGGCCAGCTGCTGACGCACAGCTACGTGATGGAAGACAAGCTGGCCGCACGCCACGCCTTCCGCGTCGCCGCGGGTCTGGACAGCATGGTGCTGGGTGAGCCGCAGATCCTGGGCCAGATGAAGCAGGCCGTGCGTCTGGCCGACGAGGCCGGCACGCTGGGCACGACGCTGCACCAGCTCTTCCAGCGCAGCTTCGCGGTGGCCAAGGAAGTGCGCAGTTCCACCGAGATCGGCGCACACAGCATCAGCATGGCCGCCGCCGCCGTGCGGCTGGCAGCGCAGCTGTTCGAAGACCTGCAGCAGGTCAAGGTGCTCTTCGTCGGTGCCGGCGAGATGATCGAACTGGTGGCCACGCACTTCGAGGCCAGGAACCCCAAGTCCATCGCGCTGGCCAACCGAACGCTGGAACGCGGCGAGCGCCTGGCCACACGTTTCGGCGGCGAGGCGCTGCGGCTGTCGGACATCCCGACACGGCTGCACGAGTTCGACGCCGTCATCTCGTGCACGGCGAGCACGCTGCCCATCATCGGCCTGGGCGCGGTGGAGCGTGCGCTGAAAGCGCGCCGCCACCGCCCGATGTTCATGGTCGACCTGGCGGTGCCGCGTGACATCGAACCCGAGGTGGGTGAACTCGACGACGTCTACCTCTACACCGTCGACGACCTGTCGACGTTGGTGCAGACCGCCGGCGAGAAGCGCCAGGCCGCGGTGGAGCAGGCCGAGGCGATCATCGACGCCGGCGTGCAGAGCTTTGCGCATTGGCTCGACCAGCGCGCCGCGGTGCCGTTGATCCAGGCGCTGAACCGCCAGGCCGACGACTGGGGGGCGATAGAGCTGGCGCGCGCGCGCAAGGCACTGGCCCGAGGCGACTCGCCCGAGCAGGTGCTGGAAGCGCTGGCGCGCGGGCTGACGCACAAGATGCTGCACGGCACCCTGGCCGAACTGCACGCGGCCGAAGGCGTCGAACGTGCGCGTCTGGCCGACACGGTCTCGCGCCTGTTCCTGCGCCAGGGCTCGCGCGGCGGCAGCGCCGGCAACCCCACCAGCGAACACGGGCGTTAGCGCCCTCACCCTGCTTTCGCCGCGCCCGCTGCGCGGTGCTGCCCTGCCCTTGCCACGTCCTTCATGAACTCCACCCTGCGCGAACAATTCGACCGCCTTGCGCTGCGTCTGGCCGAACTCGACGCCACGCTGGCCGACCCCGCGGTCTCGGCCGACATCAAGCGCTGGCGTGCGCTGTCGCGCGAGCAGGCCGAGGTGGACGGCATCGTCGCGCGCTACCGCCGTTACAAGCAGCGTGAAGCCGACCTGGCCGCCGCACGCGGCATGCAGGACGACCCCGAGATGGCAGAGATGGCGCAGGAGGAAATCGCCGCGGCCAGCGCCGACCTCGATCGCCTGCACGCCGAGCTGCAGACCGCGCTCATCCCCAAGGACCCGGACGACGAACGCCCGGCATTCCTGGAGATCCGCGCCGGCACGGGTGGCGACGAGTCGGCGCTGTTCGCCGGCGACCTGGCGCGCATGTACCTGCGCTTCTGCGAACGCCAGGGCTGGCGCACCGAGATCATGAGCCAGAGCGATGCCGAACTCGGTGGTTACAAGGAACTGGTGCTGCGCATCGAAGGCGAGAACGCTTACGGCCAACTGCGCTTCGAGAGCGGCGGCCACCGCGTGCAGCGTGTGCCGGCCACCGAGAGCCAGGGCCGCATCCACACCAGCGCCTGCACCGTGGCCGTGATGCCCGATCCTGACGAGGCCGAAGAGGTGCAGCTGAATCCGGCCGAACTGCGCATCGACACCTTCCGCGCCAGCGGCGCCGGCGGCCAGCACGTCAACAAGACCGACAGCGCCATCCGCATCACCCACCTGCCCACCGGCCTGGTGGCCGAATGCCAGGACGACCGCAGCCAGCACCGCAACAAGGCCAAAGCCATGGCGGTGCTGGTGGCCCGGCTGCGCGAGAAGGAACGCAGCGAACGCGCGGCCAAGGAAGCCGCCACGCGCAAGGGGCTGATCGGCAGCGGCGACCGCAGCGACCGCATCCGCACCTACAACTTCCCGCAAGGCCGGCTGACCGACCACCGCATCAACCTCACGCTGTACAAGCTGGGGCAGATCATGGAAGGCGACCTCGGCGATGTGGTGGCGGCGCTGCAGGCGGCACGCGCCGCCGAACAGCTGGCGCAGCTGGAAGCCGGCCTGAACTGAGCTGGCCGCCTGCATGCGCATCGCCGATGCCCTGACTGCCGCCCGCGCAATGGGCGTGGCGAGGCTGGACGCGCAGTGGCTGCTGGAACACCTGCTGGGCCGGCCGCGCAGCTGGCTGCTGGCCCACGACGACACCGAGTTGACGACGGCCCAGGCGGCCGACCTCCAGGCCGGACTGGCGCGCCGCGCGGCCGGCGAGCCGCTGGCCTACGTGGTGGGCGAACGCGAGTTCCGCGGTCTGACCCTGCAGGTCACGCCCGCCGTGCTGGTGCCGCGGCCGGAAACCGAGCTGCTCGTCGACTGGGCGCTGGAGCACTTGCCGCCCGGCGCCGCGCTCGACGTCGTCGACCTCGGCACCGGCAGCGGCGCCATCGCGCTGGCCTTGCAGCACGAGCGGCCACAAGCCCGGGTGCTGGCCAGCGACGCCAGCGCCGAGGCCCTGGCGATTGCGCAGGGCAACGCGAAGCGCCTGGGCCTGGCGGTCGCCTTCGTTCAAGGCGACTGGTGGGCGCCGCTGCCAGGCCGCCGCTACGCGCTGGCAGTGTCCAACCCGCCCTACGTGGCCGGCGACGACCCGCACCTGGCCGCACTGACCCACGAGCCCCGCATCGCCCTGACGCCTGAAGGCGACGGCCTGACTGCAATCCGGCGCATCGTGGCCGGGGCGCCTGCCCACCTGCTGCCGGGCGCCTGGCTGCTGCTGGAACACGGCCACGACCAGGCCGATGCCGTGCAGCAACTGCTGCGTGACGCCGGCTTCGAGGCAGTGCAGACACGGAATGACCTGGCAGGGCTGCCGCGCTGCACCGGCGCACGCCTTCCCGGCGAGAAATGGTGCCACTCCGCGGCACCCCATACCGACGGTTACCGGGGTCTGCCACACACCGGGGGATGCACACCGCGGCACGCAGGCGCATGATGGACGCCAGCAGTCAAAGGGGGCCACGATGAACGTCCGCAAGATGGGTCTGGTTCTGGGTCTGGGGTTCACCGGTCTCGTCGCCGGGGCCAGCGCCGCGCAGGGCCTGATCCTGCCGGCCGCCGAGACGCTGTGGCCACAGTGGCAGGCGCGCATCACCCTGCTGACCACCCACGGCGCTGCGCTGGCGCTGGCGCCGTTGTCGAACAGTGGTGCCGCACCGAGTGGCCTGCGCGGTGGCGCGCTGATCGGCGACTACGTCTTTGCCACACCCACCTTCGGCCAGTTCCGCGCCAGCGGCGGGCTCTTGAGCGGCCATCTCGGCGGCTTGCCGCTGGCCCATGCGCTGGCCGGGCAGCGGCTGGGCGTGGCCGTGCAGCGCAGCGCGGCGCCCGGCTGGGCCCCGGGGGCCGAGACACCCGCCACCCTGCCCTACATCGGTTTCGGATTCAGCGGCGCGGCCGGTCTGGCCGGGCTCTCGCTCACCGCAGACCTGGGTCTCGTCGCGGAACGGCCCGAAGCCGCCACCGGCCTCGGCCGTGCGCTCTTCGGCAACCAGGGCATGGAACGCTCGCTGCGCGAATTGCGCCTGGCGCCAGTCATGCAGCTGGGCGTGCGCTACACCTTCTAGCGTCGCTGGCACGTATCCCTGCCGGCGCACTGCCGCGGTGCTTTGCCGCATACTTCCCGCTGCCCCCAATTTTCCGAGGACATGTCCCCATGAGCGACGCGCAGCAACGCATCGATGATTTGGTGAAGAGCAACCGAGTGATGCTCTTCATGAAGGGCACGGCGCAGTTCCCGATGTGCGGTTTTTCCGGCCGCGCCATCCAGGTGCTGAAGGCCGCCGGCGCCGACGAGATCAAGACCTTCAACGTGCTAGAGGACGAGGAAGTGCGCCAGGGCATCAAGGACTACGCGCAGTGGCCGACGATCCCGCAGCTCTACGTCAACGGCGAGTTTGTCGGCGGCTCGGACATCATGATGGAGATGTACCAGTCGGGCGAACTGCAACAGCTGCTGAGCAAGGGCTGACCCGCGGCTGCCCGTGCCGCCGCGTACCCGTCTCAGGCGGGCAACGTCACCTGCCACTGACGGCGCGCGCCGAACACCAGGGCCGGATACTCCGCACGTCCGCGGCTGCCGTTGTAGCGGCCCAGCGCCATGAACATGTCGCCACGCTCGCGTTGCAGGTAGTGGCGCAGGATGGTGCAGCCGAAGCGCAGGTTGGTCTGCAGGTGGAACAGGCGGCGCGGGTCGCCGTCGCCGATCAGCCGCGCCCAGAAGGGCATCACCTGCATGTAGCCGCGTGCGCCGGCGCTGCTGATGGCGTACTTGCGGAAACCGCTTTCCACTTGCACCAGGCCCAGCACCAGCGACGTCTCGAGCCCGGCGCGGCGGCTTTCGTACCAGATCGCCTCTAGGAACTCGACACGCGTGTGGTGGTCGGCCTTGCGCCTCTTCAGGCGTTCGCTGGTCGTGCCCAGCCAGCGCAGGTGGGCCAGGCGCGCGTCGACCGTGTCGAAACGCGGCTTGGGCGGCGCTGCATCGGCCACCGAAGCCGCCAGCGCCGTACGCACCGAGTCGGCCAGAGGCTCCTCGACCTGCGCACCGGCGCGGGCGCGCGACGGCAGCCACAGCGCAGACGCGCCCAGCAGCAGCGCGCGGCGCGCCAGCGTCATGCGGCCAGACGCTCCTTGACGCGCGCCGCCACCTCGGCCACCGGCACCGCCGTCGCCTCGGTCTCGCGGCGGCCCTGCATCTCCGCCGTGCCGGCCTTCAGGCCGCGGTCGGACAGCACCACGCGCAACGGCACGCCGATGAGTTCCCAGTCGGCGAACATCGCGCCCGGGCGCTCGCCACGGTCGTCGAGCAGCACGTCGATGCCTGCCGCCGCCAGTTCGTCGTGCAGCGCATCGGCCGCGGCCTTGACTTCGGCGCTGCGGTCGTAGCCGATGGGGCAGAGCACGACTGCAAAGGGCGCGATGGCCGGTGGCCAGATCATGCCGCGCTCGTCGTGGTTTTGCTCCACCGCGGCGCCCAGGATGCGCGTGACACCGATGCCATAGCAGCCCATCTCGAAAGGCTGCGGCTTGCCGCTTTCGTCGAGGAAGTGCGCCTTCATCGGCTCGCTGTACTTCTTCGTGCCGAGATAGAACACGTGGCCGACCTCGATGCCGCGCTGGATGGCCAGCACGCCTTGGCCGTCGGGCGAACTGTCACCGGCGACGACGTTGCGGATGTCGGCCACCAGGTCGGGCTCGGGCAGGTCGCGGCTCCAGTTCACGCCGGTGAGGTGGAAATCGGCATCGTTGGCGCCGCACACGAAGTCGGCCATGTTCGCGACGGTGCGGTCGGCGATCACCTTCACCGGCTTCTTTGTCGCCACCGGGCCCAGGTAGCCGGGCTTGCAGCCGAAGTGGTCCTCGATCTCGGTCACCGTGGCGAAGCGGAAGCCCGCCTTCAGCCCCGGCAGCTTGCCGGCCTTGATCTCGTTGAGGCTGTGGTCGCCGCGCAGCAGCAGCAGCCAGACCGTGACCTTCGTGATGTCGCCCGCCTCGTTCTTCACGTCGGTGGCCAGCACGATGGACTTCACGGTGGTGGCCAGCGGCAGGCCCAGCAGTTGTGCCACGTCCTCGCAAGTCGCCTTGCCCGGGGTCGGCGTCTTCGCCAGCGCCTGGGCCGGGGCAGCCCGCGCAGCGAGCAACGGCAGCGCCTCGGCGAGTTCGATGTTCGCGGCGTAGTCGCTGGTGGGGCAGTAGACGATGGCGTCCTCACCGGTGTCGGCGATGACCTGGAACTCGTGTGAGGCGTCGCCGCCGATGGCGCCGGTGTCGGCGGCCACGGCGCGGTACTGCAGGCCGAAGCGGTCGAAGATGCGCTTGTAGGCGTCGAACATGCCCTGGTAGCTCTTCAGCGCCGAGGCCTTGTCGCGGTCGAAGGAATAAGCGTCCTTCATCGTGAACTCGCGCCCGCGCATGACCCCGAAGCGCGGCCGGCGTTCGTCGCGGAACTTGGTCTGGATGTGGAAGAAGTTCCTCGGCAGCTGCTTGTAGCTGCGCAGTTCCTGGCGTGCGATGTCGGTGACGACTTCCTCGCTCGTCGGCTGGATGACGAAGTCGCGGTCGTGGCGGTCCTTCACGCGCATCAGCTCGGGGCCGTAGGCCTGGAAGCGGCCGGTCTCCTGCCACAGCTCGGCGGGTTGCACGACGGGCATCAGCAACTCCACCGCGCCGGCGCGTTCCATCTCTTCGCGGATGATGCCTTCTACCTTGCGAATGACACGCAGCCCCAGCGGCATGTAGTTGTAGATGCCGGCGCCAAGACGCTTGATGAAGCCCGCGCGCATCATCAGCCGGTGGCTGACGATCTCGGCGTCGGCGGGTGCTTCCTTGAGCGTGGAGATGAAGGTGGCTGTGGCTTTCATGGGGCGCGTGAGGTAGGCAGTTTCAGTCACCGCCGCCGCCATGCTCGAGCCCTGTATGGCCCCACGTGACGCATGCGGGTTAGCGAGGGTTCGCGTGCTGCACAGCGCCGGTGCAATAATGAAATCAATCACTAGATCGGGGTTTGATTATGCTCGACCGGGAAGGCTTTAGGCCCAACGTCGGCATCATCCTGCTCAACCCGCGCAACCAGGTGTTCTGGGGCAAGCGACTGCGCACACACTCGTGGCAGTTCCCGCAGGGCGGCATCAAGCACGGAGAGTCGCCAGAGCAGGCGATGTTCCGAGAACTGCACGAAGAAGTCGGGCTGCTGCCAGACCACGTGCAGATCGTCGCGCGCACCCGCGACTGGCTGCGCTACGAAGTGCCAGACCACTTCATCCGCAAGGACGCGCGCGGCCATTACCGCGGTCAGAAGCAGATCTGGTTCCTGTTGCGCCTGGTGGGACACGACAGCGACCTCAACCTGCGTGCCACCGACCACCCCGAGTTCGACGCCTGGCGCTGGAACGACTACTGGGTGCCGCTGGAACTGGTGATCGAGTTCAAGCGCAGCGTCTACGAGATGGCGCTGACCGAACTGGCGCGCTACCTGCCACGCATGAACCACCACAACCGCTACCTGCGCTCGGGTCTGCGTGCACATCGGCACGACCACGACCTGCACGGTGGGGATTCGCCGGGCGACCATCCGCCCCTGCCCATCGACATGCCGCCGCGCATGCCGCCGCCCGACGCCGAACCCAGCGCCACGAAATAGCCGGGTGCTACATCAGCACAAGGTTCGTGCGGTGTATGAGCTCGGGTTCGTTGGCGTAGCCCAGCAGCGCCTCGATCTGGCTCGAGGCCTTGCGCGCGATGAGCCGGGCCTCGGCTGAAGAGTAGTTCGCCAGCCCGCGCGCCACTTCGGCACCGCCGGCCGCGCGCACGGCGATGACGTCACCTCTCACGAACTCGCCATGCACCTCATGCACGCCGATGGGCAGCAGGCTCTTGCCCTCGTCGCGCAACTTGAGCGCGGCGCCGGCATCGACGACCACGGCGCCGCGCAACTGCAGGTGGTCGACCATCCACTGCTTGCGCGCCGCGAGCTTGGGCGTGGCGGCCACCAGCGCGGTGCCGATGCGCTCGCCGGCGGCCAGGCGCAGCAGCACGTCGGTCTCGCGACCCCAGGCGATGACGGTGCTCGTGCCGCTGCCGGCGGCGCGCTTGGCGGCCAGCACCTTGGTCAGCATGCCGCCGCGGCCGATGGCCGAGCCGGCGCCGCCGGCCATGGTCTCGAGCGCTGCATCACCGGCCACGGCCTCATCGATGAAACGGGCCGTCGGATCCTTGCGCGGGTCGGCCGAGTACAGGCCACGCTGGTCGGTGAGGATGACGTAGGCATCGGCGTCGACCAGGTTGGCGACCAGGGCGCCCAGCGTGTCGTTGTCGCCGAAGCGGATCTCGTCGTTGACGACGGTGTCGTTCTCGTTGATGACCGGGATCACCTTCAGTTCGAGCAGCGTCAGCAGCGTGGAGCGGGCGTTGAGGTAGCGCTCACGGTCGGCAAGGTCGGCGTGCGTCAGCAACACCTGTGCACTGGCCATGCCGTGCTCGGACAGGCGGCTCTCGTACATCTGCACCAGGCCCATCTGGCCCACCGCCGCGGCGGCCTGCAGCTCATGCAGTTGCCTCGGACGCTGCGTCCAGCCCAGACGCTTCATGCCTTCGGCGATGGCGCCGCTGGACACCATCACCAGTTCGCGCCCCTGCTGCGCGAGTGCGGCGAGCTGGCGCGACCAGTTGCCGATGGCGGCGGCATCGACGCCGCGGCCTTCGTTGGTGACGAGGCTGGAGCCGACCTTGACGACGATGCGGCGCGCCCCGAGGAGCACGCTGCTACTCATGGTCGGTGGCGGGTTCGGGCGCGGGTGTGTTGGTGCCGTCGAAGCGCACGTCGGGCAGCGGCGCCTCGCGTTGTTGCAGCGCGACGTGGGCGTGGATAGCCTCGACCAGCGGCTGCAGGCCGTCTCGCGCCAGTGCCGAGATCGAGAACACCGGCCCTTTCCAGCGCAGCCGCCGCACGTAGTCCTTCACGCGCTGCTCGCGTTCGGCCTCGGGCACCATGTCGAGCTTGTTGAAGACCAGCCAGCGCGGCTTGGCGTGCAGCTTGGGGTCGTACTTCTTGAGCTCGGCGACGATGGCCTTGGCCTGCTGCACGGGGTCGACGCCCTCGTCGAAGGGCGCGGCGTCGATGATGTGCAGCAACAGGCGCGTGCGCTGCAGGTGGCGCAGGAACTGGTGGCCCAGACCGGCACCTTCTGACGCACCCTCGATGAGGCCGGGAATGTCGGCGACGACGAAACTGCGCTCGGGGCCGACACGCACCACGCCCAGGTTCGGGTGCAGCGTCGTGAAAGGGTAGTCGGCGATCTTCGGCCGCGCGTTCGAGATCGCGGCGATCAGCGTGCTCTTGCCGGCGTTGGGCATGCCTAGCAGGCCGACGTCGGCCAGCACGCGCAATTCCAGCTTCAGCTTCTTGGCCTCGCCCGGCCAGCCCGGTGTCTTCTGCCGCGGCGAGCGGTTGGTGCTGGTCTTGAAATGCAGATTGCCGAAGCCCCCGTCGCCGCCCTTGACGAGCAGCTCGCGCTTGCCGTGCTCGAGCAGTTCGACCAGCAGTTCGCCGGTTTCGAAGTCCGAAATCATCGTGCCGACGGGCATGCGCAGCTCGATGTCGGGCGAGGCTGCGCCGTACTGGTCGCTGCCGCGGCCAGCCTCGCCGTTCTTCGCGTCGTGGCGGCGCGCGTAGCGGTAGTCGATCAGCGTGTTGATGTTGCGGTCGGCAATGGCCCACACGCTGCCGCCGCGGCCACCGTCGCCGCCGTTGGGGCCACCGAAGGGGATGAACTTCTCGCGCCTGAAGCTCACGCAGCCCGCACCCCCGTGGCCTGCGGACACGTCGATCACGGCTTCGTCGACGAATTTCATGGTGGGGCTATGGTAACGGGGGCAATAAACGAAGAAGCCCCGGCACGCCGGGGCTTCGCGGTGCGAGCGAGATACGCGATCAGGCCGGGGTGACGAACACCGTCTGCCGGTTCAGCGAACCTTTGACCGCGAAGGACACCGCGCCGTCGACCAGCGCGAACAGCGTGTGGTCCTTGCCGATGCCGACACCGACGCCGGGGTGGAACTTGGTGCCACGCTGACGCACGATGATCGAGCCGGCCGAAACCAGCTGGCCACCAAAACGCTTCACGCCCAGCATCTTCGGCTTGGAGTCGCGCCCGTTGCGGGTTGAGCCGCCGCCCTTTTTCTGTGCCATGGTGCCTGCCCCTTAGCCGTTGATCGAGCCGATCTGCAGCTCGGTGTAAGTCTGGCGGTGACCGCCATGCTTCTGGTAATGCTTGCGGCGACGCATCTTGAAGATGCGCACCTTGTCGTGCTTGCCCTGCGACAGGACGGTAGCCGTGACGCTCGCACCCGCGACCCAGGGAGCACCGACCTTGAGGTCTGCGCCGCTACCCACGGCCAGCACCTGCTCGATCACGACTTCCTGGCCCACGTCCGCAGCTATCTGTTCTACCTTGATCTTTTCGCCGGCTGCAACCTTGTATTGCTTGCCACCGGTTTTTATGACCGCGTACATGTGAGACCTTTCGAAGAACCCCGCGCCGCCGTCCCCGACACCTGCCGGGTGCGGCCGTTCGACGGGAAAGGCCTGGAGACAGGGACCCATCCAACTGCGCAGAGCCTTTGAGTATAGCATGCAGCGCCACCGGGAACCGGTATGTCCCGACGCCGTCGCCCTGCTTCCTATAATTGCCATCCCGTGCTCGAAACCACCGCCCTCCATCCTGCCGCCGATCCGGCCGAATCGGCGCTGCGGCGCGTGGACGCAGTGATCCGCGAGCGCCTGAGCTCGCGTGTGGCGCTGATCGACCAGATCTCGGCCTACATCGTGGGGGCTGGCGGCAAACGCATCCGTCCCAGGCTGGTGCTGCTGTTCGCGGAGGCCCTGGGCTTCGAGGGCCCCGAGCGCTACGAACTGGCGGCCATCGTCGAGTTCATCCACACCGCCACGCTGCTGCACGACGACGTCGTCGACGAGTCGGCGCTGCGCCGCGGCCGGGCCACGGCCAACGCGATGTTCGGCAACGCTGCCAGCGTGCTGGTGGGCGACTTCCTGTATTCCCGCGCCTTCCAGATGATGGTGTCGGTGAACCGCATGCGCGTGCTCGACGTTCTGGCCGACGCCACCAACGTCATTGCCGAAGGTGAGGTGCTGCAACTGATGAACATGCACGACCCTGACTTGGCCGTGCACGACTACCTGCAGGTCATCCGCTACAAGACGGCCAAGCTGTTCGAGGCCAGTGCCCGTCTGGGCGCCGTGCTGGCGGGTGCCGACGCTGCGCTCGAGGAGTCCTGTGCCGACTTCGGGCGCTCGCTGGGCACCGCCTTCCAGCTCGTCGACGACCTGCTCGACTACGAAGGTAACAGCGACGAGCTCGGCAAGAACGTCGGCGACGACCTGCGCGAGGGCAAGCCCACGCTGCCGCTGCTGCTGGCGATGGAGCGCGCGTCGGCAGCCGAGCGCACGATGATCCGCCACGCCATCGAGCATGGCGAACTGGAGAAGCTGCCCGAGATCCTGGCCATCGTGCGCCGCACCGGGGCGCTCGACGCGACGCGGGACGCCGCGAGTGCCGAGGCGGAGAAGGCCCAGACCGCGCTGCGCGCACTGCCCGCTTCGGCTGCACGCGAGGCTCTGCTAGAATTATGTGTTCGATCGGTGCATCGCTCTTCCTGAACGGAGATCGCTGCTCGACAGGGGCCTGCGGCAAACACCGCTGCAGCCACCCGTCATCCGCATCGGGGTGTAGCTTAGCCTGGTAGAGCGCTACGTTCGGGACGTAGAGGCCGGAGGTTCGAATCCTCTCACCCCGACCAGCCTTCTCGGCGGTTTCCAGAGTCTCCATTGCCCCACACGCTCGGCGCAACCTGCGCACCAGGGCCGGGGCGCCTCGCGTTTACACCGAGGGGCGATTCGGCGATGATCTGCGCGATATGCAGTCGATGAGCTCCCTCCCCGATGGCCGCTGAGACCCTGGTCGAACCACCACCGTCCTCCCTCTCGGGTGTGGCCCGCGTGCTCGTCAACGCCGGCAAGCTGACGGCCAAGGCCGCCGAAGAGCTCACCAGGAGCGCCCGCGAACGCAAGTCGGGCTTCGTCGCTGCGCTGATCGGCGCCGGCAGCGTCAAACCCGACGACCTGGCGCACACGCTGTCCATCGCGCTGGCGCTGCCGGTGATGGACCTCAACGCGGTCGACCTGCAGAAGCTGCCGCGCAACATCGTCGACCAGAAGATCGCCAACCAGTACCAGCTGCTGGTGCTGGGCAAGCGCGGCAACCGCCTCTTCATCGGCGCGGCCGATCCCACCGACCAGGAAGCCGCCGAGCGCATCAAGTTCGCCACCCAGCTGACCCCCGAGTGGGTCATCGTCGAGCACGACAAGCTGATGAAGCAGCTCGACGCCCAGGGTGCCAGCGCCAACGAGCAGCTCGAGTCGATGGCCGGCGGCGACTTCGACTTCGACGTCACCGACGAGGAGACCGCACCGGCGGAGAACGCCGACGTCACCACCGACGTCGAAGACGCACCGGTGGTGCGCTTCCTGCAGAAGATGCTGATCGACGCCATCAACATGCGCGCGTCCGACCTGCACTTCGAGCCCTACGAGTACACCTACCGCGTGCGCTTCCGCGTCGACGGCGAACTGCGCGAGATCACGCAGCCGCCGGTGGCCATCAAGGACAAGCTGGCCTCGCGCATCAAGGTCATCTCGCGCATGGACATCGCCGAGAAGCGTGTGCCGCAGGACGGCCGCATGAAGCTGAAGTTCGGCAGCAAGGCGATCGATTTCCGCGTCTGCACGCTGCCCACGCTGTTCGGCGAGAAGGTCGTGATCCGTATCCTCGACCCATCCAGCGCCAAGCTGGGCATCGAGGCGCTGGGCTACGAGAAGATCGAGAAGGACCGCCTGATGCAGGCCATCGGCCGGCCTTACGGCATGATCCTGGTCACCGGCCCCACAGGCAGCGGCAAGACGGTGTCGCTCTACACCTGCCTGAACATCCTGAATCAGCCCGGCGTGAACATCGCCACGGTGGAAGACCCGGCTGAAATCAACCTGCCCGGCATCAACCAGGTCAACGTCAACGACCGCGCGGGCCTGACCTTCGCCGCGGCGCTGAAGTCCTTCCTGCGCCAGGACCCGGACATCATCATGGTCGGCGAAATCCGCGACCTGGAAACCGCCGACATCGCCATCAAGGCCGCGCAGACCGGCCACATGGTGATGAGCACGCTGCACACCAACGACGGGCCCACCACGCTGACGCGGCTGCTGAACATGGGCGTGGCGCCCTTCAACATCGCGTCCAGCGTGCTGCTCATCACGGCGCAGCGGCTGGCGCGAAAGCTTTGCGAGAACTGCAAGAAGCCCGCGGACTACCCGCGCGAATCGATGCTGAAGGCCGGCTTCAAGCCCGAAGACCTGGACGGCAACTGGAAGCCTTTCCGGGCCGTCGGCTGCTCGATGTGCAACAACGGTTACAAAGGCCGGGTCGGTATCTACCAAGTGATGCCGATAACAGAGGCTATCCAGCGCATCATCCTGTCCGAGGGCACGGCACTGGACATCGCCAAACAGGCCCAGGTCGAGGGGGTGCGCGACCTGCGCCAGTCCGGCCTGATCAAGGTCCGCGGCGGTGTCACCACGCTCGAGGAAGTGATCACGGTCACCAACGAGTAGGCGCCCGCCCGCAATCCGTCAGCCCAGCCCGACTTCGAGAACCCATGGCCACAGCAGCACTCGCAAAAGCGCCCAAGGAAGTCATCTTCGAGTGGGAGGGCAAGGACCGCAACGGCAAGGTCGTGCGCGGCGAGATGCGCGCCGGCGGCGAATCGATGGTCAACGCCAGCCTGCGGCGCCAGGGCATCCTCGTCAACAAGGTCAAGAAGCGGCGCACCAGTGGCGGCCGGGCCATCAAGCAGAAGGACATCGCCATCTTCACGCGCCAGTTGGCGACGATGATGAAGGCCGGTGTGCCGCTGCTGCAATCGTTCGACATCGTCGCGCGCGGCAGCACCAACCCGCGCATGACCAAGCTGCTGAACGACATCCGCGGCGACGTCGAGACCGGCACCAGCCTGTCGTCGGCCTTCCGCAAGCACCCGCTGCATTTCGACGCGCTGTACTGCAACCTGGTGGAAGCCGGCGAGGCGGGCGGCATCCTGGAAGCGCTGCTCGACCGCCTGGCCATCTATCAAGAGAAGACGATGGCCATCAAGAGCAAGATCAAGTCGGCGCTGATGTACCCGGTGGCGGTCATCATCGTCGCCTTCGTCGTGCTGACGGTGATCATGATCTTCGTCATCCCGGCCTTCGAGGACGTGTTCAAGTCCTTCGGCGGTGAACTGCCCGGCCCGACGCTGGTGGTCATCGCGATGTCGAAGTTCTTCGTCGCCTGGTGGTGGCTGATGCTGATCCTGGGCGGCGGCGGCCTGTACTTCTTCTTCGAGAGCTGGAAACGCTCGGAGAAGATGCAGATGACGATGGACCGCATCCTGCTGAAGATCCCCATCTTCGGCGACCTCATCAACAAGTCGGTCATCGCGCGCTGGACGCGCACGCTGTCCACCATGTTCGCCGCGGGCGTGCCGCTGGTCGAAGCGCTCGACTCGGTGGGTGGCGCCTCGGGCAACGCGGTTTACGCGCAGGCCACCGAGCAGATCCAGAAGGACGTCTCCACCGGCTCGGCACTGACGACCTCGATGACGGCCACAGGCGTCTTCCCCACCATGGTGCTGCAGATGGCGGCCATCGGCGAGGAATCGGGTTCGCTCGACCACATGCTGGCCAAGGCGGCCGAGTTCTACGAGGAAGAGGTCGACGAGATGGTCAAGGGCCTGTCGAGCCTGATGGAGCCCTTCATCATCGTCATCCTGGGCACGCTGATCGGCGGCATCGTGGTGTCGATGTACCTGCCCATCTTCAAGCTGGGCGCGGTTGTCTAGCGTGGGGGGCTTGTTCGCGGGCCTGCCAACGGACCTGCTACTCTCGCCCTGGCTCCTGGCCCTGCTGGGCCTGATCATCGGCAGCTTCCTCAACGTGGTGGTGCACCGCCTGCCGCTGATGCTGGAACGCCAATGGTGGGGCGACGTCGCGGCGCAACTGGCCGACGCCGACTCGTTCAAGCGGGTCTTCGCCGGCCCGGCGCCGGAACGGCTGGCGCTGGCCTCGGGTGGCCTGGAGAAGGCGATTGCCGAGCTGGCACCGCTGGGCCTGGCGCGGCCCGCATCGCGCTGCCCGGCTTGCGGCCACCGCATTCGCTGGTTCGAGAACGTCCCGCTGTTCAGCTGGCTGGTGCTGCGCGGCCGCTGCTCGGCCTGCAAGACGCCGATCTCGGTGCGCTACCCCCTGGTCGAGCTGGGCACCGCGCTGCTCTTCGGCGTGCTCGCCTGGCGCCTCGGTCCGCAGCCGTCGACGCTGCTGTGGTGCGCCGTCGGCGCAGTGCTGCTGACGCTGGCGCTGATCGACTGGGACACCACCGTGCTGCCCGACGCCTTGACGCTGCCGCTGCTGTGGGCCGGCCTGTTGGCCGCAGCTTTGGGCTGGCTGCCAGGGCTGACGCTGCTGCAGTCGGTGTGGGGTGCCGTGGCCGGCTACATGTCGCTGTTCCTCGTCTACTGGTTCTTCAAGCTCGCCACCGGCAAGGAAGGCATGGGCTTCGGCGACTTCAAGCTGCTCGCCGCCCTGGGTGCCTGGCTCGGCTGGCAGGCCATCCTGCCCATCGTGCTGATGGCTTCGGTGCTGGGCGCCGTGGTCGGGCTGGTGATGAAGGCCGGCGGCTCTTTGCGCCAGGGGCGCTTCGTGCCTTTCGGGCCCTTCCTGGCCGGCGGCGGCGTCGTCGTGATGCTGGCCGGCCTGGAGACGGTGCTGGGGTGGATAGGCTGGGCCTGACCGCCCCGCCCCGCCCGCGGGTGCGGACGATCGGCCTCACCGGTGGCATCGGCAGCGGCAAGAGCACCGTGGCGCAGCAGCTGGTGGCCTGCGGCACCCATCTCGTCGACACTGACGCCATCGCCCGCGCGCTGACGCTCCCCGGAGGCCGGGCCATGCCCGCGCTGACCTCGGCTTTCGGGCCCGAAGCGATCACGGCCGACGGCGCCTTGAACCGCGAACACATGCGGCAATTGGCATTCGCCGACCCTGCAGTGAAGGCGCGACTGGAAACCATCCTGCATCCGCTGATCGGCGAAGAGGCCCGCCGCCAAGCCGCTCAGGCCACAGGGCTGACGGTGACCTTCGACGTGCCGCTGCTCACCGAGTCCGGCCACTGGCGAGCGCGTGTCGACCGCGTGCTCGTGGTCGACTGCAGCGAGGCCACGCAGATCGCACGGGTGGCACTGCGCCCCGGCTGGGACGCCGCAGGCGCACGGCGGGTCGTCGCGCAACAGGCCACCCGCGCCGCACGCCGCGCCATTGCCGACGCCGTGATCTTCAACGACGGCATGACCCTGGCCACGCTTGCCGACGAGGTGCGCTCGCTCTGGCAGCACTGGACAGCGGTACGCTGAGCCACGCCGCGACGCGGAAGTGGTGATGCGTGTGGAACAATCCGCCGCGGCAAGCCTCCCACCCTGTCCGCAGCCGCACCGCGAGCCCGCCTTGGTTCTCTACGAGTATCCGTTCACCGAAGGCATCCGCACGATGCTGCGGCTCGAACACCTGTTCGACCGCCTGGGCCAGCTGGTGGCGCGCGACGCGCCGGTCGACCACCACTTCGCGCTGGCCACACTGTTCGAGATCATGGACGTCGCCTCGCGCGCCGACCTCAAGAGCGACCTGCTCAAGGAACTGGACCGCCACCGCCTGCAGCTGCAGGGTTATCGCGGCCATCCCGGCATCTCCGAGGCGGCGCTGGACGAGGTGATAGCCCGCATCGACCACGCCTTCAACGGGCTGAACCTGCTGCAGGGCAAGGCGGGCCAGACGCTCGCGGCCAACGACTGGCTGATGAGCATCCGCAGCCGCATCAACATCCCCGGCGGCACTTGCGAATTCGACCTGCCGGCCTACTACGCCTGGCAGCAGCATGCCCCCGGACGCCGCCGCACCGACCTGCAGGGCTGGATGGCCACCATCACGCCGCTGGCCGAGGCGCTGCAGGTGCTGCTGGGCCTGCTGCGCGACAGCGGCACGCCGCAGCGCATGGTGGCCGCTGGCGGTCAGTACCAGCAGAGCCTGCCCCAGGGCAAGTCCTACCAGCTGATGCGCGTGCGCTTCGCGGCCGACAGTGGCCTGGTGCCCGAGATCACCGGCCACCGGCTGATGGTGTCGATACGCTTCATGCGGCCCGACGCCGAGGGCCGGTTGCGCAACTGCGGCAGCGACACCGCCTTCGAACTGGCTCTCTGCGCCTGAACGCCCGCCTGGCCCAAGGCGCTTGCCCCATGAGCGAAACCACCCAACGCACCGTGCCCTGCCCCAGCTGCAAGCAGCCGGCGCTGTACACGCAAAGCAACCGCTGGCGCCCCTTCTGCAGCGAGCGCTGCCGCATGGCCGACCTGGGTGCCTGGGCCACCGAGCGCTTCCGCGTGCCCGCTGAGACGCCGCCCGGCGACGACGACCTGCCGCGTGAAACGCATTGACCGGCGCGGTCGCCGAGGCCGGTCGGCCACGCTCAGCGCCCGCCGGAGCTCAGGCTGTGCAGGAATGCCGCCAGATCGGCCGCCTGCGCGGCATTCAGCCTGAGCGGACGCAGGATGCGTTCGCCGTCGGCGTGCAGCCGCTCCTCGTTCAGCTCGCTGTAGTGGCGCACCACGTCATCCACCGTGGCCAGGCTGCCATCGTGCATGTAGGGCGCGGTGTGCACCAGCTGGCGCAGTCCGGGAACGCGGAACTCGCCGAAGTTGCGGTGCTGGGGCACGACGTGACGCGTCGTCACGGCACGCGGATCGGCGGTGCCGGCGTCGTTGTGCGGGCCGAGCCGGTTGTGGGCGCTGGCGCGCAGGCGCGTCAGACCTTCGTGGCGCCCGCCGTCGACCCCGCCGGGCACAAAGAAGGGCACGCCGACGTCGGCAAACTCGCCGTTCGTGAAGGCTGGACCGGCGTGGCACACGCTGCAGCGGCCTTCGCCGATGAAAAAACGCAGTCCGCGCTGCGCCCCCGGTGGGTAGCGCGCGGCGGCTTCGTCGTCACCCTGCGCCATGGCGTCGCGGAAGTCATCAAAGGCCGTGCGTTCCGACACCATCGTGGCCTGGTAGGCCGCCAGCGCCTTGCCCAGGTCTACGAGCACCCTTTCGTGGTCGGGCCCGGGCTCGGCACCGAAGGCGGCGCGGTAACCCGCCGCCAGGCGCGGCTCGCGCCGCACGGTGGCGGCCAGCTGCGCCGGGCTGGCGGCCATCTCGCGCTGGGCCAGCAAGGGCGCGACGCTGGCCGACCACAACGAGTCGTGAGCGCCGTCCCAGCCCAGCCAGCGACGCTGCGCAGCGTCCAGCAGGCTGGTCGTGTTGCGCTGGCCCTCGGCACGCCCGCGCGCGGTGCGCCGCCCGTCCTGGAAAGCGCGTTCCGGCTGGTGGCAGCTGGCACAGGACAGCGTGCCGTCGGCGGAGAGCGCACGTTCGAAGAACAGCAGGCGGCCGAAGCCGACCGCAGCCGGCTGGCCGTCGACGCGGTTGGACGGGTCTGGCACGGGTGCGGGCGGCCACGGGCCGTGGCCGGCGATGAGCGCACGTTCGGTCGGCGTGAAGTCCAGCAGGGCCTGCGCGCGTACTGCCAGCAGAGGTGCCAGCAGTAGCCAGAGCAGCGCCGCGGCGCGCAGTGCCTTCACTGCAGCACGACGTCCTGGCGCAGCGTGTGGGTGCGGCCGTCGTGGCGCACGTCGAAGCGCAGCTCCCAGCGGCCGCTCATGTGCCACAGCAGGCCCTCGGCGCGCCAGCGGCCGTCGCCCAGCGACTGCAGGCTGGGCCGGTAGTTCATGCCGTGGCGGTGCTCGGGCATGGTGGCGTCGACCGCCGCCAGCACCGCCTGCCCTGGGCACACGTTCAGCAACAGCGCAAACGGCCGGCCCTGCACGACGGGTGCAGGCTCTGCGCGCCAGGCGAGACTCACCGGACCCGCGGCCAGCGGTGCGCCGTCGGCCGGTGCCGGCGGGCAGGCGGCATGAACCGCAGAGGCACTCGCCCAGGCGCAACCGGCAAGCAGCGCTCTCATGGCGTCAACCGCGCGCGCATGGACGTGAACAGCGCGTCGCCGTTGCGCCAGGCGATGCGCTCGGCGACGTCGCGCGGCAGGTCGGCCAGCCACTCACGTGACCAACGCGCATGCTCGACCACGTAGTGCCAGCGCTCGGGTGTGAAGGTGTCGGTGCCGACCATGAAACGGTCGGGAAACTCGAGGAAGGCCTCGCGCCAGGCAGCGTCGACCTTGCCGCCGCCGGCGTGGTCGTTGCGGAAGGCCAGGTCGCACCACAGGTTCTTGTGTTTGCGCAGCATCTCGCGCACGTTCTCGGGCGACTCGAAGCCGGCGTGCGCCCACAGGATGCGGGCTTGCGGGTCCTGGCGGAACTGGCGCTCGATGGCGTCGGCGTCGGAGTGCGAGTGCAGGTAAAGCTGGTGCTCGCGCGCCAGCTGCACCACGCGCCGCACCACCGGCAGGTCGGCATCGGCGCCGTAGACGTGGTATTCGCCCAGCGCGACGTAGCGGTAGCGCTTCAGCCGCGCTTCCATGTGGGTGATGACACTCTCGTCGCGCACCCAGCTGCCGATCTCGCCGCGCGTACGGTAGGGACGCAGCACCGGCAGCACGAGGTCGGGCGCGGCGGCATAGAGCTTCTGCGTGCCTTCGTCGCTGCTGCTGGAGACCATGGCCTGCTTCAGCCCGGCCCGGCGCAGCAGCGCCACGGCCTCGGCCGGAGGCAGCCGCTCCCAGGCATCGTGGCTGTAGTGCAGGTGGGCGTCGAATATCGGCAGCGGCGCGGGCTGCGCCGGCTGCGCCAGCGCCGGGGCAGCGGACACCAGCAGGGCCAAGGCCGCCGCCATCGACAGCCGGCGCACGGCCGACGGGGCCAATTCTCGCATCGCAGACCTCCGCAACAGTCGCGGCATGCTAGCCAAGCCCCCGTGCCCCGGGCACGCGCAGGGCCACCTCCCCAACGGCACCCGGGCCCGGCTCATACGCGCAGGTGCACCGCATGTTCGACTTCTGCCAGCGCTTCGACACCACTTCGTCCCTCTATCCCTACCTGCTTGCGTGCCAGCCCCTTGAACTGGTCAGAACGGCCCCTATAATCTGTTGCTAGCACTCGCCATCGCTGAGTGCTAACGATCGGCAGGTTGCATCTTCAACCGCCCTTCACCGCATGTCAGCGAGCGCTGACTCAGTCAACGCACCGCAATGTGCCTATTCCGCCCCATCAAGGAGATGATATGAAACTTCGTCCGTTGCACGATCGCGTGATCGTCAAGCGCCTGGAACAAGAGACCAAGACCGCTTCCGGCATCGTCATTCCCGACAACGCCGCCGAAAAGCCCGACCAGGGTGAAGTGCTGGCCGTCGGCCCGGGCAAGCGCAATGACAAGGGCGACTTCATCGCCCTGAACTGCAAGGTCGGCGACCGCGTGCTGTTCGGCAAGTACTCGGGCCAGACCGTCAAGGTCGACGGCGACGAACTGCTGGTGATGCGCGAAGAAGACCTGTTCGCGGTGGTCGAGAAGTAATTTCTCTTCTCCCCCGTCGAACCCCCACTGAATTGAATCGGAGAAATACACATGGCAGCAAAAGACGTCATCTTTGGCGCTGAAGCCCGTCAACGCATGGTCGAGGGTGTGAACATCCTGGCCAACGCGGTCAAGATCACGCTCGGCCCCAAGGGCCGCAACGTCGTGCTCGAGCGCTCCTTCGGCGCCCCGACCGTCACCAAGGACGGTGTCTCGGTGGCCAAGGAGATCGAGCTCAAGGACAAGCTCCAGAACATGGGCGCCCAGCTTGTGAAGGAAGTGGCCTCCAAGACCAGCGACAACGCTGGTGACGGCACCACCACCGCCACCGTCCGGGCGCAAGCCATCGTGCGCGAAGGCATGAAGTATGTGGCCGCCGGCCGGAACCCGATCGACCTGACGCGCGGAATCGAC
>JAURZK010000067.1 GCA_030653505.1 Rubrivivax sp.
AGCGCGCCACCGACGTGATGATCGCCGGCAAGGTGGCCTGCGTGGCCGGCTACGGCGACGTGGGCAAGGGTTCGGCCCAGGCGCTGCGCGCGCTGTCGGCCCAGGTCTGGGTGACCGAGATCGACCCCATCAACGCGCTGCAGGCGGCGATGGAAGGCTACAAGGTCGTGACGATGGAATACGCCGCCGACAAGGCCGACATCTTCGTCTCGGCCACCGGCAACAAGAGTGTCATCACCAAGGCCCACATGGCCGCGATGAAGGACCAGGCCATCGTCTGCAACATCGGCCACTTCGACAACGAGATCGACGTCGCGGCGCTGGCCGACTGCACCTGGGACGAGATCAAGCCGCAGGTGGACCACGTCATCTTCCCCGACGGCAAGCGCATCATCCTGCTGGCCAAGGGGCGGCTGGTGAACCTGGGCTGCGGCACGGGCCACCCGAGCTTCGTGATGTCGTCGAGCTTCGCGAACCAGACCATCGCGCAGATCGAGCTCTTCACGCACAGCGACTACTACGAAAACGGCAAGGTCTACGTGCTGCCCAAGCACCTGGACGAGAAGGTGGCTCGTCTGCATCTGAAGAAGGTGGGCGCCATGCTCAGCGAGTTGAGCGACGAGCAGGCCGCCTACATCGGCGTGCCCAAGCAGGGGCCGTACAAGCCGGACACCTACCGCTACTGATTTCGGAAGGCCGGCGCCCTTCGGCGCCTTGCAAGCACTCCACCGTGGCGCCAAAATGGCGCCATGGTTCCATTTCGGAGGTGAACATGGGTGTCAGCCTGTCGATCAAGGACGTGCCCGAGGCGCTGGCCGAGCGGCTGCGTCGGCGCGCCGAGGCCAACCACCGCTCGTTGCAGGGTGAACTGATGGCCATCATCGAACGCGCTGCGGCCGAAGCCTCGCCTGTGGCAGGCGGCACCCGCGCCGCGCCGGGCACCGGCCGGCACGGCACGAAGTCGATCGAACAGATCGCCGCCGAGCACCGGGCGCTGTACCCGCGGCCCTTCGCTGATGCACCGCGCGCCGTCGACATCGTGCGCGAAGACCGCGACAGCCGATGAAGCCGGCATTGCGGCGTGCCGTCGTGGCCGAGCCGCCACCGCAATACCAGACGCGTCCTCCGGCGGTGGTCGACTGCAGCATGCTGTGCGCCGTGCTCTTCGACGAACCCGAGCGTGAGGCCGCCGAAGACCTCATGTCGGGGCACCGCCTGCTGGCGCCCACGCTGCTGGTGCACGAGTTCGTCAACGTCGCGCTGAAGAAGCTGCGCCGAGGCCTGCCTGCCGATGTGGTGGAACGTGCGATGGCCGACTTCTCGGCCAACGACATCGAACTGCTGCCCACCGACGCCCTGCTCCAGTTCGCACTGGCCCGGCAGTACGGGCTGTCGGCCTACGACGCGGCCTACCTCTGGCTGGCCGCCGAACTGCGGGCGCCACTGATCACCTACGACCAGAAGCTGGGCCGGGCCGCGATGACGCACCTGCGCAGCCTGGATTGAGCCATTTTCAAGGAGCCGCCGTGAGCGCCCCCCAAACCCTGCCCGTCAGTTTCGAGTTCTTCCCCCCCAACACCCCCGTCGGCAGCGAGAAGCTCAAGACCGTGGTGCGGGAACTGGCCGCGGCCCGGCCCGAGTTCTTCAGCGTCACCTACGGTGCCGGTGGCTCGACGCGCGAAAAGACCCTGGCCACGGTGCAGGACATCGCGGCCATGGGCTACGAGGCGGCGCCTCACCTGAGCTGCATCGGCAGCACGGCCGAGAGCATTTCCGAGATCCTGGCCACCTACCGCGCGCAGGGCATACGCCGCATCGTGGCGCTGCGCGGCGACCTGCCCAGCGGCATGGCGACCGCGGGCGAGTTCCGCTATGCCAGCGAATTGATCGAGTTCATCCGCAAGACGCAGGGCAGCGACTGGCACATCGAGGTGGCGGCCTACCCCGAGTACCACCCGCAGCAGCGCTACATCCGCAAGGACCTGCAGCACTTCGCGCACAAGGTGCAGGCGGGCGCGAACTCGGCCATCACGCAGTTCTTCTTCAACCCCGACGCCTATTTCCACTTCGTCGACGAGGTGCGGGCGCTGGGTGTCACCGTGCCCATCGTGCCGGGCGTCATGCCCTTCCACAACTACGGCCGCATCGCGCAGATCGCGGCGCGCGACGGCATCGACATCCCGCGCTGGGTGGCGCTGAAGATGGAAGGCTACATGGACGACGCCGCCAGCATCCGCGCCTTCGGCATCGACGTGGTCACCAAGCTGTGCGAGCGCCTGATCGCCGGCGGCGTGCCCGGCATCCACTTCTATGCGCTGAACCAGAGCGCCGTGACGCTCGAGATCTGCCGCCGCCTCGGCATCGTGGCCTGAAGCCGGCACGTCGGGATTGATGCGCCGCAGCAACAGCGGCCTTCCCGGCCATTTGACGCGGGTCAAAGGGACGCAAGACCCTATCGTTGTGTCAGCTTCTAGGTCCTTGCTCCGTCGTGCAATCAGGTGCGGCCCCCTGACGGCCGAACCTCAGCCCTACGGAGATACCTCATGAAAACACGCATCGGCCTGACCGCACTGGCGCTGGCCGCACTCACGCCCCTGGCGCAGGCCCAGGACAGCGGCAACTGGATCGTTCGCGGCCGTGCCGTGCATCTCGATTCCGCCAACACCAACAGCGGCGACCTCAGGGCCGCGCTGACCTCGCTGGGCTCGCGTGAAGCGTCGATCAACGACCGCTGGCTGCCCGAAGTCGACATCACCTACTTCTACACGCCGAACATCGCGGTCGAACTGGTGCTGACCTACCCGCAGAAGCAGAAGCTCTCGATCACCAACGTCGGCGAGATCGGCACCTTCAAGCACCTGCCGCCGATACTGTCGCTGCAGTACCACTTCACCGACCTGGGCAGCTTCCGCCCCTATGTCGGCGCCGGCCTGAACTACACCAACATCTCCGACGTGAAATGGGGTTCAACCGCCCAGAGTCTGGGGCTGAACCTCAAGCGCAACAGCTACGGGCTGTCGCTGCAGGCTGGCTTGGATGTGCCCATGGGCGGCGGCTGGCTGTTCAACGCCGACGTGAAGAAGGTGCAGATCAAGACCGACGTCAGCTCGTTCGGCACCAAGATCGGCACCTTCAAGATCGACCCGACGCTGATCAGCCTGGGCGTCGGCAAACGCTTCTGACCGCCGAACCGGACGCGCCGCGGCGCGTTCAGCTGCGCGCGTGTTCGTCCGGCAGGGCGTCCGGTAACGGGCGCTGCCAGGCCACGCCGTCCTCGTTGAGCACGGCGTCGAGCGGCACGTCGTGCGCTTCGGCCTGCAGCCAGGGCACGTAGCCGAAGCTGTAGGCCAGGCCCACGGTGTAGGGCCGCGGCTGCAGCGTGGCCAGCGTGCGGTCGTAGAAGCCGCCGCCATAACCCAGGCGCACGCCGCCGTTGCCGTAGCCCACGCAGGGCACCAGCAGCAGCGTGGGGTGGAAGACGGGTGTGTCCTTGGGCTTGGGGATGCCGTAGGCGTCTTCCTCCATCTCGCAGCCCGGGAACCACATCTGGAAGCTGAGTTGCTTGGTCTGCTTGTCGATCACAGGCAGGCCGATGCAGCGTTCCTCGTCGGCCTCGGCCCAGCGGTAGAGCGCCGGCAGAGCGTCGAACTCGCCCTTGATCGGCCAGTAGGCGCCGATGGCCTTGTCGTCGCGGGCCATCAGCCACACGCGCAGCACTTCCTGCAGGTGCATGGCGCGCTGGTGGCGGTCGATCAGGCTCTGGCGTTCGGCCTGCAACTGGCGCCGCAGCGTCTTCTTGTCGCGTGAGGGTTCCAGGGGCGGCATCGGGAAGCTCATGCGCGTATTGTCGCGCGATGGACCTGCCGCCCTTCGTCGAACACTGCCTGGAACTGCTCTCGCCGCTGGGCGCGGTGCACGCGCGGCGCATGTTCGGCGGCTTTGGGCTTTACGCCGACGGGCTCTTCGTGGCCCTCATCGCCGCCGAGCGCCTGTACCTGAAGGCCGACGCCACCACCCGCGCGCACTTCAGCGCCGCCGGCTGCACGCCCTTCGTCTACAACGGCGACGGCAAGTCGGTGACGCTGGCTTACTGGACGGTGCCGCCCGAGGCCCTGGAATCGCCCGCACAGATGCAGGCCTGGGCGCGCCTGGCGCTGCAGGCCGCGCTGGCCGCACGGGCGGCGAAAGCGCTCAAACCAGCCCGAACCAGGGTTGCGCCGGCCGGCGCAGCAGCGCCGCGACCGCGGCCCAGGCCTGCTGCCAAGGCGCGCCGCGGCTGAGCACCGGCATCGCCTGCAGCAGGCTCAGCTGCGCTCGCGGCCAGGCCTCGACGATCCAGGCCGTGCCTGCCGGCAGCGCCAGGCTCTCGCCCGCGTGCAGCCAGATGTCTTCGGCCGGCGCGTCGCGGCGGTCTTGGGTCACCCAGACAAAGCCCACGTCCACACGCAGCCACCGGGGTACGGCGGCGGCGGGTAGCGTGCGTACCTCGCGCTGCGCCAGCGGCCACGACCAGGGCGCCGTGCCCGCAAGCTTCGTCTGATTCCGTTCTGTCATGAGCAATTGATTCATGCCGGTATCTCCCGCCGTTCCATCGGCGCAGGAGAAATATCGGGTAATCCCGCGCCGTCGTCCAATCAGGCTTGAGGCCGTGATTGATAATGAAAGCTCATGAATACACCACGCCACCGGCCACTGGCGGTCGGCCCGTTGCGGGCCTTCGAGGCGGTGGCTCGTCTGCTCAGCTTTCGCGCCGCGGGTGAAGAGTTGCACCTCACGCAACCGGCCATCAGCCGCCAGATCCGCGCGCTGGAAGACGAACTCGGCGCCGTGCTCTTCCTGCGCGGCACACGCCATGTCGAGCTCACCGGCCCCGGTGCGCTGCTGCTGCGCAGCGTGGCGCCGATGCTGGCGCAACTCGACGGCAGCGTGCGCCAGATCCGCAGCGCCCAGCGTCGCCAGCCGGTGGGCGTGACGACCTTCGCGTCCTTCGCGTCGCTGTGGCTGCTGCCCCGGCTGGCGGGCTTCCAGAACCTGCACCCCGAAGCCGACATCCGCATCTCGGCCTACGACCACCTGGCCGACCCCGACGACCCCGACATCGACCTCGCGCTGCGCTACAGCCTGCCGGCGCAGGCACCGGCAGGTTCGACCCAGCTCTTCGGCGAGCAGCTCACCCCGGTGGCCAGCCCCACCCTGCTGCAGCGCCTGCCGCTGCGCCAAGCGGCCGACCTCGGTCACCACACGCTGCTGGAAGAGGACGACGCCCGGCCCAGCGCGGCCTACCTCAGCTGGCGGCACTGGCTGCGCGTGAACGCCGCACCCGCGCTGGAACCGCGCGGCTGGGTCTACCTGAACTTCACCTACCAGCAGATCCAGGCCGCGCTGGCCGGCCAGGGCGTCGCTCTGGCGCGCATGGCGCTGGTGCGCGAGGCACTGGAACGTGGTGAACTCGTGGAGCCTTTCGGACCTGGCGGTCGCGTCAGCTCACCCTACGCCTACTGGCTGGTGCGCTGGCCGGCGCGGCGTGAACGGCCGGCGCTGGCCGCCTTCGAGGCCTGGCTGCTCGACGAAGCCGCGGGCACCCGCGCCGGGCTGGGCCCCGAAGGCCTCACGGCGGGCACGCCCGCGCCGCATCCGTCACCATGAAGTCCGGCCTCGACTGCCCTCGCCCCTGCGCTAAATTCAAGACCATGCCCAAGCTGCCCCGCTCCCTGCCCGTCCTGCCGCTTGCGCTGCGTCTCGCGCTGCGCCTGGCGCTGCTGTGCGCATTTTCGAGCGCCGCGGCCCTGCACGCCGCACCCGGCGACGACACCGTGCAACGCGCCCGCGAGGCCTTGACGAAAAAGGACGCCGCGGCACTTGCCGCCGCACGCATGGCCGTCAACCAGGCCGGCCACCCGTTGGCCCAGTGGGTCGAATACTGGGAACTGGGCAACCGCCTGGCGACCGCGCAGCAGCCCGAACTGGATGCCTTCTACGCCCGCTGGCCCGGCACCTATGTCGAAGACCGCCTGCGCAACGACTGGCTGCTGGAACTGGGCAAGCGCCAGGACTGGGCCAACTTCCGCACCGAGTACCCGCGCTTCCGCATGAACGACGACCGCGTCGTCACCTGCTACGCGCTGCTGACGCGCCACCTCGACGGGCAGGACGTGCGCAGTGCCGCGCTGGCCGCCTGGCTGGCGCAGCGCGACGCCGACGAAGGCTGTTCGCTGATGGCGCGCACGCTCTTCGAGGCCGGCCGCTTCACCGAAGACGATGTCTGGCTCGAACTGCGGACCTCGGTCGAGAACAACCGCCTGCGCGCCGCACGCGACGCCGCGGCGCTGCTGGGCAAGGCGGCCGAAGCCCGGGTGGCCGAGGCCCTCAACGAGCCCCAGCGCTACCTGGCGCGCCGCAACCCTGGCCACGGCGCCCACGGCCACGACCTGGTGCTGCTGGCCGTGATGCGCCTGGCCGCCGCCGACCCCGACCGGGCCGCCGAACAGCTGCAGTCGCCTACCGCACACCGCCTGCCCGCCGCGCTGGAAGCCACGGCCTGGGCGCACGTGGCGCGCCAGGCAGCGCTGAAGCAGCTGCCGGGCGCGGCCGAGCACGCCCGCCACGCCTTCAGGCTGTGGGACCGCGCCCACCCGCCCGGCACGCAGCCCGGCTGGAGCGAAGAACTGCTGGCCTGGCATGTGCGCGCCGCGCTGCGCGAACCGGCACGCGAGCCGCGGCGCTGGGCGCTGATCGATCGCGCCATCGCCGCCATGCCACAGGCCGAGCAGGCGCGGCCGGCCTGGGTCTTCTGGAAGGCGCGCGCGCTGCAGGGGCAGGCGCGGCCCGGCGCCGAAGGCGACGCTGCCCGCGCAGCTGCGCAGATCGCCTTGGCCGGCATCGCGCAGCCGCTGGACTTCTACGGTCTGCTGGCGGCCGAGGAACTCGGCCAGCCCTTCAGGCTGCCGTCTGCCGCCGTGGCGCCGAGCCCGGCCGAGCGCGAAGCCGTGCGCCGCCAGCCCGGCCTGGCGCGTGCCCTGCAGCTCATCGCCCTGGGCCTGCGCAGCGAAGGTGTGCGCGAGTGGAACTTCACGCTGCGGGGCATGCCCGACCGTGAACTGCTGGCCGCCGCGCAATGGGCCTGCGAAAGTGCGGTGTGGGACCGCTGCATCAACACCAGCGAACGCAGCCGCGCCGAGATCGACATCGCGCAGCGCTACCCCCTGGCCTTCCGCGAACAGATCCTGGCCACGGCCAAGGGCACGGGTCTCGACGCTGCGGTGCTGTTCGGCCTCATCCGCCAGGAATCGCGCTTCATCACCGACGCACGTTCGGGCGTCGGCGCCTCGGGCCTGATGCAGCTGATGCCGGCCACCGCACGGTGGACGGCGAAGAAGGTCGGCATGGACTTCAGGCCCGGCATGGTCAACGACCCGCAGGTCAACCTGCAGCTCGGCGCGGCCTACCTGAAACGGGTGCTCGACGACTTCGGCGGCTCGCTGGCGATGGCCACTGCCGCCTACAACGCCGGCCCCGGCAGGCCACGCCGCTGGCGCGAAGGCGGCGTGGTGATGGAGCCCGCTGCCTGGGCCGAGAGCATCCCCTTCAACGAGACGCGCGACTACGTGCAGAAGGTGCTGGCCAACAGCGTGGCCTACGCCGCCTTGCTGGGCACGTCTTCGCCGACGCTGAAGGAGCGCCTGGGCGCCGCCATCGGCCCGCGTGCGTCGGACGCCAGCACACCCGACCGCGACCTTCCCTGAATGTCCGCAAAGAAGAACCCATGAGCAGGATCCTCGTCCTCGGCGGCACCGGCTTCGTCGGCCGCGTCGTCTGCCAGCACCTCGCCGAGCGCAGCAGCAGCGGGCAGGTCACCGTGCCCACGCGCCGCGCGGCGCACGCCAACGCCGTGCGCCTGCTGCCCACGGTGCAGGTGGTGCCCGCCGACGTGCACGACGACGCCGCGCTGGCCCGCCTGGTGGCCGGCCACGACGCGGTGATCAACCTCGTGGCCATCCTGCACGGCAGCCCTGACGCCTTCGACCGTGTGCATGTGCAGCTGCCACGGCGCCTGGCCCAGGCCTGCCGCCAGGCGGGTGTGCGCCGGCTGCTGCACGTCAGCGCCCTGGGTGTCGGTGCCGACGTGGCCTCGGCGCCGTCGAACTACCTGCGCAGCAAGACCGCGGGCGAGCACGTGCTGGAACAGGCGGGGTTGCAGCTGACGATGTTCAGGCCCTCGGTCATCTTCGGCGCCGAAGACGCCTTTCTGAATCTCTTCGCGAAGCTGCAGGCCTTGGCGCCCTTCATGCCGCTGGCCGGCAGCGACGCCCGTTTCCAGCCGGTGTGGGTGGACGACGTGGCGCGCGCCATCGTCACCGCGCTCGACCGTGCCGACAGCGTCGGCAAGACCTACGAGTGCACCGGCCCCACGGTCTACACGCTGTCGGAACTGGTGCGCCTGGCCGGGCGCTGGTCGGGCAACGAACGGCCGCAGATGCCGCTGCCCGAATTCATCGGCCGCCTGCAGGCGCTGATGATGGAACTGCTGCCCGGGCAGCCGCTGATGTCGCGCGACAACGTCGACAGCATGAAGCTGCCGAACATTGCCGGCGGCCAGCTGCCGGGCCTGGCCGCCCTGGGCATCACGCCCACCGCGCTGGAAGCCGTGGCGCCGGGTTACCTGGGCCGGCAGCACGGCCGCGCCCGGCTCGAAAAGCTGCGCGCCGCCGCCGGGCGCGAGTAACCTGAGAACAAGAAGACAGGAGTCTGCGGACATGCATCTGGTGATAGGCAACAAGAACTATTCGTCGTGGTCGATGCGGCCGTGGGTGCTGATGAAGCAGCTGGGCATGCCCTTCGAGGAACACAAGCTGCGCTTCGACTTCACGCCCGGCTCGGCCTTCCGGCGCGAGCTGGCGAACTTCTCGCCCTCGGGCAAGGTGCCGGTGCTGCTGGACGACGACTTCGCGGTCTGGGACACCGTGGCCATCATCGAGTACCTGCACGACAAGTTCCCCGGCCACGGCGTGTGGCCCGAAGGCATGCGCGAACGCGCCCGCGCCCGCAGCCTGGCGGCCGAGATGCACAGCGGCTTCAGCACGCTGCGCAGCCTGTGCCCGATGAACATCGAGGCCGCACTGCCCGACGTCGGCGCGCGCCTTTGGGACGAACACGCGGACCTGCGCAGCGACGTGGCGCGCATCGAGGGCATGTGGGCCGAGGCGCTGCTGGCCAGCGGCGGGCCTTTCCTCTTTGGTGCCTTCGGCGCCGCCGACGCGATGTTCGCGCCCGTGTGCATGCGGCTGCGCACCTACGCGCTGCCGATGCCGCCCACCACCGCCGCCTACATCGCGCGCGTGGCCGCGGCGCCGGGCGTGCGCGCCTGGGTCGTGGACGCGCTGGCGGAAGAGGACTTCCTCGGCTTCGAGGAACCCTACCGCAAGCACCGCTGATGCCCGCAGCGCGATGGCGCTGAAGCTCTACGTCGTCGGCGGCGCAGTGCGCGACGCACTGCTGGGGCTGCCGCACGCCGACCGCGACTGGGTCGCCGTGGGCGCCACGCCAGAGGAACTGCTGGCGCTGGGCTACAAGCCCGTCGGCAAGGACTTCCCGGTTTTCCTGCACCCGACCAGCGGCGAAGAGGTCGCACTGGCGCGCACCGAACGCAAGACCGCACCCGGCTACCGCGGCTTCGCCATCCATGCCGCGCCGGGCGTGACGCTGGAAGACGACCTGCTGCGCCGCGACCTCACCATCAACGCCATGGCGCAGGCCGAGGACGGCACGCTCATCGACCCCCACGGCGGCCAGCGCGACCTGGCGTCGCGCGTGCTGCGCCATGTCTCCGATGCCTTCGTCGAAGACCCGGTGCGCCTGCTGCGCACAGCGAGGCTCGCGGCACGTTTGCCCGACTTCACGCTCGCACCCGAGACCGCGGCGCTGCTGCAGCACATGGTGGACCTTGGCGAGGTCGACCATCTGGTGCCCGAACGTGTGTGGCAGGAACTGGCGCGCGGACTGATGGCGCAGCGCCCCAGCCGCATGTTCGACGTGCTGCGCGGCTGCGGTGCGCTGGCGCGGCTGCTGCCCGAGGTGGACCGGCTGTGGGGCGTGCCGCAGCCACCGGCGCACCACCCCGAGGTCGACACCGGGCTGCACCTGATGCTGGTGCTGGACGAAGCCGCGCGCGAAGACGCCCCGCTGCCGGTGCGCTGGGCCTGCATGTGCCACGACCTGGGCAAGGGCACGACGCCGCGTGATCAGTGGCCGCGCCACGTCGGCCACGAAGGCCGCAGCGCGAGGCTGGCCGCCGCACTGGCCGAACGCCTGCGGGTGCCCAACGACTGCCGCGAACTGGCCGACGTGGTGGCACGTGAACACGGCCACGTGCACGCCAGCGGCGCCTTGGGCGCGGCGGCGCTGGTGCGCCTGTTCGAGCGCTGCGACGCGCTGCGCCGGCCCGATCGATTTGCCCAGGTGTTGTTGGCCTGCGCCTGCGACGCGCGCGGCCGCACCGGGCTGGAGGACAGGCCCTACGAACCCGCCGCGCGCCTGCCGGCACTGCTGGCCGCGGCGCGCGCCATCGACACTGCAGCGGTCGCCGCCGCTGCGCTGGCCCGTGGCCAACAGGGACCGGACATCGGGCTGGCCGTGCACGCGGCACGCACCGCGGCGGTGGCGACCCGGCTGGCCGCAGAGTGAACCGCACTCAGGTGCAGGCCACGACGCGGGGGCGTGCGCCGAACTTCGCCGCGTACAGGCGCCGGTCGGCCAGCGCGGCAACTGCCGACAGCGCCGACAGCATCTGCCCGCGTCCGAGCCCGGCCAGCGCGGGCAGCGTGTCGCGTGCGGACGTGCGCGCGGCTTCGATCTCGCCACGGTCGGCCAGGGCCTGGACGGATTCGGGGGGTGACGGTGCTCATCGGGTTGCGGTCGATGACAGCCAGCGCTTCACACCGGTACGACCCGGCGGTGCGACAGGGCCCACAGGCCGGCGAAGGTCAGCGCGCCGTTGAGCAGCAGCAGTTCCAGCCCCAGCTGCCAGGCGCCGAAGAGCGCCCGCTGGTTGACGTCGATCAGCCAGCACAGCACCGGCGCGGCCAGCGCCACGGCGGGCACCCAGCGGTCGTTCACGGCACGTGAGGTCAACACGCCGAAGGCGAAGAGGCCGAGCAGCGGGCCATAGGTGTAGGCCGCGATCTTGAGGATGAGGCCGATCATGCTCGGGTCGTCCAGCGCCTTGAAACCCATCACCAACGCCATGAACAGCGCCGCGAAGCCCAGGTGCACGCTGCGGCGCACACGCGTGCGCTGGGCTTCGTTCCAGTCGGCACGTTTCTGCAGGCGCAGCAGGTCGATGCAGAAGCTGCTGGTGAGTGCGGTGAGCGCGCCGTCGGCGCTGGGAAACAGCGCCGAGATCAGCGCGATGACGAAGAGCACCTGCACCGCCACCGGCAGCCAGCCCAGCACCACGGCCGGGAAGAGCCGGTCACCCGCCACCTGCAGCCCCACCGTGGGCGCAAACAGCGCCAGCAGGCCGCCGAGGTAGAGGAAGAGCGAGACCACGGCCAGCAACACGAGCGAGAGCACGACGACGTTCTTCTGCGAGTCGCGCAGGCGCCTGACCGAGATGTTCTTCTGCATCATCTCCTGGTCGAGCCCGGTCATCGCGATGGCGATGAAGGCGCCGGCCACCACCTGCTTCAGCCACCAGGTCTTGGCGTAGGGATCGGTGCCGAAGACGGTGCTGATGCCACGTTCCTGCATCTGCGCCAGGCTGCCGACCACCGTGAGGTCGAGCTTGGCCAGCAGGAAGCCCGTGCACACCAGCAGACCCAGCAGCATGCCTGCGGTCTGCAGCGTGTCGGTGAAGACGATGGTGCGCACGCCGCCTTCCACCGTGTACAGCAGCACCATGAGCAGGATGACGGCGGCCGTCAGCCAGAAGGGCAGGCCGAAGCTGTCGAGGATGGTGTCCTGCAGCACGCGAACCACCAGGTACAGGCGCGCCGTGGCGCCCAGCGTGCGCGAGACGACGAAGATGGCCGCGCCGGTGCGGTAGCTGCGCGGGCCCAGGCGGTGTTCGAGGTAGCCGTAGATCGAGGTCAGGCCGTGGCGGTAGTACAGCGGCAGCAGCACGAAGGCCACCACCAGGTAACCCAGCACGTGGCCGAGCACGATCTGCAGGTAGGTGAACTGCGTCAGCCCCACCGCGCCGGGCACGCTGATGAAGGTCACGCCCGACAGCGAGGTGCCCACCATGCCGAAGGCCACCAGCAGCCAGGGGCTGTTGCGGCTGCCGATGAAAAACGCCTCGTTGTCGGCGCGGCGCGATGTCCACCAGGCCACGCCCAGCAGCAGCGCGAAGTAGCCCAGCACGAAGGCCAGCAGCAGCGGGGCCGACATCCGCAGGCTAGAGCATCATGCCGATGAGCATCGCGATCACGCTCAGTACCACCGAACTGGCGAAGGGCAGGTACCAGTCGCGCCCGCGCAGGCGGAAGCTGAAGTCGCCCGGCAGCTTGCCCAGGCCGATCCGGCGCAGCCAGCCCTGCAGGCCGTTGAAGACCAGGCAGGCGAGCAGGAAGACGAGCAGCCAGCGCATCGCGTCAGCTGCCTTTCAAAGTGTGTGCATGCGGTCACCCACGGCGAAGCCCAGCGGGTCGAGTTGGATGCCGCGGCCCAGCGCCAGCACCTTGAAGAGTTCACCCATCTCGTGTTCGTTGATCAGCTTCTGCGCCGCCGCGCGTTCGCGCAAGTCGGCGCCGTGCAGCAGGTCGACGAGGCCGCAGTTGAGCAGGAAACGCGCCTGGCTGGTGTAGCCCAGCACGTCCAGGCCCGCGTCCTGCGCGGCCAGCGCGATGCCGGAGAAGTTCACGTGCGCGGTGATGTCCTTGTCGCCCACGTCGGCCAGCGGGTCGGTGTCGGCCTGGTGGGCGCGGTGGCACATCAGCGTGCCGCCCATGCGCTGGGGGTGGTAGTACTCGGCCTCGGGGAAGCCGTAGTCGATGAAAAACGCCGCGCCGCGCAGCAGGCGTTCGGCCAGGCTGCGCACGAAGGCCTCGGCCTGGGGGTGGATCTCGGTGACGGTGCCGGGCACGAAGGGGCCGGCGACGGGTGGGCGCAGCGACGTTGGCCGGTCGGCCCAGGCCAAGGCGTTGTCGTGCAAGACGACGCCACGCTCGTGCCATTCACGGCCGTCGAAGTGCAGCAGCTGCACCGGCATCGCGTCGAGCACCTCGTTGCCCACCACCACGCCGTGCAGTGCCTCGGGCCAGGCATCCAGCCACTGCACCCGCGTGCCGAACGGCGCCAGCCGCGCCCCCTGGCGTGCCCGCAGCGCGCCGGAGACGTCGACGATGGCGTAAGTCCGCACACGTTCGCCCAGGGCGCCCAGCAGCTGCTCGGCCAGTGCGCCCGAGCCGGCGCCGAACTCGAACACGGTATGCGCCTCGGCGGCGTCCAGCGCCTGCGCCACCTGGCACGCCAGCGTGCGGCCGAAGAGCGGGCTCAGCTCGGGGGCGGTGACGAAGTCGCTGCCCGAACTGGGCATGGCGCCGAACTGCCGGCTGCCGCGTGCGTAGTAGCCCAGGCCGGGTTCGTAGAGCGCCAGCGCCATGAAGCGGTCGAACGGCAGCCAGCCGCCCGCGTCGCCGATGGCGACAATGATGCGCTGCTGGATGGCCGAGGCCGGGCGGGCCGGAGGGCGCGCCGATAAACTCTGTGCCCCGGGTGCTTGCATCCGCGGCATTGTAGAAACCGCCCAACTCCCTGCCGGTCGCCGCTGCGCGAGCCGCCGGCCCGCACCACCCTCATGGATTCCCTGCCCGTCGTGCTCGTCACCGGCGCCGCCCAGCGCATCGGCCGCGAGATCGCCCTTCACCTGGCCGCCAGCGGCTGGCGCGTGGGCGTGCACTACCGCAGTTCGGCAGCGGCAGCGCAGGCCACCGTGGCGGAGATTCAGGCCGCAGGCGGCCAGGCACAAGCCTTCGCTGCCGATCTGGCGGACGAGCTCGCCTGCAATGCACTGTTGCCCGCCGTGCTGGCGGCCTGCGGCCGTGTCGACGCGGTGGTCAACAACGCCTCGCTGTTCGAGTACGACGATGTCGCCAGCTACTGCGCGGCGCGCATGGAAGCGCATTGGCGCGCCAACACGATGCCGGCCATCCTGCTGGCCCGTGCGCTGCACGCAGCGCTGGGCGAGGCGCAATGCGGCTGCGTGGTCAACATCCTCGACCAGAAACTCTGGAACCCCAACCCCGACTACCTGAGCTACACGCTCAGCAAGGCCGCGCTGGAAGCCGCGAACACCCTGCTGGCGCAGGCGCTGGCACCCAAGGTGCGGGTCTGCGGCGTGGCGCCGGGCGTCACGCTGCATTCGGGCGAAATGAGCGATGCGGAGTTTTCCGCCTCGCACACGATGACCCCGCTGCAACGCAGCTCCACGCCCGACGACGTGGCACGCGCGGTGCGCTTCCTGCTCGAATCCCCCGCGGTCACAGGCACCACGCTGCTGGTCGACGGTGGCCAGCACCTGCAGGCCCAGGGCCGGGACGTCATGTTCCTGGCCCGCAACGAACCACAAGGGCGTGCCTGACGGGCCGCCCAGGAAAGAGACCTGATGCAAAGCCTGCTGAACCACCCCAGCCTGATGGACTGCCGGCGCCTCTTCCTGCGCAACTACGCGGTGTGGATCAACATCGGCGTGCACGACTTCGAGAAGAAGGGCGAGCAGCGGGTGCTGATCAACGTCGACCTCTACATACCGCTGGCCCTGTCGACGCCCAGGGACGACAAGCTCGACGAGGTGGTGGACTACGACTTCATCCGCCGCACCATCATGGCCCGCGTGGCGCACGGCCACATCCACCTGCAGGAGACGCTGGCCGACGACGTGCTGGCCCTGATGCTGGCTCACCCGCGTGTGCGCGCGGCGCTGGTGTCGACGGCCAAGCCCGATGTCTATCCCGATTGTGACGCGGTGGGCGTCGAGGTGTTTGGTATGAAGGAAAGCGCATGAACGACCTCACCGACCTGGCCGCCGTCGCCGCGGCCGCCCCGGCGCCGCTGAAGGACACGCGCAAGGCCGACTTCGAGGCCAACAAGCTCAGCAAGCGGCTGCACCACCAGGTGGGCCTGGCCATCACCGACTTCAACATGATCGAAGCTGGCGACAAGGTCATGATCTGCCTGTCGGGTGGCAAGGACAGCTACACGATGCTCGACATCCTGCTGTCGCTGCGCAAGCGTGCGCCCATCCACTTCGACATCGTCGCCGTCAACCTCGACCAGAAGCAGCCCGGCTTCCCCGAGCACATCCTGCCCCAGTACCTGGCCAGGCTCGACATTCCATTCCACATCGAGAACCAGGACACCTACAGCATCGTCAAGAAGCTGGTGCCCGAGGGCCAGACGATGTGCAGCCTGTGCAGCCGGCTGCGCCGCGGCATCCTCTACCGCGTGGCGGGTGAACTGGGCGCGACCAAGATTGCCCTGGGCCACCACCGCGACGACATGGTGGTGACGATGCTCATCAACATGTTCTTCGGCGGGCGCCTGAAGGGCATGCCACCCAAGCTGGTCAGCGACGACGGCAGGAACGTCGTCATCCGCCCGCTGGCCTACGTGGCCGAAACCGAGATCGAGAAGTGGGCGCGCCACCGCCAGTTTCCGATCATCCCGTGCACGCTGTGCGGCAGCCAGGACAACCTGCAGCGGGTGCAGGTGAAGAAGATGCTGCGCGAGTGGGAACGCCAATACCCCGGTCGCAGCGACAACATGCTGCGTGCGATGGGCCATGTCGTGCCTTCGCACCTGATGGACCGGAAACTCTTTCCCTTCACGACGATCCAACCCACCGGCGTGCCCGACGCCGCCGGGGACATTGCCTTCGACGAAGAGCCCTGCGCACCGCCGGCCGTCGCGAACCCGGTACGCTGGCATCCGGGCTCGCCCCTTGAAACCGAGGAGTGACCATGCAACAACCCGAACGACTGCATCGCCGGTGGCTGCTGACGGGCCTGTTGGCCGCCGCGGCACTGATGGCTGGCTGCGCCGGCGTGCGCAGTGTCAGTAGCGAGGTGTCCAGCTACGGCGACTGGCCGGCCGGGCGCACGCCCGGCAGCTTCGCCTTCGAACGCCTGCCCTCGCAGCAGGCACAGGCGGCTGAGAGCGAACGCCTGGAAGCCGCCGCCGCTGGCGCGCTGGCCAAGGCCGGCTTCATGCCGGTGGAAGCGGGCAAGGATCCCGACGTGCTGGTGCAGGTGGGCGCACGCGACAGCCGCTTCGTCGTGCAGCCCTGGGACGACCCGCTGTGGTGGCGTGGCGGCTTCGGCTACTGGCGCCACGGGCCCTGGGGTTCGCCGCGCTGGGCCATGAGCCTGCAGTACGACTTTCCGCGCTACCAGACGCAGATCGGTATGCTGCTTCGCGACCGCGCCAGCGGCAAGCCGCTGTACGAGACCCGCGCCGTCACCGAGAGCAACGTTCGCGCCGACAGCGCCACGCTGGGCGCGCTGTTCGAGGCTGCACTGATGGACTTCCCGCGCCTGGGCATGAACCCGCGGCGGGTGGTGGTGCAGCTGCCGCCGACGCCCTGAAGCACCGGGCGCGACCGGCCGGCTTCAGCGGCGGTCGCGCGCGGCGGCCGCAACTGCAGCCGGCGCGTCCATAGTCGCCAGCAGGCGCTGCCGCCCTTCCAGCACGTGCTTCTGCGCCAGCGTGCGCGCCCGCGCGGCGGCGCCGCTGGCGATGGCCTCGAAGATCAGCCGGTGTTCGCTGTTCGAGCGCCGCATGTTGCCTGCGGCGTCGAAGTAGCGGCGGCGGAACAGGTGCAGTTCCTTGACGTAGTCGTCGTAGGCCTGGTGGGCGCGGCGGTTGCCGCCCAGTTCTAGGATCAGCGCGTGGAAGCGCAGGTTCACCGCGTAATAGCGCGTGCCGTCGCCGCGTTCGCACATCTCGTCCATCTGCGCCAGCAGCCGCTCGAACTCGGCGCGGTGCGCCGGCGCCAGGTGCTCGGCGGCCTGTTCCGCGGCATGGCCGAAGAGCAGCGCTCGCAGTTCGTAGATCTCCAGCATCTCGCTCACCGAGATCTGGCGTACGAAGACCCCGCGGTTGGGCACCGCCGTCACCAGGCCGATGCCGGTGAGGATGCGGATGGCCTCGCGTATGGGCCCGCGGCTGGTGCCCATGCGCAACGCCAGCGCGGCTTCGTTGAGGCGTTCGCCGGGCAGCACCTCGCCAGCATGGATCAGCGCCTGCAGCTGGTCGGCGATGGTCTGGGCGAGGCCGGGCGGGGGGGTCCCATGGGCAGCCACGGCGCTGGCCACAGGCACGGGCGACACGGGTGCAGCAGGGGTTCGGATGCGGGTGGCCATCGCCGCCGGATGCTAGCGCCTGGCCCGCGATGCAGCTTCCCAGGCGTCCTGAGTGTTTGCGATAGTCAGCAAAGTGTTGACACTTTCACGGCCGCGCCCGGACACTCCGCAGCTCCCGCCCCTGCCCGGCCGCCGCCATGCCCCACCTGCCCGCTTCACCTGCGCTGGCGCGTTTCCGCGTCATCGACCTGACACAGGTGCGTGCCGGCCCCACCGCCTGCCGGCAGCTCGCCGACTGGGGCGCCGACGTCATCCAGGTGCAGATGCCAGAGCACATGCGCGGCGACGACACGCTGGGCGGCCAGGACGGCAGCGACTACCAGTACACGCACCGCAACAAGCGCAGCGTGACGCTGAACCTGAAGGAGCCCGAGGGCATCACGGCACTGAAGAAGCTGATCAACACCGCAGACGTGGTGGTCGAGAACTTCCGCCCCGATGTCAAGTTCCGCCTCGGCATCGACTACGCCACGCTGGCGGTGGACAACCCGCGCCTGGTCTACGCCAGCATTTCCGGCTTCGGCCAGAGCGGCCCGCTGGCCGAGCGTCCGGGCTTCGACCAGATCGCCCAGGGCATGGGCGGGCTGATGAGCGTCACCGGCCTGCCCGGCCAGGGCCCCGTGCGCGTGGGCATCCCGATTGCCGACTTGTGCGCGGGCATCTTCGCCGCGCAGGGTGTGCTGGTGGCGCTGCTGGAGCGCGAAGTGAGCGGGCGCGGCCAGTGGGTACAGAGCTCGCTGCTGGAGGCCATGGTCTACATGATGGACTTCCAGACCGCACGCTGGCTGGTCGACGGTGAAGTTGCCGGCCAGGCCGGCAACTTCCACCCCACGAGCATCCCCACCGGCGTCTACAAGGCGCGTGACGGCTGGATGAACATCGCCGTCTTCGGCAGCAAGATCTGGGAACGCTTCTGCCACACGCTGGGTGCACCGGAGTGGATCACCGACCCGCGATTCGCCGACAAGCCCAGCCGCAGCGTCAACCGCGACGCGCTCAACGCTGCCATCAACGAACACCTGGCGCACCACGACCGCGATCACTGGATCGAGCGCTTCAACAAGGACGGCGTGGCCTGCGGCCACATCAACGGCATGGACGAGGTCTTCGACGAGCCGCAAGTGCAGCACCTGGGCATGGTGCAGGACGTGGTCTCGAACCGACTCGGCCCGCAACGCCACGTCGGCCAGCCGATGACGCTGCAGCGCACGCCCAGCAAGCTGGTGCGCGCGGCGCCCAAGCGCGGCGAACACACCGAGGAAGTGCTGGGTGAACTGGGCATGACGCCCGGCGACATCGCGCAACTCAAGACGCGAGGAGTTTTCTGATGGCCACGAAGGACTACGTCTCGCCCACCGAACGGGTGCAGGTGCGCCTGGAAGGCAGCGCGCTGCACATCGTCTTCAACAACCCGGTGCGCCACAACGCGCTGTCGGTCGACATGTGGGGCGCCGTGCCGCCGCTCTTGAAGCAGGCAGAACACGACGAGCGTGTGCGCCTGGTGGTGTTCAGCGGCGCCGGCGAGAAGGCTTTCGTCTCTGGCGCCGACATCTCGCAATTCGAGGACCAGCGCGCCGCGAAGGAGGCGGTGAAGCACTACGAAGCCCTGGCCGAGGATGCGCTGATGGGCATCTACCGCTGCCCGAAACCGACGCTGGCCTGCATCCGCGGCTGGTGCATCGGCGGCGGCGTCAACGTGGCCATCAGCTGCGACATCCGCATCGCTGCGAGTGACGCGGTGTTCAGCATCCCGGCCGCGCGCCTGGGCCTGGGCTACCGCTACTCGGCGCTGAAGAACCTGGTCGACCTGGTCGGTGTCGGCCCGGCGAAGGATCTCTTCTTCACCGCGCGCCGCATCGACGCCGCGGAAGCACTGCGCATCGGGCTCGTCACGCGCGGCTGCGCAGTGGACGACCTGCCCGTGCTGCTGGCCGAGTACACCGCCAGCATCGGCGACAACGCACCGCTGACGGTGATGGCCGGCAAGGCCATCATGGGCGAGATCCTCAAGCCCAGCCCAGAACTCGACATGCAGCGCTGCCGTGACCTCATCCTCGGCTGCTTCGAGAGCGAGGACTACGCCGAAGGCCGCCGCGCCTTCATGGAAAAGCGGCGGCCCGTTTTCAGAGGCCAATGAGATGAGGCCCCCAAGCTCGCTAGCGCTCGCTACCCCCCGAGGGGGCCGTCCGCCAACGGCCCGGCGAAGCCGGTTCCGTGGCGGGAAGCTTGGTCTTGGCTGCACCTCACACGAAGAAGGAGGCCTCCGCCGATGAAGTCCTACGCCCTGCGCGTCGAAGGCGCACAAGCCGTGCTGCAAGCCGTCGATGTGCCCATGCCCGAACCCGGCCCCGGCCAGGTGCTGCTGAAGATGCACGCCGCCGGCCTGAACCGCGGTGAGTTCATCCCTGGCGGCCTGATCAAGGGCAACACGTCCAAGCCTGCCGGCATCGAAGGCGCGGGCGCGATCGTGGCACTGGGTGCGGGTGTCACCGGCCTGCAGGTCGGCGCACGTGTGATGGGCCGCTGCCCAGGTGCATTCTCCGAATACGCCGTGATGGACGTGCGCGAGGTGATGCCCGTGCCGGCAGGCCTTTCGATGCTCGACGCCGCCGCCGTGCCACTCAGCTTCCTGGTCGTGCACGACATGCTGGTGCTTCAGGGCCGGCTGAAGGCGGGCGAATGGCTGCTGGTGACGGGCGTGTCGTCCGGCGCCGGCGTCGCCGCGCTGCTGGCGGCCAAGGCGCTGGGCGCGAAGGTCATCGGCACCTCGGGCTCGCCCGAGAAGCTCGACAAGCTGAAGGCCCTGGGCCTGGACGTGGCGCTGAACACCCGCGCGCCCGATTTCGGCGCCGAGGTGATGGAGGCCACCGGCGGCCACGGTGCCGACCTGGTGGTCAACACCGTCGGCGGCTCGGTCTTCGCCGAGTGTGTCCGCTGCATGGCCTTCGAGGGCCGTATGGCCATCGTCGGTTATGTCGACCGCCAGCTCAATGCCGAGATCGACCTGCAGGCCGTGCACGTCAAGCGACTGACGCTCTTCGGCGTCTCGAACAAGCAGCGCAGCGCCGAGCAGCGCGCGGCCGGCGTGCCGGCCTTCGTCGAGCAGATGCTGCCGGCCTTCGCAGACGGCCGCATCCGCCCGCTGGTCGACCGTGTCTTCCCCTTCGACGAACTGCCCGCGGCGCAGGCCTACATGGAGGCCAACCGCCACCTCGGCAAGATCGTGCTGCAGATCGCCGCCTGAACCACCCGCCCTTGTCCGCGTGCGCCGCAGAGCGCGCCGGCCCCCAACCCCCGACGGACCCCAGGAGACTTCCGATGAGCTTCAAGACGACCCCGAAGGCGCACGCGCGCCGTTTCGCCCTGGCCGCCGCGGCCAGCCTGTTCGGCCTGATGGCCGGCAGCGGCAGTGCGCTGGCGCAGGCCTGGCCGAACAAGTCCATCCGCCTCGTCGTGGGTTTCGCCCCAGGAGGTGCGGCCGACTACGTGGCCCGCGCCATCAGCGACCCGCTGGCCAAGGTGCTGGGGCAGTCGGTGGTGGTCGAGAACCGCGCCGGCGCCGGCAGCAGCCTGGCCGCCGACTTCGTCTCGAAGGCGCCGGCCGACGGCTACACGCTGCTCATCGCCAGCCCCAGCAGCGTCTCGGTCAACCCGACGATGAACCCCAAGCTGGTCTACATGAAGGATCTGGTGCCAGTGACGCTGGTGACGACGTCGCCGCTGGTGGTGGCCGCCAACCCCAAGGCCGGCATCAACACGTTGCAGGAACTGATCGCCGCAGCGAAGAAGGCCCCGGGCTCGCTGAATTACACCAGCTCGGGCATCGGCTCGGCGCCGCACCTCGGCGCCGCGCACTTCAGCAGCGTGGCCGGTGTGCAGATGGTGCACATCCCCTACAAGGGCGGCGCGCCGGCCATCCAGGCCGTGGTGGCCGGTGACGCGCAGCTGACCTTCGGCACGCCGCCGTCGGTGCTGCCGATGGTGGAAGCCGGGCGCCTGAAGGCGCTGGCAGTGTCCAGCGTCAACGCCACGCCGCTGGTACCTGGCGTGCCGGGAACGGCAGCCGCCGGCCTGCCGGCTTACAGCATGTCCTTCTGGTACGGCCTCTTCGTGCCGGCCGGGACGCCGGCCGACATCACGAAAAAGCTCTTCGACGCCACGCAGGAAGTGATGCAGCGCGCCGACGTGAAGGCCGCGCTGGCACGCGAGGGCACCGAGGTGGCGCTGTCGAAGTCGCCCGAAGACTTCGCGGCCTACCTCGCCGAGGACAACCGCTTCTGGGCCAAGCTCGTGAAGGACTCAGGCGTGAAGGCCGACTGACGAGGGAGGGCTTGCAACGCGGCGTCGCTGCCTG
>JAURZK010000051.1 GCA_030653505.1 Rubrivivax sp.
ATCGATGCCTCGAAAGAACCGGACGTGGTGGCGGCGGTGCTCGACCTCACCCACGGCGGCGCCGACTACAGCTTCGAGTGCATCGGCAACACGAAGACCATGCGCCAGGCGCTGGAGTGCTGCCACAAGGGCTGGGGCAAGAGCGTGATCATCGGCGTGGCGGCAGCCGGCCAGGAGATCAGCACGCGGCCCTTCCAGCTCGTCACCGGGCGGGTGTGGATGGGCAGCGCCTTCGGCGGCGCCCGCGGCCGCACCGACGTGCCCAGGATCGTCGACTGGTACATGGACGGCAAGATCAGCATCGACCCGCTGATCACGCACACGCTTGCGCTTTCGGACATCAACCACGGCTTCGAGCTCATGGAGCGTGGCGAGAGCATCCGCTCGGTCGTCGTGTTCTGAAGACCATGACCTACGAGGTGATCAGCGAGCACGCCTGCTTCGGCGGCGTGCAAGGTTTCTACCGGCACTCGTCGACCGTGATCGGCCTGCCGATGCGTTTCGGCGTCTACCGCCCGCCGCAGGCCGTGGGGCCGCACGCGCGGCCGGTGCCGGTGCTCGTCTACCTGGCCGGCCTGACCTGCACCGAGGAGACCTTCGCCATCAAGGCCGGCGCGCAGCGCGTGGCGGCCGAACTCGGCCTGATGCTGGTGACCCCCGACACCAGTCCGCGCGACACCGGCATCGCCGGCGCCGACGCGGCCTGGGACTTCGGCCACGGCGCCGGTTTCTACGTCGATGCCACGCGGATGCCCTGGGCCCACCACTGGCGCATGGAAAGCTATGTCACCGGCGAGCTGCCGGCCATGCTGGCGCAGCACTTTCCGGTGCAAGCGGGCGACGAGCAGCACATGGGTGCAAGCCTGGGGATCTTCGGCCACTCGATGGGCGGCCACGGCGCGCTGACGCTGGCACTGCGCCATCCCGGGCTGTTCAGGAGTGTTTCGGCCTTGGCCCCCATCGCCGCGCCGATGCAGTGCCCCTGGGGCGTGAAGGCATTCGGCGGCTACTTCGGTGAAGACCGCAGCCTCTGGGCGGCGCACGACGCCACCGCACTGATCCAGGCCGGCGCGCGCTGCCCGCCTTTGCTCGTCGACCAGGGCGAGGCCGACAAGTTCCTGGCCGAGCAGTTGCATCCGCATCTGCTGGAAGCGGCCTGCCGCGAGGCCGGCCAGCCGCTGACGCTGCGCCGCCATGCGGGCTACGACCACGGCTACTACTTCATCGCCAGCGTCGTGGAAGACCATCTGCGGCATCACGCGGCGGCGCTCTGCGTATGAGCAGGAAGGGCGCGCCGGGCTTGGTGCTTCGCAATCGCGGTGGGTCGGGTTTCGGCCCGTTGCGGACGTTCGTGAACGTCTGCTTTGGCGCGTTGACTGTGGTGGCGGCAAAGGGCTGTCCGGGCGGGGCACGACGGGCGACTGAAGCGGCCTTCGCTTCGCTCCGGCTGCCCTGCGGTGCTCGGGTCCATGGCCCGGCGCATAACTCGCTTCGTTCGCTGCGCTCACTGCGCTCAAACAGGATGCGCCAGAAGTGTTTACGAGGCTCGCTGCGCTCGCGGGCCATGAACCCTGCGCTCC
>JAURZK010000068.1 GCA_030653505.1 Rubrivivax sp.
GAGCACCGCAGGGCAGCCTGAGCGCAGCGAAGGCCGCTTCAGTCGCCCGCCGTGCCCCGCCCGGACAGCCCTTTGCCGCCACCACAGTCAACGCGCCAAAGCAGCCGCATGCCAACGTCTGCAACGGGCCGAGAGCGGACAGCGCGTTCACTTCACTGCCACCCGCAGGCTCATGCCCGGCATCCCCTCGATGTGCACCGCAGCCGGCGCGCCCATCGCCAGCGCCTGCAGCAGCGGCAGCGCACGCGCGGCGGGGATGCTGCTGCGCACGGCCTCGAGCGCGGCGTGGTCACACGTTGTGGATGCCGTTTCGGCCTCCAGCGTCAGCGACAGGCGTTGGCCCGGTACCAGCACCAGGGCCAGGCCGAACGTGTCGCTCAGCGGGCGCTTGGCATGCAGCGGTTCGGGGAAGGGCACGTCGCAGACGACCAGCAGCACCGGCGTCTGGCGGGTGGCACAAAGGGCCGCCGCTTCCAGCAGTCCGGCGCCGAAGCTGGCGTCGAAGGCGGCCAGGCTCGTCGATGGCTGTTGGCTCTGCACGGCGATGTGCCAGTAGCCGCCCGGCGCGTTGTGCACGGAATTCGTGAAACGTGTCGGCGACACCAGACGTTCCGGCGCGGCCAGGGCTGCGCACAGCGCATGGCAGTTCGTCGGCTCGCCACTGGACGATGCAAAGACCGTGGCCAGTTCGGCCGCGTCCAGCCCTGCGGCGGCGACGGCCTGGTCGGCGACCACGATCGAGGCCTTCACCACCGGGCCGGCGCGGCGCCTCTCGGTGGCGGGCAGGCGCTGCGGTGCCGGCACCACGGTGGGGGCCGCCCGCCACAGGCCAGGATCTCGCAACAGCGGCGCCGCGCTGGCCCAGTCGGCCAGGCCGGGGCCGAGCAGGCCGATGCCGCGGATGTCGAAGTTGATGCCACTCATGACACGGCTCCGAACACCAGGCAGGCATTGCTACCGCCGAAACCGAAGGAATTGCTGGCCACCACCTGCAGCGGCCGGCGCAGCGGTTCACGCAGGATGTGGCTGTGCAGGGCAGGATCCTGCGTGCGCAGGTTGAGCCCTGCGGGCGCGAGCCCGTGCTGCAGCGCGAGCAGCGCGATGGAGGCTTCCACGCCCCCGGCGGCGCCCAGCGTGTGGCCGGTGTAGCCCTTGGTGCTGCTGCAGGGCAGTGTCGTGCCGAACACGGCGCCCACGGCGCGGTCTTCGGCAGCGTCGTTGCCTGGCGTGCCCGTGCCGTGCAGGTTCAGGTAGTCCACCTGCTGCGGCTGCAGGCCGGCCTGCGCCAGCGCGGCGCGCATCGCCATCACGGCCCCAGCGCCTTCGGGGTGCGGGCTGCTCATGTGGTGGCCGTCGCTGCTTTCGCCGGCGCCCAGCAGCCAGCCCATGGGCTGGGCAGCGTCGCGTTCCAGCAGCGCGAAGGCCGCAGCCTCACCGATGGACAGGCCACTGCGCCCGGCGTCCCAGGGACGGCAGATGTCTGGCGAGGTGAGTTCCAGCGCCCTGAAGCCGTAGAGCGTGGTCATGCACAGGCTGTCGACGCCGCCGACGACGGCCGCGTCGATGAGGCCCAGGGCGATCAGCCGCTGCGCCGACGCATAAACCTTGGCGCTGGACGAACACGCCGTCGACACCACGAAGGCCGGCCCCTGCAGCCCCAGCGCGGCGCGCACGTAGCGTGCCACCGAGGCGGTGTCGTGCGTCTCGCCGTAGTGCAGGCTGTCGGGCAGCGCGCCTGTTTCGGGGTCGCGGTGGCGGTAGGCCACTTCGGTCTGCAGGATGCTCGACGTGCTGGTGCCCAGGAAGACGCCGATGCGGTGGCTGCCCCAGCGCCGTGCGGCGTCTTGCACCGCCGCGTCGAAGCCGTCGCAGCGCAGCGCCAGTTCGGCCAGGCGGTTGTTGCGGCAGTCGTAGTTGGCCAGGTCGTCGCGCCAGGCAATGTTCTCGCTGCCTTCGACGACGCCGAGCCAGGAGTCGATGGCCGCCGTCTCGAACTGCCGCGGCGCCAGGCCCGTGCGGCCGGCCTGCAGGGCGGCGAAGGTGGCGTCGCGGCCGTGGCCCAAGGCGCTGACCAGCGTGTGCTGCGTGATCGCCAGCGGTGCGGCGGCTATAGGTGGGGTGGGGGTGATCGGGTTCATGCGGGGGCGTGGCGGGGCGGCAGGGCTGCCTGCAGTGTGACGGCATGCAGCCCGGCGGCGCGGGCGCGGTGGAAAAGACTGGGCAGCACGTCCAGCAGCACGGCGCGGCCGTTGGCGCCGCGGCGGGCATGGCCGTCGTGCAGCAGCACGATGTCGCCTGCGGTCAGCGCGTGGCGGCCGCTGCCGGCCAGCCGTTGCAGCACACGCGGCGCGTCGGGGTCACGGGTGTCGAAACCGCGCCGCGTCCACGAGACGAGGTGCAGGCCCTGCGCGTGCAGCACCGGGTCGAGCAGCGGGTTGCGCAGGCCAGCCGGGGCGCGGAAGCAGTGCGGCGCCACGCCGGTGATGTCGGCCAGCCGCGCCTGTGCATCGGCGACCTCCCGCGCCAGCTGGCGCGGGCCGCTGACCGAGAAGTTGTGGCAGTGGCGGTGGCTGTGGTTCTGCACGCTGTGGCCGCGCGCGACGATCTCGCGCACGAGCGCCGGGTGTGCGCACGCGCGCTCGGCGATGCAGAAGAAGCTGGCCTTCACGCCGTGGGCGTCGAGCAGGTCCAGCACCTGCGGCGTGACCTCAGGATCGGGGCCGTCGTCCAGCGTCAGCGCGTAAGCACCCTGCACCGCGGCCGCGGGGGGCAGGCGCGTGACGTTGGGGCCCAGAAGGCGGCTGCGTGGCCACAGGCCGGCCGCCGTGAGGCACACATGGTTGAGCACGACGCCGGCCAGCGCCCACGGTGCAGCGCCGGGTACGAACAGCGCGGCCGCGCCAGCCGCGGCGTGCAGGCCGACGCTGGCACGCAGCGCCGCGGGCCAGGGCCAGGGGCCGGTCGGCGGTGGCAATGCGGCGAGGGCGGTATTCATCGCTGCGGCGGGCTGCAAGCGGCGGTCACCCCTGGCGCAGCGGCCGCGGCGCGAAGGCCGCCGCCAGCAGCAGCGCCAGCAGTGCACCCGGCGCCACCACGCGCCCGATGGCCGACAGCGCCGGGATCTGCGACATCGCGATGAGCCCGAAGGACAGCACCGTGGTCAGGTTGGCCAGCAGCAGCGAGGCCAGCGTGTCGTCGCTGGCCGGCGTGCTGTCCGCCGTGCCACCCGCATGACCCTGGTGCAGCAGGTCGAAGAAGAGCGCGTAGTTCGAGCCCACCGCCACCACCAGCAGCAGGCCCACCAGGTGCAGGATGCCCAGCGGCACGTTCAGCAGCGCCAGCCCGCCCAGCGTCAGCAGCACGGCCAGCAGCAGCGGCTGGCACACCGCCAGCACCCGGCGCGGCGAGCGCAGCGCCAGCGCCACCAGCGCCACCACACCCAGGGCGCCCAGCAGGGCCTGCGTTCGCGCCTCGCCCAGGTAGCGCGTGTACATGCGGCCGAGTTCACCGCCGATGTCGAGCCACTGCGTCTGCGGCAGGCCCTGCAGCGCGGCAGTCACCACGCCGGCATCTATGGCCTGGCCGGCCACCGGCTGCAGCGGCAGCAGCGCCGACCAGGTGCCATCGCCACGCTGCAGCATCAGCGCGTTCAGCAGCGGTGCGATGGCGCTGCCGCGCGCGCTGTCGGGTGTGTCCAGCGTCTGTGTGCGTGCGGCGGCCACGGCGGCGACGAAGGGCTCGAGCCGTTCGGCCTTCAGCGGCCCGCCGGCGGTGGCCTCGGCCAGTGCGGCGCGCAGCGCCGCGGGCTCAGGCAACGCGGCGCGGCGCAGTTGCTGTGTCTGCTGGCTGGGCAGGAAGCGTGTGATGGTGTCGAAACCGGCGATGGCACGCTGCTCGACGAGGACATCCAGCCGTTCGGCCGCGGCTTCGGCGCGCTGCAGCACCGTTTCCGCATCCGGCCCCTGCACGACGATGAGCGCGCCGCCGTCGCCACCGACGCTGATGTCGGCGCGCAGGCCGGCGTCGAGCGCCAGCGCCTGCTTGGACACGGGGCTCAGCGACGACAACTCGGCTTCCCACAGACCGCTGCGTTGCCAGACGAGCACCGCCGAGGCCAGGCCCAGCAACAGCCACAGCGCGCGTGTGCGTGGCAGCACCGCCACCGCGGCGCGTGCGGCGCGGCCGAGCTGCCGACGCAGGCCGACGCCGCGCGCGCCGTCGGGCATCAGCACCGGCAGCACGAAGCGGGTGGCCAGCGCCGCGCCCACCAGGCCGGCGATCGAGAACACCCCCAACTGCGCCAGCCCCGGGAAACCCGAGAACAGCAGCGCCGCGAAACCGCAGACCGAGGTCAGCAGGCCCAGTCGCACGGTGGGCCAGCCCTTGGCCAGCCAATGTCGCCAGCCCGCGCCCGGCTGGCCGCGGGCCTGGATCAGGTAGTAGATGGCGTAGTCGACCGACTCGCCGATCAACGTGGCGCCGAAGCCCAGGGTCACGCCGTGCACGTTGCCGAACACCAGGCTCACCGCGACGATGCCGGCCAGCACGCCAGTGGCCACGGGCAGCAGCGCCACGCCCAGCGCCACCGGCGACGCAAAGGCCAGCAGCAGCAGCGTGCTCATCAGCAGCGTGCCGGCGATGGCCAGCCACTTCACCTCCTTCTCGATCTGCGCGCGGCTGTCGACCGAGAACACTGGCGATCCACTCACTTGCAGCGTCAGCTGGGGGGTCCTGGCCGCCAGCGGCGCGAAGGCCGCGCGCATTGACGTCAAGGCGGCGTGCTGGGCGTCGAGGTCGCTGCCCTGCGCCTTCGTGCTGGCCATGATCAGCGCGCGCCCGGGTTCGCTGCCCCCGTGCTGGCTGCTGCCGCGCGCCACCCAGACGCCGTCCTCGCTGCGCGGCGAGCGCACCGGGATCATCGTCTCGGCGATGCGCTGCACCTCGCCCGTCGGGTCGGCGTCCAGCAAGGGCTTGATCGCGTTGCCGGCCGGCGTGCCCAGCAGCGACAGCGTGTCGTCTATCGCCTCGCGCAGGCCGGCGGCGCTGAAGCGCTCGGGCGCCACGGCCGGGCTCAACAGGTAGCGTCGCTCGAACAGCCAGCTGCCGACGCCGGCCCAGGCGTCGTTCTCGCCGTTGCTCACCTGCTCGAACAGGCCGCTGGCGCGCATCGCGCCAGCCAGCGCCTTCGACGCCGCCACGCGTGCCTCGGTGCTGCCGCCGTCGATGCCGATGAACAGCGTGCGTGCCGGCGCGCCGCTCTTGATCTGGTCGATCAGCACCCGCTGCTGCATGTCGGTGGTGGCGGGCAGGAACGCAGAGAGGTCGGCGGTGAAGGCGGTGCGCGTGATCTGCAGCACCATCAGCGCCACCGCCGCCGCCCACAGCAGCAATACGGCGGCGCGGTGCCTCGGGCTCAGCGCGCCTGCGTTCATCGCGCGGGACGTGGTGCGGGCGGTGGCGCCGGCGCTGTCGCCAGTGGCGGCACGGGCGGCGTCGCGGGCAGCGTCGCGGGCGGCGTCGCGGGCGGCGTCAAGAGCGGGGTCACCAACATCAGCGAACGGTCGCCGCCGGTCAGCTGCAGCTCGACGCTGCGCACGTCGCTGCGGGTGCCGGCGATCTCGATCTGCCGCACGCTGCGCGCCAGCGCCGCGTCGATGGGCTTCAGCGACAGCACCCACTTCGCCGGCCCGCCCGAGACGCTGGTGGTGAAGTGCCGGCGCAGCACTTGCGCGTTGCCACCCAGCGTGCCGCGCATCGCGTCGGCCAGCGCGGCGAGTTCGGGGATCGCGTCGAGCGCCATCGTGCGTGTGCGCGTGCCGCGCCTGAGCACGACGTTGTTGCCCTGCACTTCCATCGACTCCGGGCGCGGCTCCTCGGTGTAGCGCGCGAACTGGTCGGGCGCGCGGAAGCTCAGGCGGCCGCTGGACTGCAGCGTGCTGTCGAGCGTGCTCACGGTGCGCTCCTCGGTGAATCGCGCCTCACCGCTGCTGCGCTGGGCCAGCAGCGCCATCAGCGTGTCGAGCTCGAACGCCGCCCACGCGGGCGCGGTGCCCAGGCCGCCGCCCAGCAGCAAGGGCAGCAAGGGCATCAAGAGCGCGGCGCGGCGCATGGCGTCAGGCCGCCGCATCTTCCTGCCAGTAGTCATAGAAGTTGAACCAGTTGTAGGGCGCCTCACGGCACAAGGCCTCCAGCCGCCGCACGTACTCGGCCACGGCCGCCCGTACCAGGCTTTCACGTTCGGCCAGGTCGTCGGGCGGGTGGCGGAAGTCGGCCAGCGACTCGAAACGCACGTCGTAACGCTTGCCGCCGCGGTACAGGCCGACCATGAAGATGACGTGGCTCTTGAGCATCATCGCCAGCCGCATCGGGCCGTCGGTGAACTGCGCCGGCAGGCCGAAGAAGGTCTGCTCGATGCTGCTGCCGTGCACGGCCTTGCTGGGCATGAAACGGTCGCCCAGCAGGCCGGCCAGGCCGCCGCCCTCGACCCAGTCGCGGATGGCCAGCGCCGAGCCGCGCTGGCCGATGGGGATGATGCTGAGCTCGAAATCGGGCGACAGTGCCTGCAGCACGCTGTGGATCATGCGCGCGTTGTCGGGGTACATCACCATCGCCACGCGCAGCCCGGGGTGGCTGGTGCCGACGGCGTGCAGTGCCTCGAAGCTGCCCAGGTGTGCGCCGACCAGGAAGCCGCCGCGGCCTTCCTCCAGCGTGCGGTCGACCAGCGCGCTGCCGCTGATGTGCATGTCGAAGACATCCAGGCGCCCGCTGGCGAACCAAATGCGGTCCAGCGCCACCGAGGCGAAGGCATGGATGTGGCGGTAGAGGTCCGCCACCGTGGCAGGGCGGCCGAGGGCGCGGCCGAGGTAGCGGCGCGACTGGCGCCGCGGCCCCGGCGCGAAGATCAGGTAGTACAGCGAGATCGGGTGCAGCAGCGCGCGCGCGGCAGGCCGGCCCAGGCGCGTGGCGATCCAGGCGATGGTGCGCAGCGCCAGCATGTTGCTGCGCTCCTGTGTGGCGGTCCAGTCCTTCGCCGCGGCGCCGCTCATCCCGGGACCCCGGGGCCGAGCTGTCCGCGGGCCACCACGGTGTCTTCGCGCCGCACCTCGAAGGCCACGCCGCTGCCCTGCTCGCGCAGTTGCACGTGCAGGCGCGCCCCGGGGCCGACGGGGCTGAGGAACTTGACCTGCACGATCTGCGGGGTGGCGCCCAGGCGTTCACGCAGCGCGGGCCGGCTGTCCAGCGTGCGCATCACCAGCGAAAGCAGCACCACGCCGGGCAGCAGCGGCCGGCCCGGGAAGTGGCCGGCGAAGGCCGCGTGGTCGGCGGGGATGTCGAAGTGTTCACCTTCACTCAACGCGTCACGGGCAAAACGGGCCAGGGCGCTGGCCGTCAGCTTGCCCGTGGCCTCGCGCGGCAACGCCGCCACGTGCACCACGCGGCGCGGCACGAAGGCGGCTTCGAGGTGTTCACGCAGCGCCTGCATCACCTGCGCCGCCGACAGCGTGGGGGCGACGACGAAGGCCACCGGGCGTGTGATGCCGTCGGCCTGCTCCTCGGGCATCCAGAAGGCGCCGTCGGCCACGCCCGGGATGCGGTTGAGGTGGAAGTCCAGGTGCGCCAGCGAACTGCGCTTGCCGGCGACGTGGATCAGGTCGTTGGCGCGTCCGAGCAGGCGGAATTGCTGCGCGTCGTCGAGTTCGAGCAGGTCGGCCAGCGGCGTGGCGTCGGCCACGTGGCCGCCCTGCACGAGATAGCGTTCGCCGTCGGCGCCCGTTTCGCGCCACAGGCGCAGCGCGCCCAGCGTGCGCCAGGTTTCGCCGGCCGTGGTGCGGCGCGCTGCCACCTGGCCGGCTTCGGTGCAGCCATAGATCTCGACCAGCCGACCGCCGAGCACGGCCTCGGCCTGCGCCGCGAGCTGCGGCGACAGCGGCGCCGTGGCCGAGAGCACCAGTTCCACCGGCGGCAGCGCGACGCCGGCGCGCAGCAGCGTCTTGAGGTGGAAGGGCGTGGTGACCAGCGCACGCGGCGCCGGCAGGCGGGCCAGGGCCGCGGCGATGTCGGCGGGGTAGAAGGGCCGGCCGGCGTCGAAGCTGGCGCCGCCCAGCAGCGCCAGCAGCACCGTCGACTCGAAACCGTAGCTGTGCTGCGCCGGCACCGTGGCCAGCAGATTCAGGCCCTGCAGGCTGGGCCGGCCCAGCATCTCGGCCAGGCGCTCGGCTTCGGCGGCGATGTTGGCCACCAGTGCACCCCAAAGCTTCGCATGCGGCTGCGGCGCGCCGGTGGAGCCGCTGGTGAGCAGCCACACGGCTTCGAGCGCGCAGGGGATCAGCGGTACCGCGGTGGCCAACGGCGCGTCGGCCGGCGGCACGATGAACACCCGCGCCAGGCCGCCGGCTTCGAGCGCCGCGTCGTCGACCAGGGCGTACGGCGTGCTGCCGGCGGCGGGCAGCGAACGCAGCGTCTCGGGCAACGCATTGGGCGGCATCAGGCTGGTCTGGCCGCGCAGCAGGGCCGCCACCAGGCCGAGCGCGAAGTGGTAGCGGTCCTGGCACAGGTTGACCGGCCGGCCGCGCGCGGGCAGGCTCTCGGCCAGCAGCGCAGCCTGCCCCAGGAAGGTGGCAGCGCTGACGGCAACACCCTGGCGCCACGCCAGCGGCGCGGCCAGGTCGCGCGGGGTCAGCAGCGGCAGCGCGGTGGTCATCGGACGCCCCTGCGCGCCGTGCGCTCCGGGATCAGCGCCTGGGGGCGGCCCGGCGCGCTCATTGGCCGCGGGCGCGGTAGGCCTTCAGCGCCTGGGCCAGCGACGCCCGTTCGAATTCGGGGTGGCGGCGGTAGCGGATGACGTATTCGCCGACGAACAGACTGACACCCGCCAGCGGCGTCATGACGTTGCAGAAGAACGACCACCAGGGCCACGGTGCCAGCGCGTAAAGCACCATCGAGACTGCGATCATGGCCCCGAAGTAGCCCACCCAGACACCGGTGAGCCAGCGTGTGTAGGCGCGCATCGCAGGCGTAAAGACATCGTGGATGCGTTCGGCCATCAGCGTGATGAGCGGCGTGGCGCCCGGGCGCAGGGTGGCGGCGAAGGCCAGACCCAGGCTGGCGTTGACGGCCGCGTGCTGCAGCACGTAGAGCCGATTGACCTCTGCGCCGCCGCCGCGCGCGACGACCCAGGCCAGGAACACCACCGCCGCGGCGCAACCCAGCAACGTGGGCACATGCCGCCTCACCCAGCCGCCGATGGTGACGGCCACCAGCACGGGGCCGAACAGTGCCGCCACCGACCAGGGCTGGTCGGGTGCGTAGGCCATCAGCGCATACGACAGCAGGGCATAGGCCGTCAGCGCCGCCGCGGTGGCCACGATGCGCCAGTGGGGCATGCGCCGCTACAGGGTGCGGTGCTGGGCCACATGGGCCGCCAGCGTGCGCAGGGACTGGAAGATCTGGTGGTTGTTCTCGTCGTCGGAGCGCAGCTGGAAGCCGTAGCGGTGCGAGACCTCGAGCGCCACTTCCAGGATGTCGATCGAATCCAGGCCCAGGCCTTCGCCGAACAGCGGGCTGGCGGGGTCGATGTCCTCGGCTGCGGTTTCGAGATTCAGCGCCTGGACGAACAGGGCAGCCAGCTCACGCTCGAGCAGGGGCAGGTCGGATGGCACGGCGGGGCCGGCGCTGGCGACGGCGGAAATGGTGGGTGACACGGGCACGACCTTCCTGGCGAACGGCACCGATAAAGGCGTGCCGCAAAACCCCCAATTGTAGGCCGCCGTGCCTGCGACATCGGCAGCTGCGACCTGCAGCCGCGGTGGCGGGGCGTGCTTACTTGCCTTCGATGCCCAACAGCTCGACTTCGAACTGCAGCGTGGCGCCCGGCGGGATGTCGCTGCCGGCGCCGCGCTCGCCGTAGGCGATGGCCGCGGGGCAGGTGAGCTTGGCCTTGCCGCCGACCTTCATGCGCTGCACACCTTCGGTCCAGCACTTGATGACACGGTTCAGCGGGAAGGTGGCGGGCTTGCCGCGCTTGTAGCTGCTGTCGAACTCCCGGCCGTCGGGGAAGGCGCCGCGGTAGTGCACACGCACGGTGTCGGTGGCCTGCGGGCTCAAGCCCGTGCCGTCCTTCAGCGAGCGGTAGACCAACCCGCTGGGTGTGGTGGCGGCGCCGGGTTCCTGGGCGGCCTTGCTCAGCGCGTCCTGCGCGTGGGCGGCGCTGCCGAAGGCCAGCAGGGTGATGAGCAGACCGGTGTGCGTGAGATTGAGGCGCAAGGAAGCAGACTCCGTGGGACGGTTGGTTGGGTGGATGCCGCCACGCTCAGCGCGCCGCGGCGAAGGTCTCGTCGAACCAGCGGCGCACCATGCGCTTTTCGTAGGACAGTGTCTCGACGCCGCGGTCGCGGCCGCGCAGCGAATACATGTAGGTGAGGTCGGCCAGTTGCGCGTCGCCCGCCTTCAGCGTGCGGCCGTCGGCCTGCAGCGTGTAGCTCAGGTGTACCCGCGGCCAGTCGGCGCGGCCGCGCAGCACGCGCACCTCGTCGAAGCGGTACCAGCCGAAGGGCTCGATGTTGCCGGCCAGGTCGATGTCCTTGACCTCGATGCGCAGGGTCTGGTCGGCGGGCAGTTCGCGGCCCAGCGACTTCAGGTAATCGGCCAGCGTCGACATCGTGCGCTCGCGTTCGCGGTTGCTGCGCCCCACGTCGGCGAACTTGTCGGGATCGACGAACCTGACCTCGACTTCGCCGGCCGAGGCGGGCAGGCTGAGGATGATGCAGGTGGCCAGCAGCGCCAGGGTGGCGGCGAGCGGCTTGGCATGAGCAAACGTGCGTGAGGTGGGCATGGTCGGCTCCTTCGCAACGGAGAGGTTGTTCACTCTACGCCGCCCAGCTGTCCCTGAGCGTGGTGATGCGATTGAAGACCGGGGCACCGGGCAGGTGCTCCACACGGTCGGCGATGAAGTAGCCGTGGCGCTCGAACTGGAAACGCGCCTCGTGCGGCGTGCCGGCCAGCGAAGGTTCCAGCCAGCCCTGCGCCACCACCAGGTTCTTCGGGTTCAGCACCGTCAGGTGGTCGCGCCCGCCGGCCTCAGGCTGCGCTTCCGTGTACAGGCGGTCGTAGAGCTTCAGCGTCACCGGCAGCGCGTCGGCCACACCCACCCAGGTGATGGTGCCCTTGACCTTCACGGCGTCGGCGCCGGGTGTGCCGCTCTTGGTGTCGGGCAGCACACGCGCCAGCACCTGCGTCACGCGGCCTTCGGCGTCCTTTTCGCAGCCGGTGCACTCGACGACCATGCCGTACTTCAGGCGCACCTTGTTCCCCGGCACTGCGCTGCCGTCAGGCTGCGTCTTGGGTGGATACAGGCGGAAGAAGCCCTTGGCCGGCAGCTCGGCGAAGTCGTCGCGTTCGATCCAGACCTCGCGCCCCAGCGTGAACCGGCGCTGGCCGAGTTCGGGGTGCTGCGGGTGCGCCGGCGCGGTGCAGGGTTCGAGGTGGGCATCGGCGCCGTTGACCTCGGCCCAGTTCGTCAGCACCAGCTTCAGCGGTTCGAGCACGGCCATCGCGCGCGGGGCCTGACTTTCGAGGTCGGCGCGCAGGCAGCCGTCGAGCACGCTGTAGTCGAGCCAGATGTTGGTCTTGGACGCACCGCTGCCGTCGGCCATGGCGCGGATGCTCGCGGGTGTGTAGCCGCGACGGCGCAGGCCGAAGAGCGTGGGCATGCGCGGGTCGTCCCAACCCGTGACATGGCCTTCTTCCACCAGCTGCCTCAGCTTGCGCTTGCTGGTGACGATGTAGCTCAGGTTCAGGCGCCCGAACTCGTGCTGCCGCGGCAGTGGGCGCGCCAGCAGGCCCAGGTCGGCCAGGTGTTCCAGCAGCCAGTCGTAGAAGGGGCGCTGGTCTTCGAATTCCAGCGTGCAGATGCTGTGCGTGATGCACTCCAGCGCGTCCTCGATGGGGTGGGCGTAGGTGTACATCGGGTAGATGCACCAGCGGTCGCCGGTGTTGTGGTGCGTGGCGCGCTTGATGCGGTAGAGCGTGGGGTCGCGCAGGTTGATGTTGGGCGACGCCAGGTCGATCTTCGCGCGCAGCACGGCGGCGCCGTCGGCCAGCTGGCCGTCGCGCATCTCGCGCAGGCGGGCCAGGTTCTCTTGCGGCGTGCGGCTGCGGCAGGGGCTGGCGGTGCCGGGTGTGTTGAAGTCGCCGCGGTTGGCGCGCATCTCTTCGGCCGACTGTTCGTCGACGTAGGCCAGCCCGGCGACCACCAGCGCCTCGGCAGCGCGGTACATGAAGTCGAAGTAGTCGCTGGCGTAGTAGAGGTGGCTGGTGCCGCCCACCGTCCAGTCGAAGCCCAGCCAGTGCACGGCCTCGATGATGGCGTCGACGTACTCCTGCTCTTCCTTCTCGGGGTTGGTGTCGTCGAAACGCAGGTGGCAGATGCCGCCGTAGTCGCGGGCCAGACCGAAGTTCAGGCAGATGCTCTTGGCGTGGCCGACGTGCAGGTAGCCGTTGGGCTCGGGCGGGAAGCGCGTGCGGATCTTCGCCGCGTCCAGCGCGCCGGCGGCGTGGTGCGCTGCGTCGCCCGGGCTGCCGCCGAAGTGGCGGCCGGCGTAGGCGCCGGTCTCGAGGTCGCGTTCGACGATGCCGCGCAGGAAGTTGCTCGGCTTGGCCGCTGCCGGGGGGCCGGCTTTCGGGTCTTTGTGGTCTGTGGCCATGCGCTCGGCGGGTCGACGGGAGCTCTCGATTCTATCGGTCGCCCCTGCATGCTTCGACCGGCCAGCGCCCCGTGCCGCGTCCCTGACCGCGCCCCTGACCGCGCCCGTGACCGCATCACTCGCGGCCGGGTCGCGGCCTTGTTCAGGGCTTCTTGGTAGTCGGTGACGGTGCCGGTGCCGCGGCAGGCGTGCTCGCCACCGCCACCTTGGCCACACCGATGCCCAGCCTGGCGACGAAGACCTCACCCTGGCGCGCATAGTCCACCGCCTCGCCCAGCACCTTGGCCGCTTCCTGCGGCGCGTGGAAGCCCATCGAGTTCTCGGCGGCGATGAAGTCCAGCCGCCACTGCGCCTTGCGCTGCAGTTCCAGCGCCTCGTTCAGCTGTTCCGGCGTGGCACCCGCCTTCTTGGCTGCGTTGATGGTGTCGATGAGCGCCGTGATGGCCACGCCGCCGCGTTGCAGCAGGTCGAAATTGCGTTGCTGGATGAGGTCGACGCGCTTCTTGATCTCTTCTTCTGATTGCTTGTGGCAGGTCTGGCAGGCGCGGTTGATGTTCAGCAGCGGGCTGCGCACCCAGTGGTCGGACACCTTGGTGGCGCCATCACGCTGATACGGCATATGGCAGTCGGCGCAGGAGACACCGCTGCGTGCGTGCACACCCTGGCTCCAGAGCTCGAACTCGGGATGCTGTGCCTTCAGGATGGGGGCACCGGTTTCGGCGTGTTTGTAGTCGAAGAAACGTTCGCCGCTGGGGAACTTGGTTTCGTTCCAGTAGGCCTCCTGCTGATCGGCCTTCAGGCCCTTGCCCCAGGGGAAGGTCAGCGGCAGCTGCGTCGAGCAGTAGTACTCGACGTGGCACTGGGCGCAGACGAAGGAGCGCATCTCGGTGCGGGTGGCGTCGGTGTTCGGGTCGTAGGGCTTGGCCTTCCCGGCGGCGCGCCAGCGTTCGATGGACGGGGCGAACGGCGTCTCGACGTCGGAATTGGCCACCTTCTGGATGCCCTGGATGAAACCCGGCCGCGTGACGATGAGCTGCATGGTCTTCGCGTCGTGGCAGTCGCCGCAGCTCACCGAATGGCCGTGGCCCATGTCGTGCAGCTTCTTGTTCAGGTCCTTGTAGCTGAACTTGTAGCTGGCCTCCAGGCCCTTGGCGGCGTCGCCGCCACCGAGTTCACGGTACAGCGGCATCACGGTGGCGTGGCAGTGCAGGCAGGAGCCCGATTGCGGTTTCGTAAGGCGTGCGGTCTCTTCCTGGTCCTTCAGCATGTAGGCGTGGCCGCGGCGGTCGCGGTAGTCGATGGAGAAGGCGTAACCCAGGAACATCTTCTTCAGCCAGGGGTCGCGCTCGATCTTCTGCTCGGGCAAGGCCTCGCTGCCACCGTGGCCGCCGAAGCGGGTGCGCGTGGACTGCGCGGTGAGAAGGTAGCTGTCGTACTGCTTGGGCCAGTTGACGCCCCACTTCGCGGGGTCGGTGGTGTCCTGTGTCACCTCGACCAGCCGTGTCGTGGTGACCTTGGCCTCCTGTTTGCGGTCGAAGATGTTGGTCAGCATCGCGGTGGCGCCGGCGGCGGCGATCGCCACGACGACCAGCAGCCCGACCAGCAACAGTGTGGAAACGCCGCGTTGGGTCTTTTTCATGGTGTGCTCAGGGAGGTTCAAAACAAGCTCCGGAATCAGGAAGCAGGGCCGCCCAGGCCGGCGCGGGCGCCATGGCCGACGGTCTGGTGGCAGTGCACGCAGGTGAATTCACCGGGGCGACCGGTTTCGGCGGCAGCTTCGTGCACCAGGTCGCCGTGGCAGGCCAGGCAGCTCTCTTGCAGGATGCGGCTGTTGTAGGGCTTGATCGTGATCGGCTCGTCGAAGTCCTGCAGCGTGAAGCCCTTCGAGTGGTGCCAGCCGTTGATGGCCTTGGCCGTCCACTTGCCGACGAAGTCGTGCGGCAGATGGCAGTCGGCACAGCCGGCCACCGCGTGGTGGCTGGACTTCTGCCACGAGTCGTACTGCGAATTCATGATGTGGCAGTTGGCGCAGACCTTGGGGTCGGAGCTCATGTACGACAGCCCCTCGGCATAGACCATCGTGTAGCCGCCGATGCCGGCAGCGATGCCCGCGACCACGGCCAGCAACACCAGCAGCCAGGTGGGCCCGGCCAGGCCGCGCTGTTGCTTTGCGGATCTCGTCTTCACAGGCTGCTCTGCATGTGGTTCAGGAAGTGGAGCCCACGGCGCTTCGCCGGCCGGGCCAAAGATTCAGGTCAGATGCGCTATTGGAGCCGTTGTCGCCGGTGCTGTCAGCCGGTTCCGTCCGTCTTGTTGACGCAGCGCAAGATTGGCGCCATTGGGCACCGCATTCTGTGCGGCAGGAGACCCTTCGATGCAGCTGACCAAGTGGACCGACTACAGCTTGCGGGTGCTGATGTACTGTGCCGCGCACGCCGGCCGCGGTACGCCGGTCACCATAGCCGAGATCGAGCGGGCCCACGGCATCTCGCGCAGCCACCTGCAGAAGGTGGTGATGTCGTTGGCCGCGCTGGGCTACCTGGAAACCACGCGCGGCCGCGGCGGTGGCCTGCGCCTGCTGGCACCGGCCAGCGAGACCCGCGTGGGCGAGGTGATTCGCCACACCGAAACCGACTTCACGCTGCTGGAGTGCTTCGACCCCCTGCTGAACACCTGCAGCCTGGCAGGCCGCTGTCGGCTGGAGTCGGTGCTGCACGAGGCCATGGTTCGATTTCTCGAGGCGCTGGACGGTGTGACGCTGGCCGACCTGTCGACGCCGGGCATGCGGCGGCTTCCGCTGGCACCGCTGCCCGTGTCAGCGCAGCCGCGCAGGCAGCGCGCCGGCACACGCCAGGCCTGAAGCGTCAGCCGTCCGCGCCATGAAAGCGGTCCGCCGTCGCGGGCCGTTCAGGCGCAGCCAAAGCGGCCCGCCGTAGCGGGCCGTTCAGGCGCAGCGTGAAGCCGTGGCGTCAGGCTGTCACGGCCTTGGCGACGTCCGCGTACTCCTCGATCTGGTCGAAGTTCATGTAGCGGTAGATGGCCGGACCGTCGGCGTTGACGATGCCCATCTCGGCCTGGTACTCCGCCACCGTCGGCAGCTTGCCCAGCTTGCTGGCGATGGCCGCCAGCTCGGCCGAGGCGAGGAAGACGTTGGTGTTCTTGCCCAGGCGGTTCGGGAAGTTGCGTGTGGACGTGCTGACGACCGTGGCCCCTTCACGCACCTGCGCCTGGTTGCCCATGCACAGGCTGCAGCCGGGCATCTCGGTGCGCGCACCGGCGGCACCGAAGTTGGCGTAGTGGCCTTCCTTGATGAGCTCGGTCTCGTCCATCTTGGTGGGCGGCGCCACCCACAGCTTGACCGGGATGTCGCGCTTGCCACCCAGCAGCTTGGCCGCGGCGCGGAAGTGGCCGATGTTGGTCATGCAGCTGCCGATGAAGGCCTCGTCGATCTTCGTGCCGGCGACTTCACTCAGGAACTTCGCGTCGTCGGGGTCGTTCGGGCAGCACAGGATGGGCTCCTTGATCTGGTCCATGTCGATCTCGAGCACGTGGGCGTATTCGGCGTCGCTGTCGGCCTGCAGCAGCGTGGGCGCGGCCAGCCACTCTTCCATCTTGGCGATGCGGCGCTCGATGCTGCGCTTGTCGGCGTAGCCCTGGGCGATCATGTTCTTCAGCAGCACGATGTTGCTGTTCAGGTACTCGATCACCGGCGCCTGGTTGAGCTTGATGGTGCAGCCGGCGGCGCTGCGTTCGGCAGAAGCATCGCTCAGTTCGAAGGCCTGTTCGACCTTCAGGTCGGGCAGGCCCTCGATCTCGAGAATGCGGCCCGAGAACTCGTTGACCTTGCCGGCCTTGGCCACCGTCAGCAGGCCCTGCTTGATGGCGAAGAGCGGAATCGCATGCACCAGGTCGCGCAGCGTCACGCCGGGCTGCATCTTGCCCTTGAAGCGCACCAGCACGCTCTCGGGCATGTCCAGCGGCATCACGCCGGTGGCGGCGCCGAAGGCGACGAGCCCCGAGCCCGCCGGGAAGCTGATGCCGATGGGGAAACGTGTGTGGCTGTCGCCGCCGGTGCCGACCGTATCCGGCAGCAGCATGCGGTTGAGCCAGCTGTGGATGATGCCGTCGCCCGGGCGAAGGGAGATGCCGCCGCGGTTGCTCATGAAGGCCGGCAGCTCGCGGTGCGTCTTCACGTCCACGGGCTTCGGGTAGGCTGCGGTGTGGCAGAAGCTCTGCATCACCAGGTCGGCG
>JAURZK010000061.1 GCA_030653505.1 Rubrivivax sp.
AACACGCTGCTCTACTGCGGCCTGGCCGCCGTGCTGGACGTGCTGCTGGGCGTGACCATCGCCTACCTCATCCTGCGCACCAAGCTGCCGGCGCGCCAGTGGCTGGACTGGATCGCCACCGCCTCGCTGGCCGTGCCGGGCATCGTGCTGGCCATCGGCTACCTGCGCCTGTTCAAGGGCATGGTGCTGCCGGGCACCGAGATCCTGCTGACGAGTACGTGGGTGATGATCATGCTGGCCTATGCCGTGCGCCGCCTGCCCTATGCGCTGCGCAGTTGCGTGGCGGCGCTGCAGCAGGTGCACGTGAGCCTGGAGGAAGCCGCCGAGAGCCTGGGCGCGACCAAGCTGCGCACCATCCAGCGCGTGATGGTGCCGCTGATGGTGGGCGGCATCCTCGCCGGCTTCGTCACCAGCTTCATCACCGCGGCGGTGGAGCTGTCGGCCACCATCCTGCTCGTCTCGGCCGATTCGCAGGCACCGATGAGCTACGGCATCTACCTCTACATGCAGAGCGTGGCCGGCCGCGGCCCCGGTGCGGCGCTGGGTGTGCTGGCGATCATCGTCGTGGCCGTCGGCACCTGGATATCGCACGTGGTCGTCGAACGCACGGGCAGCCGGCTGACGCAACGCCCGGTCGACGACAAGCTGCCGCCGCTGGCTCTGGCCCCATCAGCCCCAGCCCACGCCCCCGGAGAACAACGATGAAAAAAGTCAGCGTGCAATGCCGCCACGTGCGGCTGGCCTACGGCAAGACCGAGGTGCTGAAGGACGTGAGCCTGGACATCCAGCCCGGCGAGTTCTTCGCTCTGCTCGGGCCCTCGGGTTCGGGCAAGAGCACGCTGCTGCGGCTGATCGCCGGCTTCAACCGCCACCAGCACGGCGAGGTGCTCATCGACGGCCAGGACGTGAGCCCCCTACCGCCCTGGCTGCGCAACGTCGGCATGGTGTTCCAGATCTACGCGCTGTGGCCGCACATGACAGTGTGGGACAACGTGGCGTTCGGGCTGGTGGAACGCAAGGTCGACAAGGCCACGATCAAGGCCAAGGCGGGTGCGGCGCTGGAACTCGTCGGGCTGGGCAGCTACGCCCAGCGGCGGCCCAACCAGCTCAGCGGCGGCCAGCAGCAGCGTGTGGCGCTGGCGCGCACCATCGTCAACGAGCCGCAGGTGCTGCTGCTGGACGAGCCACTGTCCAACCTGGACAAGACGCTGCGTGTGCAGATGCGCCAGGAACTGCTGGCCATGCAGCGCCGGCTGGGGCTGACCACCATCTTCGTCACCCACGACCAGGAAGAGGCCATGACCACGGCCGACCGCATGGCCGTTCTCGACCAGGGCGTGGTGCAGCAGGTGGGCGCGCCGGTGACGCTGTACGACGAACCGGCCAACATCTTCGTCGCCGGCTTCGTCGGCACGACCAACCTGCTGCCGGCGCGTGTTCGAGCACGCCAGGGCGACGCGCTGACGCTGGACGTGGCCGGCCTGGGTGACGTGCAACTGCCCGCGGGTCTGCAGGCGCCGGCGGGCGATGCGCTGACGCTGGGCTTTCGGCCGCATGCGCTGCACATCGAAGCCGCGAACGCCACGACCGACGTGCAAGGTATCGCACTGCCCGGCACTGTCGAGGCCAGCGAGTTCCTCGGCGAGTTCACGCGCTACAGCGTGCGCGTGGGCAGCCACGCCCTGCACGTCGACCACCCGCACCAGGCCGGCGGCGCGGCCTTCGCGGTGGGCAGCGCGGTGCGGCTGGGGCTGCAAGCCGCGCAGGTACGGCTGTTCGCCGGCTGAGGCGCGGCGCCGGCGCCGTCAATCGAGGAAGCCGCTTTCGCGCAGCAGCGCCTGCTGCGCTGCCGAGCTCTCGGCGGCGCGGTCGGGGTCGTACGTGATCTTGCTGGTGCAGTACCGCGCCAGCGAGGTGATGCCGTGTTCCTGCCAGCCCGCCGCCATCTCGGAGCCCAGGCCCAGGTAACGCTCACGGCCGCGGCGGTCGCGCTCGGCGAAGTGGCTGTCGATGTCGGCGGCGCTGGGCCGCTGGCAGCGCTCTTCGTGGATCCACGCCTGCGGTGGCAGGCGGTCGCGTTGCGCCGGCGCCTCGACGGGGCAGCCTACCACCGGGCTTTGCCTCGGCACGCGCGCGCCTGCGGCCCGCGTCGGCCAGAATGGCAGCCGCCCCGACGCCGCCGACTCCCTACACCCCGTGACCCCTGACTTCTGGCCCGCCTGCGGCTACGCACGGCTCGATCGCAATGCCGAAGGCTGGCTGGTGCCCACGCCGGCCTACCTCGCGGCCTGGCTGGCCCGGCCCGAACTGGCGCTGGTGCCCGAATCCTGCCGCGCCGAAATTCGCCTGCACGAAGCACTGCAGCGCGACCCGCTGCGCCCGGTGCCTGCGGCCGAACTCGCCGCGCTGAAGGATGCCGACGCACGCGAGAACTACACCCACTTCCTGACCCTGCGCGACGCGTTGCTGCAGGCCGGCACGCTGGAAGGCTGGCTGCTGGGCCTGTGGCGCAGCGGGCACGTCCACGTGCCACCGCTGTTCATCGACCTCGTCGTGCAGGCGGTGCTGCGCGGCCTGCTCGACGGCAGCGGCGAAGCCGAGCCCAGCGCCTTCGAGGCCCGCGCCGCCGAGATGCTGTTCCGCACCCAGCGCCTGAGCACGCACGAGGGCCGCCTGCTCGCCGGCGACAAGGAGACGCTGGACCTGCAACGCGAGACGCACGGCTTCGGCGACCTGGGCCGCCTGCTGGCGCAGGCCGCGCAGCCGCTGAAGGCGGTGCAGATGCAGGTGCTGCAAGCCGACAACGCCGCCGCCTACTGGGCCGAGGCAGCCCGGCCCGGCGGCCGGCACAGCTTCCTGCTCGACCTCACGCACGAGATCAGGCAGGAGCTCGGCCACGGCCTGGCCTTCCACCTCACGCACGCGCACTCGGGGCTGAAGGCGCTGTCGGGTGTGCTGGAGCGCTGGGTGCGGCACCTGCTGGGCGTCGACGTGCGCATCACGCCGCAGCAGAAGATCGACGACCCGCAGTGGCGCTGGCATCTGGGCCTGGACGCCGAGGCCAGCAAGCTGCTCGACGACCTGTACGAAGACCGCCCGGTCGACGACGAGCGTCTGGCGCGCCTGGTCAGCCTCTTCCGCCTGGAATTCTCCGACCGCCGCGACATGCGCGCCGACGTCGCCGGCAAGCCCGTCTACCTGGGGCTGATGCGCAATGCGGAAGGTGTGCTGCGCTGCAAGCCGCAGAACCTGTTGCTGAACCTGCCCTTGGCCAGACCGGTGTAGACGTGGCCGGCGTCGGCGCGCCCCGGCCCCGCCCGCTCAGCAGCGCCCCGAGCGCCGGCTGCGCGGCTGCAGCTTGTCGAGTTCGGCGAACTGTTGCTTCAGCAGGATCAGCAGCGTGCGGGCATGTTCGACCGGCAGGCGCAGGCAGCTGACGCCGGACTCGTCGTCGCGCAGCGCGCGGGTCATCACCAACGCGTCGATGTTGACCTCGATCAGGCCCCGGTCGTGTCTCATCGACTTCAGACGCTGCACTTCGATGTCGTAGGCCTTCACTTGGGATCTCCCGGGGGGTGGCTGCGGTGACGGATTGTCGGCGCGTCGGTCGGCCCAGGTGGCCACTAGAATCGCGCCTGCTCTCGTCATCGGGGAGTAGCCGCCCTGCACACGCAGGGGCTCGCGTCAACACACTTGACCCTCACGGTCATGGTGCGAGCAGCTTCCAAGCCTGGCCAGACCTTTGACTGCGCTGCCTCCCGGACGGGCCGGGGCGGCAGTGCAGTCCATCGTCCCTTGCCGGCCCTCTGGAAAACTCAGCATGGAAGCCTTCCTCGTCTCCACCGGTGTCGTCGCCCTCGGCGAGATGGGAGACAAGACGCAGCTGCTGGCCATGTTGCTGGCGGCACGCTTCCGCAGGCCCTGGCCCATCATCGCCGGCATCCTGGTGGCCACGCTGGCCAACCATGCCGCGGCGGGCGCCTTGGGCGGCTGGGTGGCCAATGCGCTGGGCCCGGATGTCCTGCGCTGGACCATCGGCCTGAGCTTCCTGGCGATGGCGGCGTGGATGCTGGTGCCCGACAAGATCGACGCCGACGAAGCACATGCCGCGGGACGCTTCGGTGTCTTCGGCACCACGGTGGTGGCCTTCTTCCTCGCCGAGATGGGCGACAAGACCCAGATCGCCACCGTGGCGCTGGCCGCGCGCTACCCCGAGCTGGTGGCCGTGGTGGCCGGCACCACGCTGGGCATGATGATCAGCAACGTGCCCGCCGTCTTCCTGAGTGACGCCATCGCGAATAGGGTCTCGATGGCGTGGGTGCACGGCATCGCGGCGGCCATCTTCGCGGCGCTGGGCATCTTGACGCTGCTCAACGTCGGCAAGCTCTTCTGACCGGGCGGCGCGAAGGCCCACTGCTACACTGCTCGCCGTCAGGAGAGAGCCTCGAAGAGGCCGCCGAAGGCGCAGAGGAAGGACTGGTTGCCCCCTCGAACGCTCAGGCAAAAGGACTGACTTCTTCACCTCACTGGAGAGAGGCCGCCGGGTAGACAGGCGGCCCACCGAAGGGGCAAGGCCTGCCGATCGATGTGCTGGGGCACACGACGGGGCAGCGCTGAATCTCTCAGGTAAAGCGGACAGCGAGGGCCCGGCACACCGCCCATGGCGGTGCCTGCATCGACGCCCTCGAAAGGTCTGCGCATGTCCTCCGCCCCCGACACCCCGCTGCTGCACACCCCGCTGCACGCGCTGCACCTGCGCCTGGGCGCACGCATGGTGCCCTTCGCCGGCTACGCGATGCCGGTGCAGTACCCGGCCGGCGTCATCGCCGAGCACAAACACTGCCGCGAGGCCGCGGCGCTGTTCGATGTGTCACACATGGGCCAGTTGCGCCTCGTCGGCGCCGACGCCGCGGCGGCACTGGAAACGCTGGTGCCTGTCGACGTCGTCGATCTCGGTGCCGGCAGGCAGCGCTACGCCTTCTTCACCAACACCAGCGGCGGCCTGCTCGACGACCTGATGATCGTGCGCCCCGACGCGGTGGCCCAGCCGGCTTTCGGCGAGCTCTTCCTCGTCGTCAATGCCGGCTGCAAGGACGCCGACATCAGGCACCTGCAAACCCATATCGGCCACCGCTGCCACGTGCTGCCGATGCCCGAGCGTGCGCTGCTCGCGCTGCAGGGCCCGCAGGCGGTGGACGCGCTGGCGCGGCTGAATCCGGCCGTGGCCCGGATGGTCTTCATGACGGGTGGCCTCTTCGACCTGGCAGGCATCGCCTGCTTCGTCACGCGTTCGGGCTACACCGGTGAAGACGGCTTCGAGATCAGCGTGCCGGCCGAACACGCCGTCACGCTGGCCGAAACCCTGCTGGCCCAGCCCGAGGTGAAACCCGCCGGCCTGGGCGCACGCGACACGCTGCGCCTGGAAGCCGGCCTGTGCCTCTACGGCCACGACATCGACGAAACGACGAGCCCCGTGGAGGCCGGCCTGACCTGGGCGATCCAGAAGGTGCGCCGCCCCGGCGGCGCACGCGCCGGCGGCTACCCGGGCGCAGCGGCCATCGAGAGCCACCTGGCCGGCGCCGCACCCAGCAAGCGCGTGGGCCTGGTCGGCCTGGAGCGTGTGCCGGTGCGCGAAGGCACGGTGCTTTTCGACGCCCATGGCCACAAGCTCGGCACCGTGACCAGCGGCACGCTGGCGCCCACCGTCAACCAACCCATCGCGATGGCCTACCTGCCTGTCGACCACGCGCAGCCGCAGCACGAGGTCTACGCCGAGGTGCGCGGCAAGCGACTGCCGATGCGCGTCACGCCCATGCCGTTCGCCCCGCATCGCTACAAACGTTGACCCCCCAGCTCGCTATCGCTCGCTACCCCCCGAGGGGGCCGCCCGCAGCGGCCCGGCGAAGCCGGTTCCGCGCGGGGAAGCTTGATATCCCGACCCCAACTGACTCTCTTCCTGACTGGAGCACACCGATGACCACCATGTACACCCCCGACCACGAGTGGATCAACATCGAAGACCACGAGGCCGCAGTCGTCGGCATCACCCACCACGCGCAGGACGCGCTGGGTGACGTGGTCTTCGTCGACCTGCCCGAGGTCGGGCGCAGCTACAAGAAGGGCGAGGTCGCCGGCGTCGTCGAAAGCGTGAAGGCCGCGGCCGACATCTACATGCCGGTGAGTGGCGAGGTCGTGGAAGTCAACACCGCGCTGAAGGGCGACCCCTCGCTGGCCAACACCGACCCGCTGGGCAACGGCTGGTTCTTCAAGGTGCACCTCACCAACATGGCCGAGTTCGAGGCCCTGATGGACCCGCCGGCCTACGACGCGCTGCTCAAGACCTTGTGAGCCCCTCCGCCTGACCCGCCCGCCTTGCCCTGCCTGGAACGCCGCCATGCTGATGTCTGCCCTGAAGCCTCTCGGTGAACTCGAGAACGCCACCGAGTTCGCCGCCCGCCACATCGGCCCCTACGCAGAGGACGAGGCGCTGATGCTCGGCGTCATCGGCGCCGGCATCCCCAACTTCACGCGCCGGGCGCTGATCGAGGCCATCGTGCCGCGCGCCATCGCACGCAGCAAGCCGATGGACCTGCCCGCACCGCTGACGGAGGCCCAGGCGCTTGCCGAGTTGAAGGCCCTGGCGGCCAAGAACCAGGTGCTGAAAAGCTACATCGGCCAGGGTTACCACGGCACGCACACACCGGGCGTCATCCTGCGCAACATCCTCGAGAACCCCGCCTGGTACACCGCCTACACGCCCTACCAGGCCGAGATCAGCCAGGGCCGCATGGAAGCGCTGGTGAACTTCCAGACCATGGTCTGCGAGCTCACCGGCATGGCGATGGCCAACGCGTCGATGCTCGACGAGGCCACCGCCGCCGCCGAGGCGATGACGCTGGCCAAGCGCAGCGTGAGGTCGAAGTCCGACACCGTCATCGTCGCCGGCGACTGCCACCCGCAGACCATCGAGGTGCTGCGCACCCGCGCCGCGCCGCTGGGCCTGAAGCTGCTGGTGGGCATGGCGCCGCAGCTGATGGCCGAGAACGACTACTTCGCCGTCATCGCGCAGTACCCCAGCACCACCGGCCTCATCCACGACCTGCGCCCCTACGTCGAACAGGCGCATGCCAAGCAGGCCGCCTTCATCGTCGCGGCCGACCTGCTGGCGCTCACGCTGCTGGTGCCGCCGGGCGAGTTCGACGCCGACATCGTCGTCGGCAACACGCAGCGTTTCGGCGTGCCGATGGGCGGCGGCGGCCCGCACGCCGCCTACCTGGCCTGCCGCGACGAGTGGAAGCGCAGCATGCCCGGCCGCCTGGTGGGTGTCAGCGTCGACACGCACGGCCAGCCCGCCTACCGGCTGGCGCTGCAGACGCGTGAACAGCACATCCGCCGCGAGAAGGCCACTTCCAACATCTGCACGGCACAGGTGCTGCTGGCGGTGATGGCCAGCATGTACGCCGTCTACCACGGGCCTGCCGGACTGAAGCGCATCGCGCAGCGGGTGGCCAGCTACACCGCCGTCCTTGCCGAAGGGCTGCGCGCCCTGGGCCACAAGGTAGTGACGCCCTACGCGTTCGACACGCTGACCGTCGAGACCGGTGTGCGCACCGACATCATCCTGAAACGCGCTCTCGCCGAAGGCGCCAACCTGCGCCGCGCCAGCGACCTGCACCTGGGCATCACGCTCGACGAGACGACGACGCGCGAAGACCTCGTGCAGTTGTGGGGCTGGTTCATGGAGTCGGGCCAGGTTCTGCCCCGGGTGGCCGACCACGAGAAGGGCATCGAGCCGCTGATCCCGCCGGCACTGCGCCGCGCCAGCCCCTACCTGACGCACCCGGTCTTCAACACCCACCACAGCGAAACGCAGATGCTGCGCTACATCCGCAGCCTGAGCGACAAGGACCTGGCGCTGGACCGCAGCATGATCCCGCTGGGCAGCTGCACCATGAAGCTCAATGCCACCAGCGAGATGATCCCCATCACCTGGCCCGAGTTTGCGAACGTGCATCCCTTTGCGCCGCGTGATCAGCTGGCGGGCTATTGGGCGATGAACGACCAGCTCTGCGCCTGGTTGGCGCAGGCCACGGGCTATGCCGGCGTGAGCCTGCAGCCCAACGCGGGTTCGCAGGGTGAATACGCCGGGCTGCTGGTCATCAAGGCCTGGCACGAGAGCCGGGGCGAAGGCCAGCGCGACATCTGCCTGATCCCCGAGAGCGCGCACGGCACCAACCCGGCCAGCGCGCAGATGGCGGGCATGACGGTGGTCGTCACCAAGTGCGACGCGATGGGCAACGTCGACATGGACGACCTGCAGGCCAAGTGCGAACAGCACAGTGCCAAGCTGGCCGCGGTGATGATCACCTACCCGAGCACGCACGGTGTGTTCGAGGTGCGCGTGAAGGAACTCTGCGCGCTGGTGCACCAGCACGGCGGGCGGGTCTACGTCGACGGCGCGAACATGAACGCGCTGGTGGGCGTGGCCGCGCCGGGCGAGTTCGGCGGCGACGTGAGCCACCTGAACCTGCACAAGACCTTCTGCATCCCGCACGGCGGCGGCGGGCCGGGGGTGGGTCCGGTGGCCGTGGTGGCCGACCTGGTGCCCTTCCTGCCCGCGCACCGCACGGCGGGCATCGGCGGCGAGCACAGCGTGGGCGCGGTGAGCGCGGCGCCTCTGGGCAATGCCGCGGTGCTGCCCATCAGCTGGATGTACTGCCGCATGATGGGCGCCGAGGGTCTGCGCAGCGCCACCGAGGTGGCGATACTTTCCGCCAACTACATCGCCGCGCGTCTGGCCGAACACTACCCCGTGCTGTACTCGGGCGGCGACACCACGCTCAAGGGCGGCGGCGTGGCGCACGAGTGCATCCTCGATATCCGGGGCCTCGCCAAGACCACGGGTGTCGGCGCCGAGGACGTGGCCAAGCGCCTCATCGACTACGGCTTCCACGCCCCGACGCTCAGCTTCCCGGTGGCCGGCACGCTGATGATCGAGCCGACCGAAAGTGAACCGCTGGCCGAGCTCGACCGCTTCGTCGACGCGATGATCGCCATCCGCGGCGAGATCGCGCGGGTCGAACGCGGTGAATGGCCGCAGGACGACAACCCGCTGAAGAACGCGCCGCACACCGCGGCGGCGCTGCTGGTGGCCGAGTGGACGCACCCCTACACCCGCGAAGAAGCGGCCTACCCGCTGGCCACCCTGCGCCAGCAGAAGTACTGGGCGCCGGTGGGGCGTGTCGACAATGTCTATGGCGACCGCAACCTGTTCTGCAGCTGTGTGCCGATGAGTGCGTACGCCGAGTGATGGCGTAGGCTGGTGCCACTGGGCGGGCGATAGGCTGTTCGCGGCCCGGTGGCGTCGTTCGTTGGCGTGCCGCGTGCTGGCGACTGTGGCTGCAGGGCGGTGCCGTGCGGGCAGGAATGCGAGCGTCCGCTGTGGGTCGAAGGCCGCCTGCAGTCGAGCCCGGTTCAAAGCGAGCGCGGCTCCCTCGCGTCGACGCAGCGGCCCATCCATACCTTCCCAGGCTCAACGCGCCGCCACCTCCTGCCTGTCATGCGCCCCCACGATGCGGCCGAGCAGCCGGTTCATCACGAACAGCAACAGCCCCGCGACCACGCCGATAACGGTGAGCATGAGGAAGAACTGCTGGCGCGGCATCTTCTCGTAGTAGGTGCCCAGGTAGCCCGTCATGTAGTTGCCGACGAAGCTGGACAGGAACCACACGCCCATCATCATCGAGACAAAACGCGCGGGTGAGACCTTGGTGACGAAGGACAGCCCCACGGGCGACAGGTAGAGCTCGCCGATGGTGAAGATCAGCGTCGAGCCCAGCAGCCACAGCACGCTCAACTGTGCGTCGGGCGCCATGCCCGAAGAGGCCACGATCATGATCACGAAGCCCAGCCCCAGGATGACGCAGCCCATGGCCATCTTGTTCAGGCTCGACGGTTCCTGCCCGCGCCGCGCCTGCCAGGCCCAGACCATGTTCAGCAGCGGCACCAGCACCCAAATCATGAAGGGGTTGAAGGACTGGTACCACGTCGACGGGATCGTGAAGCCGAAGATCGTCGGCCAGTGGGTGCTCTGGTCGGCCCAGAGCTGCATCGTGTTGCCCTGCTGCTCGTAGACGGCCCAGAACGCGGCCGTCACCATGCAGGCCGCGGTGATGGCCATCACGCGCGGCCGGTCCTCGCGCGGCAGGCGCACCATCCACACCAGGCTGGAACCCACCACCAGCACGGCCAGCGTCAGCGGCACGGCCGGTGGCAGGGTCAGCATGAGCAAGAGGACGAAGATGCCCACCGGCACGCCCAGCACATAGGCCGCCAGCCCGGCGATGGGCTTCGAACGTGACGCCGTCGGCAGCGGCTCGACGGGCAGCTTGTCCTGGTTCAACAGGTAGACCGCCAGCCCCAGCAGCATGCCCACGCCGGCAGCGGCGAAGCCGTAGTGCCAGCCCACCACCTGGCCCAGCGTGCCGCAGATCAGCGGCGCCATGAAGGCGCCCAGATTCACGCCGACGTAGAAGATCGAGTACGCACGGTCACGCCGCGGGTCGTCGGCGGCGTAGAGACCGCCCACCTGGGTCGAGATGTTGGGCTTGAAGCAGCCGTTGCCGAGGATCAGGAACATCAGCGCGACGAAGAACAGGCCTTCGGCGGCCATCAGGAAGTGGCCGATGGCCATCAGCACGCCGCCGGCCACGATGGACTTGCGCCGCCCCAGCAACTGGTCGGCCAGCATGCCGCCGAAAAAAGGCGTGAGGTAGACGAAGCCGGTGTACAGGCCGTAGACCTGCGACGACAGCGCCTGCGGCGTCATGACGCCGAAGGCACTCTCCAGCGCGGCCTTCAACGCATTGAAGCCGAGCACCTCGCGCCCGACATCGGGTTGCACGAAGAGGTGGTTCACCATATAGAGCACGAGCAGCGAGCGCATGCCGTAATAGCTCATGCGTTCCCACATCTCGGTCAGGAAGAGGATGAACAGCCCCTTGGGGTGGCCGAACCAGGTCCCCTCGGGTCCTGCAACGGTGGCGGTGGTGTTGATGGGCGCTCCTTTGTCGGCGCGTGTGCGGGGGCCGGCTGGGGCGGCAGTGTAGGCGCGCGCCAGGGCGCAGCCTGTACGCTCGCGGGTCCAGCCACCCGGGATGCAGCGCACATGGCCGTCTCCGTCTTCGACCTCTTCAAGATCGGCATCGGGCCCAGCAGCAGCCACACCGTGGGGCCGATGCGCGCGGCGCGGCTGTTCGCGCTGCGGCTGGAGCACGACGGCCAGCTGCCGCAGACGGCGCGTGTGCTGAGCCAGCTCTACGGTAGCCTGGGCGCCACCGGCAAGGGCCACGGCAGCGACAAGGCGGTATTGCTGGGCCTGGCCGGCCACGAACCCGACACGGTGGACGTCGACGCCATCCCGGGAATGCTCGCCGCGCTGCGCCAGGCCGGCCGGCTGCTGCTGCTGGGCCGGCACGGCATCGACTTCAGCGAGAACGACGACCTGAAGTTCTTCCGCCGCGAGACCCTGCCCTTCCACGCCAACGGCCTGCGCTTCACCGCCTTCGACGCCGCGGGCGCCGAACTGGCCAGCCGCGTCTACTACTCGGTGGGTGGCGGCTTCGTCGTCAGCGAGGAAGTCGCCGCCGACGGCGCGAAGCAGAAGGTGATCGCCCCCGACACGACCGTGCTGCCCCATCCTTTCCACAGCGGCGATGAACTGCTGCTGCGCTGCCGGGAAGTGGACGGCACGATCGCCGAGGTGATGCGCCGCAACGAACGCCACTGGCGCAGCGACGCCGATATCGATGCCGGCCTGCTGAAGATCTGGCGTGTGATGCAGGACAGCGTCGAACGCGGCTGCCGCAGCGACGGCGTGCTGCCTGGCGGCTTCAAGGTGAAACGCCGCGCGAAGGCGCTGCGCGAAGCACTCACCGCTCACCCCGAACAGGCGCTGCGCGACCCGCTGCAGGTGCTGGACTGGGTCAACCTCTACGCGCTGGCGGTGAACGAGGAAAACGCCGCCGGCGGGCGTGTCGTCACCGCGCCCACCAACGGCGCGGCCGGCATCGTGCCGGCGGTGCTGCACTACTACACGCGCTTCGTGCCGGGCGCGTCCGACGGCATGGTGGTCGACTTCCTGCTCACCGCCGCCGCCATCGGCATCCTCTCCAAGGAAAACGCCAGCATCAGCGGCGCCGAGGTCGGCTGCCAGGGCGAGGTGGGCGTGGCCT
>JAURZK010000065.1 GCA_030653505.1 Rubrivivax sp.
CACCGTGCGCCTGTGCGGCAGCAGCGGCACCAACCCGTTTGCCGCCATCGCCGCCGGCGTGGCCTGCCTGTGGGGCCCGGCGCACGGCGGGGCCAACGAGGCTGCGCTGAGCATGCTCAACGACATCCAGCGCAACGGCGGCGTCGAGAAGATCGGCGAGTTCATCAAGCAGGTGAAGGACAAGAACAGCAACGTCAAGCTGATGGGCTTCGGCCACCGCGTCTACAAGAACTACGACCCGCGGGCCAAGCTGATGCGCGAGACCTGCCACGAGGTGCTCACCGCCACCGGCCTGCACGACGACCCGCTGTTCAAGCTGGCGATGGCGCTGGAGAAGATCGCGCTGGAAGACGACTACTTCGTCAGCCGCAAGCTCTACCCCAACGTCGACTTCTACTCGGGCATCGTGCAGCGCGCCATCGGCATCCCGGTGAGCCTGTTCACCGCCGTCTTCGCGCTGGCGCGCACGGTGGGCTGGATCGCCCAGCTCAACGAGATGATCGGCGACCCCGAGTACAAGATCGGCCGCCCGCGCCAGCTCTACGTGGGCTCGACCGCCCGCAACGTCAAGCCGGTGGCCGAGCGCTGAAGTGCCGGCAGGGCCGGCGCATGCCGGCAGGGCCGGCGCATGCCGGCCCCGCCAGAACGAAGGGCCATCGCGAGATGGCCCTTCTTCGTTCCGGCCAGCGGCGCAGCGTGCGCGGCCGGCGCGCTCAGCGCAGTTCTTGTGCCAGCCGCGTCATGATGTTGCGCGCATTCTCGCTGGCGTCGGGTGCGCCGGCCGAACTCTGCACGCTGACGTCGGTCTTGCCGTCGGTGGTCTTGAGCGCGACGCGGTAGCGCAGAGCGGCCAGCGGGTTCACCGGGTTGCCGAAGAGCTTGGCCCAGAAGCCCGGTTCTTCCTTGCCGGCACTCTTCGGGTCGACATAGCGCACGAAGTAGAGGCCCGCGGCGCGGTCGCGGTCCTCGACCGTGAAGCCGCTGCGGTCCAGCGCGACACCGACACGGCGCCAGGCGCGGTCGAAGGGCTCGGCCAAGGTCAGCGAGCCGGTCTGCGACGTGGTCGTCACCGGCGGCGTTGCCGTTGCCGCCGGGGCCGGCGCGGCTGCAGCCACGGCGGCGCGTGCCGGTTCGGCCGCGCTGCCCAGTGCCACCATCAGGCGGCTCAGGAATTCGGCTTCCAGCTGCGGGTCGCCCGCGCGCGCGCGCCAGGTCGTGCTTTCCTTGCGTTCGTCGGCGTAGATCTCCTGTACACCGCGGTGGGTGATGTAGACCTCGCTGCCGCTGGCGGTGCGCTCGATGCGTGTGCGGAAGCTGTCGCGTTCGCCGGTGTCGTAGAGGTTGCCCGCCAGTCGGCCGAGCACATTGCGCACGACGTCGTTGGGCAACTTGGCGCGGTTCTCCGACCAGTTGGTCTCCATCACGCCCGTCTGCGCGTCGGCCTGCACGAGCGTGAAGCCGCGCGCTTCCCAGAAGGTCTTGAGCTTGGGCCAGAGCTCTTCGGGGGTCTGCGGCACCACCAGCCAGCGCTGCTGGCCGTCACGTTCGACACGCATGGCTTCCACGCTGACGAGCGCCACGACGGCCGGCGCCGACGCGGCCACGGCGGCGGGCGCAGCGGCGGCACCTGCGGCCGCGGCGCTGACCACGCCGCGCTGCGGCTGGTAGCGCCCCTCGCGGGCCAGTTGGGTCAGGTCGGGTGGTACTTCCAGCGGCTGCACACGCACGTTGGCCGAGCGGTAGTCGACTTTGTCGCCCGAGAAGAGGCCGTCGCCGATGGAGGTGCACCCGGCGGCGAGCGCCAGGGTGGCGAGGGCGGCAAGGGCGGCCGAGACAGTACGGCGGGCGGGCACAGGTTTCACGTTCGGGTCTCCGCAGCGGCCGCGACAAAAGCGACCGTGCCAGGCTTCAGATGAGGAAAGGTGGGAAAAGTGCCGTGGCCGTCAGGCCAGCACGCTGGTTTCGCGCAGGGCCTGCCCCACCGCGGCCTGGCCGGCCTCGGTGAGCGGCAAGATGGGCAGGCGCACGTGCGGGCCGCAGCGACCCAGTTGCGACAGCGCCCACTTCGTCGGCGCCGGGCTCGGTTCGCAGAACAGCTGCCGGTGCAGTGGCAGCAGCCGCAGGTGCAGGGCACGTGCCAGGTTCACGTCGCCCGACAGCGCCGCCGCGCACAGTTCGTGCATCAGGCGTGGTGCCACGTTGGCCGTCACGCTGACGTTGCCATGCCCGCCCAGCAGCATCAGGGCCACGGCGGTGCCGTCGTCGCCGGAATAGATGGCGAAGCCCTCGGGCGCGTGTTTGATGAGCTGGCAGGCACGTTCGATGTTGCCGGTGGCTTCCTTGACACCGACGATGCGCGGCAGCTGGGCCAGGCGCAGCGTCGTCTCGGGCAGCATGTCGGCCACCGTGCGGCTGGGCACGTTGTACAGCACCAGCGGCAGGTCCACCGCTTCGCTGATGGCCTTGAAGTGCTGGTAGATGCCTTCCTGCGAAGGCTTGTTGTAGTAGGGCACGACCGACAGGTGGCAGTCGGCGCCCACCTGCTTGGCGAAGCGTGTCAGCTCGATGGCCTCGGCGGTGGAATTTGCACCCGTGCCGGCCATGATGGGCACGCGTCCGGCAGCATGTTCGACGGCGACGCGGATGACCTCGCAGTTCTCGTCCATCGACACCGTGGGCGATTCACCCGTGGTGCCGACGACGCCGATGCAGTCGGTGCCTTCGGCCACGTGCCAGTCGATCAGGCTGCGCAGCGCCGCGTAGTCGACGCGGCCGTCTTCGTGCATCGGCGTGACGAGGGCAACGATGCTGCCTTGGATGGGGTTCATGCGGTGAGGGGTCTGCTGCGGGCCAAGCTGCGGATTTTAGCCGCCGGGCCGGGTCTCACCCGCCGGCCACGGTGCCGAGGGGGTAGCGCGGCGGCACGGCCGGTGACTTGAGCTCGTTCACGGCGGCAATGCGCTGCACGTGGCGGCCGCCGTCCGCGCCGGGTTCATAGCCGTCCTCGAAGGCCACGATGCGCAGCCCGGCGCAGGCCTGCAGCAGTTCACCGCGCTGCAGCAGGAAGTCGGGGCGCGACGGCCGGCCGATGTGCTGGTGGCCGTCGGCGAAGGTCTCGTGCAAGTAGACGCCACCTGCCGCCAGCGACGACATCCATTGCGGGAACAGCGGCCGCCAGAGGTAGTTCGTGACCACCACGCAGTCGAAACGTCGACCCGGCAGAGGCCAGGGGCCGCCTTCGATGTCGGCCACCAGCAGTTCGGCCTGGCCCTCGACGGCCGCCAGCGCACCGGCGTCGCGGTCGACGCCGGTGACGGCAAAACCCTGCTCTGCCAGCCACTGCACGTGGCGCCCGCTGCCGCAGGCCACGTCGAGCACGCTGCCGCCGGGGCGGATCAGGTGCACGAAGCGCTGCACCCAGGGTGAAGGAGTTGAAGGGCCGTGCATCAGAAGCAGGACCAGACGCGCGTGGCGAGGTCGAGCGCCAGGTGCGGGTTCAGGTAGGCCACGAAGACGGCGGCGAGCACGACGGCCACAGCGGTCCAGAGCAGGGGGCGTTGCCAGCGCGGCGTCATCGCGTGTGCTTCCGGGTCAGGCCGGCTTGAGTGCGGGCCGCACGATGGCGGTCTCGCGCACCGGCACGTTGATGAGCGCGGCGAACACGCCCAGGGCCACGGCGATCCACCACACGACATCGTAGCTGCCGGTGCTGTCGTAGAGCTTGCCGCCCAGCCACACGCCCATGAAGCTGCCGATCTGGTGGCTGAGGAAGACGAAGCCGCCGAGCATGCTCATGTACTGCACGCCGAAGATCTGCGCCACGATGGCGTTGGTGGGCGGCACGGTGCTCAGCCACAGCACGCCCATCACGGCCGAGAAGACGTAGACGCTGGCCGGCGTCAGCGGCAGCGCGAGGAAGATCACGATGGCCACCGAGCGCAGCGCGTAGATGGCGCTCAGGATGTGGCGCTTGGGCACACGCTGGCCGAGCGTGCCCGCGGCGTAGGTGCCGAAGACGTTGAACAGGCCGATGAGTGCCAGCGCGGTCGTCGCCACCTCGGGCCCCAGGCCCTGGTCCTTCAGGTAGCTGGGCATGTGCACGCCGATGAACACGACCTGGAAGCCGCAGACGAAGTAACCGGCCATCAGCAGCCTGAAGCTGGGGTAGGCAAAGGCCTCGCGCAGCGCCGAGCCTATGCTCTGGCGGTGGCCCGTGTGCGGGCCTGCCGGCGGCTCGCGCAGGCCCCAGGCCAGCGGCAGGATGAGCAGCGCCGCGCAGCCCAGCACGAAGAGCGCGTTCTGCCACCCGAAGCCGCCGATGAGCCAGCTTTCCACCGGCACCATCAGGAACTGGCCGAAGCTGCCCGCCGCCGCGGCCACGCCCATGGCCCACGAACGTTTCGCGGGGTCGACCTGGCGTGCGATGACGCCGTAGACGATGGCGTAGGTGGTGCCCGACTGCGCCATGCCCAGCAGCAGCCCGGCGCTGCCCGTGAAGGCCAGCCCCGAGGTGGCCAGCGCCATCAGCACCAGCCCGGCGGCGTAGAGCACACCGCCCACCAGCAGCACGCGGAAGGCACCAAAACGGTCGGCCAGCATGCCGGCCAGCGGCCCTGCCAGGCCCCAGGCCAGGTTCTGTATGGCCAGTGCGAAGGCGAAGGTTTCGCGCGTCCAGCCGCGGTCCATCGTGATCGGCGCCAGCCACAGCCCGAAGCCGTGGCGTATGCCCATGCTCAGCGTGACGATGGCCGCACCACACAGCAGCACCTGCTTCAAGGACAGGGTTTGTGTCGGCCGCTGCGGCACGGAAGCTGCGTTCATGCGGGGATTCTCTCGGAAAACGACGCAACCCGTCGGCGGCCTACCCCGTAGAGTGCTGGCACTCAGGGGGGTGCGCATGAAGGTGCTGGTGCTCGGTGGTGGGGTGATCGGCGTGGCCACGGCCTATTACCTGGCCAGGGCCGGGCACGAGGTCGAGGTCGTCGACCGCCAGGTCGGCCCGGCGCTGGAAACCAGCTTCGCCAATGCCGGTGAGGTCAGCCCCGGCTACAGCACACCCTGGGCCGGGCCGGGTGTGCCGGTGAAGGCCATGCGGTGGATGCTGATGCAGCACAGCCCGCTGGTCATCTGGCCCTTGCTCGACCCCGCGATGTGGCGCTGGGGCGCGATGATGCTGGCCAACTGCACCGCGAAGGCCTACGCGCTGAACAAGAGCCGCATGGTGCCGCTGGCCGAGTACAGCCGCGACTGCCTGAAGTTGCTGCGCGCCGAGACCGGCATCGCCTACGACGAGCGTGCCCTGGGCACGCTGCAGCTCTTCCGCACGCACAAGCAGCTCGATGGTGTGGCCGACGACGTCGCTGTGCTGCGGCAGTACGGCGTGCCCTTCGAGGTGCTGGACCGCGCCGGTTTCTGCGCCGTCGAGCCGGCGCTGAAACTCACGCAGCACAAGTTCGTCGGCGCGCTGCGCCTGCCCGGCGACGAAACCGGCGACTGCTTCAAGTTCACCAACCGTCTGGCCGAGATGGCCGCGGCACTGGGCGTGCAGTTCCGCTGGGACACGCGCATACAGGGGCTGCAGGTGGAAGGCACGGGAAAAGGCGGCGCCATCACCGGCGTGCACACCGACGCCGGCGTGCTGCGCGCCCACAAGGTGGTGCTCGCGCTGGGCAGCCACAGCCCGCTGCTGCTGGCGCCGGTGGGCATCCGCATCCCCGTCTACCCGGTGAAGGGTTACAGCATCACGCTGCCCATCACCGATGCGCAGTACGCACCCGAAAGCACCATCATGGACGAGACCCACAAGGTTGCCGTGACGCGCCTGGGCGACCGCATCCGCGTTGGCGGCACGGCCGAGATTGCCGGCTACAACCTGAACCTGCGCGAGGCGCGGCGTGCGACGCTGAACCACGTCGTCACCGACCTCTTCCCGAAGGGCGGCGATGTTTCCCAGGCCAGCTTCTGGTGCGGCCTGCGCCCGATGACCCCCGACGGCACGCCCATCGTCGGGCCGACGCCGGTGAAGGACCTGCTGCTGGCCACCGGCCACGGCACGCTGGGCTGGACCATGGCCGCCGGCACGGGGCGCGTGATCGCCGACATGGTCTTGGGCAAGGTGCCCGAGATCGACGTCGGCGGCCTGTCGATGGCGCGCTACGGGCCATGAACACGCCGCTGCCGGTCAAGGTGTCGCACCTGTTCCAGGTGCCGCAGCAGCGCTTTGTGGCGGCCGCACTCATCCACCACGCGTTCTGGACCACCGTGCCCGGCGCCAGCGTCGAAACGATGGCGGCGCGTCTGCTGCGGGCGTCGCAGGCCGACCGCGTGCCGTTGTGCCTGGTGGCCCTTCATGAGGGCGAACTGGTCGGCGTGGTGAATCTCGTCGATGACGACGACGAAGACCATGCCGAGTGGACACCCTGGCTGGCCGGCATGGTGGTGCGCCAGGACTGTCGCGGGCGTGGCGTCGGCTCTGCGCTGGTGCGGGAACTGCTCGTGCATGCCCGTCGGCTGGGGTTCGAGCGTGTCTACTTCGGCACCGACGGCCCGGGCTTCTACACGCGGCTGGGCGCCGTGGTGCACGAACAGCCGCGCGCAGACTTCTGGTTCATGCGCTTCGATCTGGGCGACTGAACGCCGCACGCTGCGGCCGGCGCGGGCGCGCTCCCTAGAATCCCGCCCATGCCTTCCATCAAGCAGAACAGCAGTTACGGCGAAGCCTCGATCCGCGTCCTCAAGGGCCTGGAGCCCGTCAAGCAGCGGCCAGGCATGTACACCCGCACCGACAACCCGCTGCACGTGGTGCAGGAAGTCAACGACAACGCCGCCGACGAGGCGCTGGCAGGTGTCTGCCAGCGCATCGCCGTCACGCTGCACGCCGACGGCAGCATCACCGTGGACGACGACGGCCGTGGCATCCCCTTCGGCCTGCACCCGCAGGAGCAGGTGCCGGTGCTGGAGATCGTCTTCACCCGCCTGCACACCGGCGGCAAGTTCGACAAGGGCGCCGGCGGCGCCTACAGCTTCAGTGGCGGCCTGCACGGCGTGGGTGTCAGCGTCACGAATGCGCTGGCCAAACGGCTGCAGGTGACGGTGTGGCGTGAAGGCCAGGTGGCCACGCTGGCCTTCGGCGGCGGCGACGTGATCGAGCCCCTGGTGCTGCGCAAGGCGACGGGCGGCGACAGGAAACGCGGCACCAGCGTGCGCGTCTGGCCCGACGCCAAGTACTTCGAAAGCGCCGAGCTGCCGCGCGCCGATCTCGTGCACCTGCTGCGCAGCAAGGCCGTGCTGATGCCGGGCGTGACGGTGGCGCTGACGGTCGAGAAGACTGGTCAGAAGGAACCCGAGACGCAGACCTGGAAGTACGAAGCCGGCCTGCGCGACTACCTGCTGCAGGGCCTGGCTGCCGACCCGCTCATTCCGCTCTTCGAAGGCGCCCAGTACGCCACGGCCAGCGAAAGCGAGAACTTCGCCGAAGGTGAAGGCGCCGCCTGGTGCGTGGCCTTCACCGACGACGGCAGCCTGCTGCGCGAGAGCTACGTCAACCTCATCCCCACGGTGGCCGGCGGCACGCACGAAAGCGGCCTGAAGGACGGCCTCTTCGGCGCCATCAAGGGTTTCATCGACCTGCATTCATTGCTCCCGAAGGGCGTGAAGCTGATGCCTGAAGATGTCTTCTCGCGTGCCAGCTTCGTGCTGAGTGCCAAGGTGCTGGACCCGCAGTTCCAGGGCCAGATCAAGGAACGCCTGAACAGCCGCGACGCGCTGCGCCTCGTCTCGGCCTACGTCAAGCCGGCGCTCGAACTCTGGCTGAACCAGCATGTCGACCTGGGCCGCAAGCTGGCCGATCTGGTCATCCGGCAGGCGCAGACGCGCCAGCGTGCCAGCCAGAAGGTCGAGAAGCGAAAGGGCAGCGGCGTGGCCGTGCTGCCTGGCAAGCTCACCGACTGCGAAAGCCGCGACCTGCTCTTCAACGAGGTGTTTCTCGTCGAAGGCGACAGTGCCGGCGGCAGCGCCAAGATGGGCCGCAACAAGGAGACGCAGGCCGTGCTGCCGCTGCGCGGCAAGGTGCTGAACACCTGGGAGGTCGACCGCGACCGCCTGTTCGCGAACAACGAGATCCACGACATCGCCGTGGCCGTCGGCGTCGACCCGCACGGCCCGAACGACGCGCCGGACTTCAGCGGCCTGCGCTACGGCAAGGTCTGCATCCTGAGCGACGCCGACGTCGACGGCTCGCACATCCAGGTGCTGCTGCTGACGCTCTTCTTCCGCCACTTTCCCAGGTTGGTGGAACGTGGCCACGTCTACATCGCGCGCCCGCCGCTCTACCGCATCGACGCGCCGGCGCGCGGCAAGCGCCCCGCGGCCAAGCTCTACGCGCTGGACGACGGCGAACTCGAAGCGGCGCTCGACAAGCTGCGCAAGGAAGGTGCGAAGGAAGGCAGCTGGAGCATCAGCCGCTTCAAGGGCCTGGGCGAGATGAACGCCGAGCAGTTGTGGGACACGACGCTGAACCCCGAGACGCGCCGCCTGCTGCCCGTGAGCTGGCAACTGCGCGGTTTCGATGCCACCGGCACGCTGCTGTCCAAGCTGATGGGCAAGGGTGAGGCGCAGGCGCGGCGCGACCTGATGGAACTGCGCGGCGACGAGGTGGAAGTGGATGTCTGAGCGCGGCGCACCGCCGCCTCCGCCACTGCCTCCCCTGCACCTGCGGCCGACGATGCTGTCCGATCTGGACTACGTGCAGACGGTCGAGACCGACGCCGCCAACCGCCCCTTCATCTCGCCCTGGGAACGCACGCAGCACGAAGGTGCGTTGCGTTTCCCCGACTTCCGTCACTTCATCGTCGAGGCGGGCGCCAGCGGCAGCCGCGACGGCTTCGTCATCCTGCAGGGCTGCCGCAACCCCCACAAGAGCGTCGAGCTCAAGCGCCTGGTGCTGCAGACCAAAGGGCTGGGCCTGGGCCGCGCCTGCGTGCGGCTGCTCAAGCGCATGGCTTTCCGCGACCTGCACGCGCACCGCTTCTGGCTCGACGTGAAGTCGCTCAACACACGGGCGCTGGCGCTCTACGCCAGCGAAGGCTTCGTCGAGGAAGGCCGGCTGCGCGAAAGCGTGCGCATCGTCGGCGACGAAGCCGATGGTTACGACAGCCTGGTGGTGATGGGCCTGCTCGACCGCGAGTACCAGGCGCGCGTGGCGCTGGGGCTGGAGGCGACGTAGCGCTGGGCATCCTGGAGTAACATGGCACTGACCAAGGTTGGTCAAGATGGAGTGCAGGATGCAGGTCAACATCTACGAAGCCAAGACCAGGCTCTCGGAGTTGGTGGAGCAGGTGCACGCCGGGGCCACGGTGATCATCGCCAAGGCCGGCACGCCGATGGCCAAGCTGGTGCCACTGGACGCCGGGCCGAAGCGCAAGATCGTCTACGGCCTGCTCAAGGGCCAGATCGAGATTGCCGACGACTTCGACGCCCCGATGACCGATGAAGAACTCGCCCTCTGGGAAGGCTCGCTGGAACCGTGAGGGTGCTGCTGGATACGCACATCCTGCTGTGGGTCATGCAGGGCGCCCCGCAACTCGGCCCGCAGGCTCGCCGGCTCATCGATGACGCCGACGAGGTTTACGTCAGCAGCGTGTCACTCTGGGAGGCCTCCATCAAAGCCGGCCTGGGCAAGCTGCGGGTCGACATGGACCTGCTCGACAGGCGCCTTCGAGAAACCGCCATGCTGCCGCTGCCGATGACCTGGGACCATGCCGCGGCCTTGCGCCGGCTGCCGCGCCTGCACGGCGACCCCTTCGACCGTATGCTGGTGGCGCAGGCCATCAGCGAGCCGATGCAACTGCTGACCCACGACGCCACACTGGCGGGCTACACGCCGCTGGTGACCGTGGTTTGAGCGCATCGCGCCACTCCTTCACGCTGGCCGCTGCCATGCCGCTTCCCTCCCCATGAACGACCTCTTCGACTCCCCACCCACTGACCCCGCGACCGATCCTGGCGATTCACTGGCCCTGGCCGACTACGCCGAACGCGCCTACCTCGAATACGCCTTGAGCGTGGTGAAGGGCCGCGCGCTGCCCGACGTCTGCGACGGCAACAAGCCGGTGCAGCGGCGCATCCTGTATTCGATGTTCCGCATGGGCCTGGCCTACAGCACCAGCGGCGGTGCACCGAAACCGGTGAAGAGCGCGCGCGTGGTCGGCGACGTGCTGGGCCGCTACCACCCGCACGGCGACACCGCGGCCTACGACGCGCTGGTGCGCATGGCTCAGGGTTTCAGCCAGCGTTACCCGCTGATCGACGGCCAGGGCAACTTCGGCAGCCGCGATGGCGACGGCGCGGCGGCGATGCGCTACACCGAAGCGCGCCTGGCGCCCATCGCGCGCCTGATGCTCGACGAGATCGACGAGGGCACGATCGACTTCCAGCCCAACTACGACGGCAGCACCGAGGAACCGCGGCAGCTGCCGGCGCGGCTGCCCTTCGTGCTGCTGAACGGCGCCAGCGGCATCGCCGTGGGCCTGGCCACCGAGGTGCCCAGCCACAACCTGCGCGAAGTGGTCGCGGCCACCATCGCGCTGCTGAAGAACGACGCGCTGAGCGACGACGAGCTCTTTGCACTGTTGCCGGCACCCGACTTCCCCGGCGGCGGTCAGATCATCAGCCCCGTGGCCGACATCCGCGACGCCTACGCCAGCGGCCGCGGCAGCCTGAAGGTGCGCGCCCTCTGGGTCATCGAAGACCTGGCGCGCGGGCAGTGGCAGCTGGTCGTCACCGAACTGCCGCCACAGGCCAGCGCGCAGAAGGTGCTGGAAGAGATCGAGGAGCTCACCAACCCGAAGGTGAAGGCCGGCAAGAAGGCGCTGTCGCCCGAGCAGGTGCAGCTGAAGGCGGCCGTTCTCGCGGTGCTGGACACCGTGCGCGACGAAAGCAGCAAGGACGCGCCGGTGCGCCTGGTCTTCGAACCGAAAAGCCGCACCGTGGCGCAGGCCGAACTCATCACCACGCTGCTGGCGCACACCAGTCTGGAAAGCAGCGTGCCGATGAACCTGACCATGGTCGGCCGTGACGGCCGGCCGGTGCAGAAGGGGCTGCGCCGCATCCTGAACGAATGGATCGGCTTCCGCCTGAGCACGGTCGAGCGCCGCACGCGCCACCGCCTGGCCAAGGTGCTGGAACGCATCCACGTGCTGGAAGGCCGGCTGCTGGTGCTGCTGAACATCGACGAGGTGATACGCATCATCCGCAACGCTGACGAGCCCAAGCCGGCGTTGATCGAACGCTTCAGCCTCAGCGACCGTCAGGCCGAGGACATCCTCGAGATCCGGTTGCGCCAGCTGGCGCGGCTGGAGGCCATACGCATCGAGCAGGAGCTGAAGGACCTGCGTGAACAGCAGGGCCGGCTCGAGGACATCCTCGCCAGCCCGACGGCGCTGCGGCGCACCGTGATCAAGGAGATCGAGGCCGACGCCAAGGCCCACGGCGACGATCGCCGCACGCTGGTGCAGGAAGAGAAGAAGGCCGTGGCCGAAGTGAAGGTGGTGGACGAGCCGGTGACGGTGGTCGTCAGCGCCAAAGGCTGGGTGCGTGCGCTGAAGGGGCACGAGGTCGACCCCACCACGCTTACCTTCAAGCCCGGCGATGCGCTGTATGGCCACTTCCTGGCGCGCACGGTCGACCCGCTGCTGGTGTTCGGCACGGAGTCGAACGGCAGCGGGCGTGTCTACAGCGTGGCCGTGTCGCTGTTGCCCGGCGGCCGCGGCGACGGTGTGCCCATCACCACGCTCATCGACCTGGAGCCGGGTACGCAGATCGCACACTACGTCGCCTGCCCCGCCGACACCACGCTGCTGCTGGCCAACAGCGGTGGCTATGGCCTGCTGGCCAAGGCCGGCGACATGGTCGGCCGCAACCGCGGCGGCAAGGCCTTCCTCACGCTGGAGGCCGGCGAGCGCCCGCTGCCACCGGTGCCGGTGGCGCCCTCGCACACGCAGGTGGCCTGCCTGGCGGCCGACGGGCGGCTGCTCGTCTACGCGCTGACGGAACTGAAGCTGCAGCCCGGCGGCGGGCGCGGGCTGACGTTGATGGACGTCGACACGGCCACCCCGCTGCTGTCGGTGGCCACGCTCGCCGACAGCCTGAAGGTGCAGGGCAGCGGGCGCGGCGGCAAGCCGAAGGAAGAGCTGCTGAAGTGGGCCGCGTTGGCCGAACATGCCGGCAAGCGCGCGCGCAAGGGGCGCAAGGTGGATGGGCTGCTGAAGGTGCTGCGGCTGCATTGAGACGGGTGCCCCATCCGCAGTACGGGCGGCTGTTGTATGCCAACGACGAGATGTAAGCTCCTGTGCGATCGATCACGACACATCCCCGTACGCAAGGGTGCGGCCCCGGTTCGCGGGGTGATGTTCTAGGGGGTTGAAAGGTAACGTTCTGTAATCGACCGGGGCAACCCGGTCACTGGAGCAGGACTGAACCATGTCGACCAAGCATCTTCTTCGCACCGTTTCTGCCGCGGCGCTGCTCGCCACGGCGCTCGCAGCCCAGGCCGGCACCGTGACCTTCACGGGTTACACCCATGGCAACGGCAACGCGGTGAACGTGACGTCGCCGGGTTACAACGGCGCGGCCGGTGGCTACAAGGGCACGCTGGCGGGTTTCGGCGGCGGCTTCGACGGCGCTTTCGAGTCCTTCTGCGTCGACCTCGGCGAGTTTTTCAGCTTCGGCCCCACCTACAACAGCTACACCCTGGTCAGTGCGGTGAGTCAGTTCGGCGCCGCCAAGACCGCGGCCCTGAGCCAGCTGATCAGCCATGTCTATGGCAGCAACCTGTTTGCAGCTGCAGGCGACAAGGACCAGCAATCCACCGCCGTGCAACTGGCGATCTGGAACATCGTCTACGACAGCGACTTCACGCTCAACAGCGGCAGCTTCGCCGAGACCACCACCGCCTACCGCAGCACGGCCGGCGTGACGCCGCAGTTCATCGGTGCCAACAACCTGCTCAGTGCCTCGCAATCGGCCCAGCGTGGCCCGAGCTACGAGTTGTACGTGCTGCGCTCGGTGGGCAACCCCGGCAACCAGGACCAGCTCATCTGGCGTCAGAGCGTGCCCGAGCCCGCCAGCCTGGCGCTGGTGGCACTGGCACTCGGCGCAGCCGGCTTCGCCTCGCGGCGTCGCCGCAGCTGAACCGCCAGGCCGCGCCGGCAGCGCGGCTCAGCCGCGCCGCGCGCGAACGAGCAGCGCCGCCGCGGCGCCCAACGCCACGAACAGCGCCAGGCTGTAGAACTCGTAAGGCACGCCCAGCAACGTCACCTTGGCTTCGGCGCAACTGGCATACGACGCAAACACCTGCGGCAGCAGCTCGTCCAGCCCCAGGCCGCGGTTGATGCGGTCGGCCAGCGTCAGCGCGCACGATGTGCTGGACGAGGCCACGAAATGCTGCCACAGCGCCGTGGCGACGCCGCACAGCGCCAGCACCCCCACCAGGGGGCCGCTCAGCCAGCGCGCCACGTTGCCGCCCGCCAGCAGGCCGGGCAGCGCCGCCACGGCGATGGCTACGAAGATCACCCGCTGCAGCACGCACCAGGGGCAGGGCTGCATGTCCAGCCCGTGCTGGGTGAAGAGGGCGGTGGCCACACCCGCCAGCGGCACCACCACCGCGGCAGCGCACAGCTGGCGCGGCGTCGGCTCGATGGTCACTCGACCTCGGCGATGAGCTCGATCTCCACGCAGGCCCCCATCGGCAGCTGCGCCACGCCGAAGGCGCTGCGGGCATGGGCGCCGACCTCGGGGCCGAACACGGCCACCAGCAGTTCGCTGGCGCCGTTGGTCACCAGGTGGTGCTCGGTGTAGGTGGGCGTGCTGTTGACCAGGCTCAGCAGCTTGACGATGCGCTTGACTTTCGAAAGCTCACCCACGGCAGCCTGCAGCGTACCCAGCAGGTCGATGGCGACGGCGCGCGCGGCGGCCTTGCCGTCTTCGGTGGTCGTGTTGGTGCCGAGCTGGCCCACCCACGGCTTGCCGTCGCGCTTCGCGATGTGGCCCGAGACGAAGACCAGCTTTCCGCTGTGCACGAAAGGCACGTAGGCCGCAGCCGGCACCGCCACCGGCGGCAGGGTGATGGACAGGGCTTGCAGGCGTTCGGCGATGGTGTTCATGGCACTTTCGAGGGGGCTCTTGAGGGGGGCGCGGCATGCTACACCGGCACCTAGACTGGCCCGATGAAGCTCGTCTGGGGCCCGGCGCTGCGGGGTTATCTGCTGGCCGGCGGCTGGTTCGCCGGCCTGTCGATGCAGTTGCGCCAGCCGGCGCTCTGGCCCGACAGCCCAACCTGGACGCTGGGCCTGGCCGCCGCGCTGCTGGCGCTGGCGGTCTGGCGCCGGCGTCGCCACGCGGTGGCGGCGCTGCTGCTGGCGCTGTGTGCGGGTGGCATCGGCTTCGCCACCACCACGCTGCGCGCGTCAGATGCGCTGCAGGCGCGCCTGCCGGCGGCGCTGGAAGGCCTGGACCTCGTCGTCACCGGCGTCGTGGCCGAACTGCCGCGGGCCGACCTCATCGGCACACGTTTCGTGCTGGCGACCGAAAGCGCCACCTTGCGCGGCGCGCCCGTGGCATTGCCGCCGCGGCTGTCGCTGGGCTGGTACCGAGGGCCCGACGGCGACGCGCTGCTCAGCGGGCCCGCCGAGGAAGTGCGCGCCGGCCAGCGATGGCGCCTGCCAGTGCGCCTGCGCCAGGCGCACGGCAGCTTCAACCCGCGGGGTTTCGACCTCGAGCTGTGGATGTTCGAGCGCGGCCTGGGCGCCAGCGGCACCGTGCGCGCGCGCCCCGACGCGCCGGCGCAGAAGCTGGCCGACGCCGTCGGCGCACCGGTGGAGAGGCTGCGCCAGACATTGCGCGATACGTTGCAGCACCAGGTGAGCGACGCCGCCACGGCAGGGGTGCTGGCCGCGCTGGTCATCGGCGACCAGGCCGCCATAGACCTGGGTATGGCCAAACAGGTTCTACTCTGGCGCCACCTATGAAACGTACCTCGAACGAGCGTAACTTCGACAATGGGTACTACTCTGGAACTTGAGCGGCTTCTGACGCTTTTGACAATAAGGTCCTACTCCGGCAAATCATCGCCATGGAGCAGCTCCACTTCCCGCCGACAAACTCGCAAGTGGCAGGAGTAGATTCAGGGAGTGCTGCTTGGCGTTCACTTGGCAACGACAGCATGGAACACCCGGGTGTCACTGCGCTCATCCAGCAGGTAGTCGATTCCTCCGGTCAGGAAGTAGCGGTGAACGGCACTGCAACCCGCTTGGTCTACGACGTCGAACGTCAGCTCGCGGTCATGAAACGTCCGATTCCTTCCGAGTTCCTTGACAACAGCATCGCCCTTGGGAATACCCACTTCGTCGATGACCTTCTCGACAAACCGCGCCACATCGAACTGGTGTTCGATGTGCTCGGTCCCGTCGCGTAGGCGCTCCTTGACTACCGAGCAGTAGACATCTGACCGCTCAATTGTTCCGACATGGCCCTTGATGAAAGAGAGCATCTGCTTCAATTTCGGCCGGTTTCGTTCAGTGCCGCAGTAGGGGTCGCGCACGGCGAGATTCTTGACGTGTAGCCCCTTTAGCGCGGCAAACACTTCGGTCAGCGGGCGAGGCGCACCAACCGGGAACTCCCACATTCCCATCTGTGAGCCTTCAGAAAAGTACTCTGGCGAGTACAGCTCGGCCGTGTCGAGCGCTTCCTTCAGAAGTGCCCGTGTTCCGTCGTCCATGACGCCCAGTTCAGCGGGGGCGGTGACCAGTCCATCCAGCAGAGCCTGTACTGGGAACGCCTGCCGGACCATCAGCGCACCATCGTCCATCGATGTGAAAAGACGCGGCAGCTTCCCAGCGAGACGTCCATCGAGGTCTCGTAAACCGTAGATGCGAAGCTTGCCTAAGTGGAGCCACGGGGACAGGTGCCGGTAGAGCATCAACGTCTGGTAGTCCGTAGGCTGCTGCTCAAGCCTGTTCGCGACGTACAAAACAACTTCCTTCCCGGACTGGAGCCAGGTCTGAAGTTGGTTGAGCTCAGTCTCCTTGTAGCCGGCTGCGCTAGACAACGATGCGGCAATGATGGAAACAGTCGCGGCGGGTGCGAATCGCTCGCTGAGGCCCGCGAGGCTGGGCTTCGTCCATGGCACGTAGCTCCCGGGGCCCTCCACGGTCGCAGTCCCCTCCATCAGCGCACGTAGCCACGAAAGCGCTTCCTTGCGGCGGAAGCTGTCCCAGTGGCGCTGATTCCCATAGTCGCAAAGACAGGCTCTGCAGGCAGCTTCACAGTCCTGTGGACACTCCAGGCGTCGCCGTGTCTGTTCCATCAGCTCACGGAAGCTGAACATCGGGCTGCCCAGTCTGGCGCTGTATCCGGCCCCACCCGGCACACCGTCGTACAGAACGACCTCTGCGATACATCCAGCGTTCGCGTACAGCCGGTAGGTCGAGCGAAGTTCACCGGGATACAGGTGCAGCATGTCGGAGGCCGCAAGCCGGCATGCTTCAGCCACCGTACGGGCAACCTGCTCCTGAAAGCGGCGCTCTCCGGCGGTGTCCTCTGTCGGCTCTGGCAGGGGCGCCAGGAACCGCAGCAGACGAACATCCGTATTGAACATGTGCGCAAAGTCCACGCCCAGCTTGGGCATGACATCCGACTTGCATGTCGCGCCACTGCTGGGGTCCTTGTGGACGAACTTTTTGGCGGCCGCATCACCGGCAGATGACGCCTTCTTGCCCGTACTCTTGGGCTTCTTCCCCTTCGACGCCGGTTGGCAGAAGTTGCAGACCAAGCAGCGGTAGTAGCCCTCGCCATACGTGCCACGGTTCGCGACAAACAGGCTGCCCTTGAGGTCGCTGTCTTCGGAGCCACGAGCGAGCAGAAGTGCCGTGCTGAGAAACGGCAGTTCTGTCGCCTGAAAATTCTCTGGTCGGGGGGCGGCAATCAAGCGAGCTTCGTCTGCTGGCTTCACGCGCCTGCGGGCCGTGCCGGGGTCTTTACCTTTGCTGTCGGCGATGCTGGTGACAAAGCCCTTGGGCTCCACGAACATGCGCTTGCGACGAGCCGGCTCTGCGTAGCCGCAGTTGCTGCACCCGCCCGGGATGTCCTGGTGGGAGTCTGCTACGTCGACATGGAAGCACTCGGGACACGCCGCGTACCAACAGGTAGGCATGAACGCCTTCGGGTAGCTGGCAAGCCCGGCGCTCTCCCAGATTCGACCGTTCGCAACGACCTCAGCACCAGGGGCGTACTCGCTGATGCCCTGACTGGCATCCCGGTTGAGCGAGACCTGCGATTGGCTCTGGAACTTGTTGAACGTGCTGCCGTCCTGAACTTCCAGGGTCAGCGAGTGCACGGGGAAGCTGTAGGTCGGTATCAGCCCGCGACGAGACAGCTCGTTGACCAGGAACTGGTCCATGTACTTTTCGAGCTGGTCCTTCCAGTACACGGCCTTCTTGAGCTCGTCGGCTTCGGCAGCAGCGGTCTTTTTGGCAACGTACGACTGACAACGCTCAGAGACGTCCTCGGCAAACTCCTTGAGTCTGCCCACGATGGCGTTCTTCAGATACGCACCACGGCAGACCATTGACGAAAGGTCGGGTGGCAGCTTCCCGCCCAGCGCTTCGGCCTCTGCGAACGCCTTGGTTCCTGCCTCGCTTTCAACCCAAGCGTGCAGCTTGTCGTAGAACTCCGCCCGAGCTTTCTCATGCAGCACATCGCCAAACAGATGCTTCAGCGACGGTGCGTTGACGCTCAATTTGCTCAGAGCGTGCCGCAGGAAGTGCGACAGCACCACCGACATCTGATGCCGTACGAACAGCTCGGCGTTGCCCAGGTTGATGAACGGCGTTGTCGGTGATGAGGTCAAGTAGTCCTTGAGCGTCCTGAACACCACTTGGTCGTAGTTGGTGTTGCGTGCGACCGTGACGCAGAAGGGGGCAGCTTGCGCACGACGGCCAGCGCGACCCGTTCGCTGCTGGTAGTTGGCGATGCCGGGCGGAACGTTGAGATTGACCACAGCTTCCAGGTCACCGAGGTCGACACCCATCTCCATGGTTGTCGTGCAACTGAGCAGGTTGATACGCCGCTCGGCGAACTCGCGCTCAATCTCCTCGCGGAGCTCCGTGGACAGTGACGCCGTATGCTCACGTGCGCGCAGGGTCAGGTGGTTCGTCTCTTCGTAAGAAGCCAGGTAGTGGTTCTCGTGGTGGAGCCGCTTTCGCTCTTGGTCGTCGAGCGTAACGACATCGCCGCGACAGCCGAAGGCCGAGCATTTGCCCGCCACCACGTGTCTCTGCAGCAGGCCGCAACTCTGGCACTGGTAGATGGCAAGGCCCAGCCCGCTGCGAACCCGGATGAGGCTGCCATCCATACCGAATCCCGGCGGGTACTTCTTCAGGAAGGTTGCCGGTGGCCGGGTGATGGCTGACCAGAACTGGCGCAGGAAGTCGCTCGCCTCGCTCTTGCTCAGTCCGAGGCGTTCCACCAAGTACCAAGAACGGCGGTTGTGGCGGTTGACCTGCTGGCTGGGAAGCCACTTGAATCGGACCCCTGAGTCGCCTGACTCGACGTCGAATGTCCGGTGTTGGTTGTAGTCGCCCCAGACCGCTTGGTCGTTCATCGCGACACCGGACAGACTCTCCAGTGCACGCTCCCGCCGAATGGTTTCCAACAGCATGTGGCAAAGCGCTTCGACGGAGCCCGCGTCGCCGGGGAGGTTCTCGGGCCAGAACGCCTTGACCTGCTGGTAGAGGGTCTTGAGCTTTCCCTCGTCGTAGGTGACCAGAGCGACGCCGAGGCTCTCCAGAGAGTTGCGCCGCCCTCCTGGCGTGCAGAACTCATAGCCCAGCGAGCCCAGGAGCAGGCGGGACAGGTCCTGCTTGTCAATCTGAGGCTCGCCCGCATCGTTCAGGAGCAGTGGCTGACCTCCATCGCGGCGCCAGAAATCGAAAACGCGTTCAGCCAGTTGCGGCAGGCCCATGGGCGAGGACGCATCGACGAGCACCGCACGGATAGCAGCTCTGAGCGCTACGTTTGCAGAGGTGCGCTCGAAGTACGGCGCGAAGAAGGCCGCGTCCTGGCGGTTGTCCGAAAAGGCCAACAGATTGCGGCCAAGCGCTGGACGAGGGTCGGCGTGGTTGATGATTCCAGGTGGTAGAGCCTCAAGAACTCTCTGGGCAACAACTGCGCCCAGCGCCTCATTGCCAGGATGCATCCGGGTGACGACTTCGGCGTCGGCTCCCGTTGAGCGCCCGCCACAAGCTGGGCATCTCTTGACGTACCTCGCGCGCTCTACGTCGTCCTGTTCCGTGTGTACAGGGTACAGAGGAACGGCATCTTCAGTCGCGGAAATCGTGCCGGTCTTGAGATGGACGAAGATGCGTTCGTGCCCACCTGCGGCAGATTCGCCTTCTCCGCCTTCGTCCTCCTCGTCTTCGGTTCCAACGAACGGCGTGCCGAGCCAGAATACGACGCGCTCTGCCCCGCTCTCTCCGGAATCGGGACGATGTGGATGGACGTGGGTCTGGTCTTTCCATCCCTCGAGAAACGGCTGACCGCACTTCCGGCAAGCCAACACCGGGTAGTAGTGACCCGCGTCATCCTTGAAGCTTCTGCCAACCTTCGCCTTGGCCCAACCCTCATCGCTTGCATCAGGGCGGACAACGATGCCTTCAATGCTGTTGACTGCGAGGTGATACCGGCCAGGCAACAGTGGGAAGTCCCCTTGAGCTTGTCGAGCGACCATCCCGCACTGAACTACCGTGCTCAGCGCAGCCTGTGCGATTTGAGGCTCAAGGCCGTGGGTGTCGAACACCAGCTGTGCCAGCTGCGCATAGGCAAGAATGCGCCCACCTTCCAGGGCCGATGCGACACGCCGGACCTGCTCGTTTCGAGCGAACGTACCGACCAACGCCGAGCTGGCAGGGCTGTCGGGTGTGCTGTCCAGCCTAAGCTGCGAAGGCAGCTCCTCTTGCGCGAGCAACAGCCGATTCCAGCAGTCGACCGTTTGCTCTTCGCGGTCGAGTTGGAGAAACTCACGCAGCACCGTTCCCAATACCAGCCACTGGGTGGGATTCATCGAGAAAGTCGATGCTGTCGGACTGGCGAGAGCCGTGTGCGTGATGCGCCGACCCCGTATGACACGGTTGACGGGCTCACCCATCAGGTCCGTGGCGAACTTCTTGAGGTCTTCGTCGGCGGTCTCCGAGTCAGACAAGCTGGCGCTCGTGCCGAAGACTCGGATGCCTTGCTCCGCGCCCAGGCGGGTCTTGAGCTTCCGCAGCAGGAACGCGACTTCGGTGGCTTGTGCCCCGTGATAGGTGTGAATCTCGTCAAGGACGATGAATCGCAGGGAGTTGGTTGCGAAGAGCCCAGCGTTGCGCGGAAGAAGCAGCATGTGCTCAAGCATCGCGTAGTTCGTGATGAGGACCTTGGGCGGGTCCGCGAGCATCTCGTCTCGGGTCAGCAGCCAGTTCCTAGGGATGCTCGAGGGGTTCCCAAGCGCCTCCATCAGCTTGGGGTTGTTCCAGATGCGGCCCTCTTCCTCATCGCGTTTTGCCGTGGACTTGACCTGCCCGGTATACCGGCCGAACGTGATGCCGAAGTCCTTCAGGTACCGAGCGAACATGGGAGCGACCCGGTAGTAGAGCTGGTCGTTCGCCAGCGCGTTCATCGGATACACGAGCAGGGCGCGAACTCCCGGTCGCTTGGGGTCTGCGTCCGAGAGCAGGTCGTGGGCGATGGGATAGAGGAACGTTTCGGTCTTCCCGCTACCCGTGCCAGTGGCGGTCAGAAAGCTCTCCTGGTCCACGATGGCATGGCGTAGAGCGCTCTCTTGATGAAGATGCAGAGCGCGTGTTGCAGTCGGCAGCCTTCCAAGTGCGTCGTGCAAGTAGCCACCGGCCGACTTCAACAGCTGAGCCAGCGACTTGCCCTTCTCGAAGTCTGGCAGCGCCTCGACGTAGGGCCCCTGAACCAGCTGCTCATGTTCAAGCAGGGCACGGAACTCCTGTCGAAGCTTCGGGTATCGCCGCGAAACGGGCAACGTCGTGGCGATGTATCGAGCAAGGACACCCTTGAGGTCCTGCGAGAAGGAGATGGGATTCGTATCAGACATTCTCAACAGCCGGGTCGAGTTCAACGGTCATCACCAGCTCCCAGAGCAACAGGTAGAAGGAGAACATCGCAGGTGCTACCTGCAGGTAGTACGCGATGCAGTCGGAGACGGTGGCCCCTGGCACTTCCACCTGCTTGCGCAGCGCTGCCAGCAAGCTATGGAACGTACTCAGTGCGCCTTCACGCCTCTGCTCAAGGCGGCAGTGCCAGGCGAGCAAGGCGCATGCGTTGGCGATGTGCTCCATTTGTTCCCACTTGAGCTGCTCCACGTCGTCGAGTTGGTCAGCGTTCGCCCGCTCTGGCTTGAGCAGGAGCGGCTGACCCTTTAGCCCCGAGGGAGCCGACTGGTCAAACGTCCCCTGGTGGCGGCGCAGCTTCGGCG
>JAURZK010000071.1 GCA_030653505.1 Rubrivivax sp.
GGCGTGAGCCGCCGCTACCCGAACAGCACGCGCCTGTTCGGCAAGATCACGAACATCGCCGACTACGGCGCCTTCGTCGAGATCGAGCCGGGCATCGAGGGCCTGGTGCACGTCTCCGAGATGGACTGGACCAACAAGAACGTCGCTCCCGCCAAGGTCGTGACCCTGGGCGAGGAAGTCGAAGTCATGGTCCTCGAGATCGACGAAGACAAGCGCCGCATCAGCCTGGGCATGAAGCAGTGCAAGGCCAACCCCTGGGAAGAGTTCAGCGCCACCGTCAAGCGCGGCGACCGCGTCAAGGGCCCCGTCAAGAGCATCACCGACTTCGGTGTCTTCATCGGCCTGTCGGCCGGCATCGACGGCCTGGTGCACCTGTCCGACCTGTCCTGGCACGAGCCGGGCGAGACCGCGGTGCGCAACTACAAGAAGGGCCAGGAAGTCGAGGCCCTGGTGCTGGCTGTGGACGTCGAGCGCGAGCGCATCAGCCTGGGCATCAAGCAGCTGGACGTCGACCCGTTCACCAGCTTCACGACGCTGAACGACCGCGGTGCGATCGTCAACGGCAAGGTCAAGAGCGTCGACCCGCGCGGCGCCGAGATCCAGCTCAACGACGACGTCACCGGCTACCTGCGTGCTTCTGAAATCAGCCGCGACCGCGTCGAAGATGCGCGCAACGTGCTGAAGGAAGGCGACGACGTCAACGTCATGGTCATCAACGTCGACCGCAAGCTGCGTTCGATCCAGTTGTCGATCAAGGCCAAGGACAACGCCGACGAGCAGCAGGCCATGCAGGGCCTGAAGCAGGTCAACGAGCGTGAAAACGCCGGCACCACGAGCCTGGGCGCCCTGCTGCGCGCCAAGCTCGACAACCGTCCGGAATAATCCGGGCCCGGCCGGCCGCCGCGCAAGCGGCGCCGGCCCTCCATCCAGTCACCCGCGGGCACCACGCCCGCGGGTCGGCAGTGACCAGCCAAGCGACCGCAGCCGTCCCATGACACGATCCGATCTCGTCACCCGCCTGGCCGAGCGCTTCTCGCAGCTCACGCAGCGCGACACCGAGTTCGCCGTCAAGACCATCCTGGACGCCATGTCCGACGCGCTGGCCCGCGGCCACCGCATCGAGATACGCGGCTTCGGCAGCTTCAGCATCAACCGCCGCCCGCCCCGCATGGGGCGCAACCCGCGCAGCGGCGAGCAGGTCGTCATCCCCGAGAAGCTGGTGCCCCACTTCAAGCCGGGCAAGGCGCTGCGCGAGGCCGTCGACGCCCAGGTGCCGGGCGAGCTCGACCGGCTGTAGCCGGGCGCCTCGCGGCAAGCGCCGCGGGTCCTAGAATCGGCGCCGCATGCGCTACCTCCTCGGCCTGTTCTGGGCCTTCGTCTTCTTCGCACTCTTCGCCTTTGCGCTGAACAACCAGCAGCTGGCCACCGTGCGCTGGTTCTTCGGCGTCGAGTGGCGCACGCCCATGGTCATCGTGGTGCTGGTGGCCTTCGCCGCGGGCTGCGCCATCGGCGTCGCGGCCATGGTACCCAGCTGGTGGCGCGAACGTCGCGTGGCCAGGCGCCATGCTCCGCCGCCGCCCACGGTCGCGGCCGGGGTGCCCAGCAGCCTGATGCCCAGCGAATTCGGCCCCGAGCACCCGCCTCGCGAAGGTCTGTGAACGCCCGCCGCGCCTGATGGACTTCGACCTGCAGTGGCTGCTCATCGGCGTGCCCGTGGCCTTCGCCCTGGGCTGGATGGCGTCGCGCTTCGACCTCAAGCAGCTCAAGCGTGAGCGAGAAGACGCGCCGCGTGCCTACTTCAAGGGGCTGAACCTGCTGCTCAACGAACAGCAGGACAAGGCCATCGACGCCTTTATCCAGGCCGTGCAGGACGACCCCGACACCACCGAGCTGCACTTCGCTTTAGGCAACCTCTTCCGCCGCCGTGGCGAGTTCGAACGCGCCGTGCGGGTGCACGAGCACCTGCTGGGCCGCAGCGACCTGAAGGCCGGCGACCGCGCCCGCGCGCAGCGTGCGCTGGCGCAGGACTACATGAAGGCCGGCCTCTTCGACCGCGCCGAGGCGGCGTGGCACGCACTGGAAGGCACGCCTTTCGACGGCGAGGCCCGGCTGGCGCTGCTGTCGCTGTACGAACGGTCACGCGACTGGCAGCGTGCCGCAGACATCGCGCGTCAGCTCGAAGGCGGTGGCGCGTCCTTCGCATCGCGCATCGCGCACTACGAATGTGAACTCGCCGAGGCCGCCGACGCCGCCGGCCGCCCTGACGACGCCGTTGCCGCGCTGGACCGCGCCCGCACCGCCGCGCCGCAGGCACCGCGGCCCTGGCTGCTGGCCGGCAGGCGAGCGCTGCGCCAAGGCGACCCCGCGCGCGCCCTGGCGGCCTGGGACGGCCTGCGCGAACACCACCCGGCCACCTTCCTGCTGGTCGCGATCGACTACGCCCACGCTGCGCGCGCTGCCGGCCGGGCCGGCCCGGCGCACACGGCGCTGACGGCGGCGCTGATGCAACGGCCCGCGCTGGAACTGGTGCAGGCGCTGGAGACACTCGAGTCGCCCGACGATCCGGCCCGACTGCCGCGCCTGCTGGCCCAGCTGCAGCAGCAGCCCAGCCTGTCGGGCGCCCAGCGCCTGCTGGCGCTGCCGCCGCAAGCCTGGACGGACGACGCCTGGGCGGCGCTGCGCGCGGCCGTGGCACGCAGCGTGGCACCCTTGCAGCGCTACCGTTGTGCCGCCTGCGGCTTCGAGGCGCAGCACTACTTCTGGCAGTGCCCGGGCTGCCTCAGCTGGGACAGCTACCCACCACAACGGCTCGATTCGCTCTAGGCGAACTGCTGCTCGAGCAGCGCCAGAACCTCTTTGACGCCCGGCACCTGGGCCTTGCCGCCGATGCTGGCCACACGGCCCGGCCCGGTGATGCCGGCCAGGCCGGGGTCATGGTCGCAGTAGATGCCCAAGGTGGGCCGACCCAGCGCAGCAGCCAGGTGGGTGAAGCCGGTGTCCAGGCCGACGACCTGGCTGGCGCCGGCCAGCACCGCCGCCGTCTCGCCGACGCGCAGGAAGGGCGGCACGTCGCCCTCGCAGCTGGCGGCGATGCGTTCGGCCAGCGTCTGTTCCTCGTCGCGTCCCCACAGTACCACCGGCAGCCAGCCCTTCTCCAGCAGGCGGCGGCCTAACGCCGCCCAGTGGCGTTCGGGCCAGAGCTTCTCGCGCCGGCTGGCGTTCGGGATCAGCACCGCGTAGGCCGAACGTGGCGTCCAGGTCGGCGTCGGGGCACGCAGGCCGAAGTCGGGGTCGCCGCTGACCGTGTAACCCAGGTGTGCGGCGGCCAGCAGGCGGCAGCGCTGCACGGCCTGCAGGTCGCGCGCAACCACCGCAGTGTGCTTGTACAGCCATGCCGCCGCCGGCTCACGCGCGCTGGCACCGTCGAAGCCCAGCACTGGCGCACCTGCCTGGCGCGCCCACAGCGCGCTCTTCAGCAGGCCCTGCAGGTCGAGCACCCTGTCGTAGCCACCCTGGCGCAGTTCGCCGCGCAGCTGGCCCATCGCGCGCCAGGTAGCGCCGCTGAACAGCTGCTTGCGCCACTTCCGCCAGTTCATCGGCAGCACACGCCGCACCCCCGAGTGCATCTGCGGAATGGCCGCAAACGGCGCTTCCACCAGCCAGTCGATCTGTGCGTCGGGGTGCTGCCGCAGGATGTCGCCCACGACCGGCAGCGCATGCACCACGTCGCCCATCGACGAGGTCTTGACGATGAGCAGTCGCACTAGCGGCTCTTCCGCTCTTTGACGAGTTCGGGGTTGAAGCGTGGGTCGTTGTACATCTTGAACTGGCGGTACACCTTGAAAAGAGCGCGGCCGGCGGCGGCGTCGTGCAGCAGGGCGTCGAGGCAGTCGGCGAGATCCTGGCGCTGCTGCAGCAGGCGTTCGAGCTTGACGCGGCTGGCGGCGCGGTGGGCCTCGTCGACGTCCTGGCGCCAGGTCTGCGCGCGCATCGCATGGGCCTTCAGCGCCATGATCGACAGGCGGTCGATCATGCTGCCCGCGGTTTCGCTGTTCATCCTTGCACCGGCCGGCACACGTGCCACGGGCGCGTCGGTGCGCGCCGAGGCCGCGTCGACGAGGCCCAGCGCCACGAGCAGGATCTCGTCGACACGTTCGGTGGCGTCGTTGCGCGCCTGGTTGTAGCCGTCGATGGCGCGCTTGTTCCCGGCAATGGCCTCGGCCGCCACCGTGGTGCGGCGGGCCAGGTCTTCCTCGGCCCACAGCAGGCTGTTGTTGCGGTGGTTGGTCTGCACCCAGTGCCACAAGCCGTCCGGCGCGGCCGGCGCCTCGGCGGGCCAGCCCGGCATGGCGAGCAAGCGGTCGTGCAGGGTCAGGACGGCGCTGGCGGCAGGCAGTTCGGCAGGAGCGAAGGTCATCGTCAAGGGGCTGGCAGAATCGTTTTCCATTATGTGCCGCCCATGCCCACGCCGCGCCGCCCGCTGATCGTCCGCCTGCGCAACTGGGTCGGCGACGTGACGCTGGGCGTGCCGCTGCTGCAGCGCCTGGATGCCGAAGGCTACGACCTGCACCTGATCGGCAAGAGCTGGGCGCGCGACCTGCTGGCCGGCCACGGCTGGCCGGTGCACGTGCTGCCCAGGAACTGGCAGGAACGTGTGGCGCTGCTGCGACGGCTGCAACGCGAGGCTTCGGGCACCAGCACGGGCCGGGAACTGAACGCGTTGTGCCTGCCCTATTCCTTTTCCAGCGCGCTGGAGTTCCGCCTCGCCGGCCTGCGTGCGCTGGGCTACGCCTACGAGGGCCGCAGCCTGCTGCTGGCACGCGCCGTGCAGCGGCCGCAGGGTGTGCACGAATTGCAGGTCTACTGGGCGCTGGGCGATGCGCTGCTGGGCCGCGTGGCAGCGCCGCCCGAGCGCATCGGCCTGCACGTGAGCGCCGAGCACCGTGCACAGGCGCAGGCCCTGCGCGCCGCGAACGGCATCGAGCCGGGCTGCATCGTCATCTGCCCCTTTGCCGGCGGCACCTGGTCCAAGCAGGACAAGACCTGGCCCGGATTTGCGCACTTCGTGGCGCAGGTGCTGCCCGGTTTCGGCCGCAGCATCGTGGTCTGCCCGGGGCCGGGTGAAGAGGCCATCGCGCGTGAGCACTACGCCAGCGCGCGCCTGCTGCCCGGGGTCGGCCTGGGCACCTATGCCGCGCTGCTGCAGGACGCCGCGGTGATGGTGTCCAACGACACCGGCCCCGGACACATCGCCGCGGCCGTGGGCACGCCTCTGGTGTCGGTGCTGGGCCCCAGCGACCCGGTGCTTTGGCGTGCCTGGGGGCCCGGCGTGCAGGTGCTGCAGGGTGCGGGCACCTGGCCCGAGGCCGCCGCCGTGCAGGCCGCCGTCGCCCGGGCGCTGCAGGGCGGCTGAGTCTTCGCTCGCCAAGCCTGACCACCTTCCGGGGGATGCGGCGCATGGCCCGGAAAGGGGCCCCCACCTTGCCCCGCCGCGGGGGAATGACGGCGCCGTTGTCGCTGCGAAGAATGCGTTCCAGCCCGAAGCACAAGGCCTTCAAGACCACCGCCCAGGGCCCCACCGCAACGCTACGCAACCTGACTGGAGCACATCATGATCCGCAACTTCCTCAGCATCCTCCTGGCCGTCTTCACGCTCAACGCCTTCGCGGCGGTGGAAGCCAACCAGGCCACCCGCGCCGACCTGGAAAGTGTCAAGGGCATCGGCCCCGGCCTGTCGGCCAAGATCGTCGACGCACGCAAGACCGGCAGCTTCAAGGACTGGAGCGACCTCGTCGAGCGTGTCGGCGGCATCGGCCCGGGCAACGCCGCCAAGCTGTCGCAGGCCGGCCTGACGGTCGGTGGCAGCACCTTCGACCCCGGCGCCGCCGCGCCGGCGCCGGCCAAGGACGGCAAGAAGTCGAAGAAGGCCGAGAAGGCCGAGGAGGCCGGCAAGGCCGACAAGCCTGCCGCCTGAGCTTCAGGGCAACAACAGGTCGGGCTCGTCGGCACCCATGCGCCGGCGCCCGACCGCCAGCGTGTCCCAGGCGAAGAAGCGCAGCACCTCGTCGCGCCGCGCCTGCGTGTCGGCCTCGCCCAGCGCCATCAGTTCCTGCGTGTAGGGCGCCTCGAAGAGCAGGTAGCTGGCCAGTGCCGAACCCCGCGCCTGTTCACCCTGCCCGCCCACGCCGACACCACGCAGCAGCGCCCGCACCGGGGCCGGCAAGGCGCCTATGTGACGCGCAGCGATGTCGTCCAGGCGCTGCGAGGGCGAGATCACCAGGGCCTCCAGCGGCCGCAGTTCACTGTCGGCCAGCGCCGCGTCGGGCAGCAGCGCCAGCGTGCGGTTGATGCGCTTCATGCGCTCGATGTCCACCGCCAGCGCGTCGAGGAAGATGCTCGACATCGCATGGCCGGCGATCTGCGCGAGGTTCGGGTAGGCGATGTCCGCCCCCTCGGCACGCCCGGCAGGTTCCTGCATGCGGCCGACGCCGACGATGAAGAGCCGCTGCGCGCCCAGGTGCACGGCGGGTGAGAGCGGCGCGGTCTGGCGCATCGAACCGTCGCCGAACCAGCCGCCGCTGGCCCCGGCCTCACCCGCGCCGTCCAGCCTGGCGGCCGGGAAGACGAAGGGGATGGCGGACGAGGCCAGCAGGTGGGCGTGCGTCAGCCGCGCCGGCACGGCCACGCGATGCGAGCGCTCCCAGCGTGCCACCGGCCGCGCGGCGTCGAAGAAGGTGTAGTGCTCGCCGCTGCTGTAGCTGGACGCCGTGACGGCCAGCGCGTGCAGGTGGCCCTGCTCCAGCATCATCGGCAGGCGCTGCAGTGGCACCAGGCGGTGCAGCAGTTCGGCCAGCGGCCTGTTGTCCAGCAGCGAACGCGGGCGCGCGCGCCGCCAGCGCGCGATGACCCAGCCGATGGACATCATCGTCAGCCACTGCGCGCCGCTGCGGATGACGCCCAGCGAGTCGGCGCGGTAGACCTGTTCGGCGGCGAAGTTCTGCCACACGCGGGCGATGACTTCGACCGCGGCCTCGAAGCGGTCGGCATGGCAGGCCAGCGCCGCGGCGTTGATGGCCCCGGCCGAGGTGCCGCAGATGACGCCAAAAGGGTTGCGCAGCCGCGCCGCCGGGCCCAGCGCCTCGCGCCGGATGCGCACCAGCGCGCGCAGCACGCCCACCTGGTAGGCCGCGCGGGCGCCACCGCCGCTGAGCACCAGCGCCGTCAGGGGGGTTTCGTGCATGCGGCGACTGTAGCGTCGCCTGCGCTCGCCAGCGCCCCCGGTTCAGGCGACCGGGGGTTCGACAGGCTCAGTCGCGCTTGTCCTTGCCCTTGCCGTGTCCGCGGTCGTCACGCCGGTCGTCACGCCTGTCATCCCTTCGATCGTCGCGCCGGTCGTAGCGGTCGTCGCGGCGGTCATGGCGACGCACCTTCTTGTCGTACCAGTCGTCCCTGACGAAATACACCGGCGCGCCGCAGGCGTTGTAGTCGCGGCAGTGCTTGCGCCAGTTCTTGCGGTGGCCTGGCGGCACCCAGAGGTAGACCGGCTCCGGGCGCTGCACCACCACCTGCGGGCGGTGCACGATCACCGGCTGCGCGACGATGACCTGGGGCTGCGGGAAACGGCCGATGTCGACGCGGCCGTAGACACCGGGCTCGCGGATCTGGATCGAGACGCCGACGTCGGCGGCAAAGGCGGGCGCGGCTGCCGCCAGCAAGGCAGCAAACAGGATCTTTCTCATGCAGGGTCTCCTAAAGGCTCAGGGTAGTCCCTTTGAACGCGCCAGTTGTTGCCATGGATGTCAGGCGAACCCCTGCTTTTCATTCGTACACAATCGCCGCCGATCCGCCGTGGGCGATGTTGCGCCAGCGCCCCAGCGCCTCGTCGCAGGGCCAGAATCGGGCGTCGTCGCCGAGGTCGATTTCGGCCACGACGTCGGTACGCTGCAGGCGCAGGCGGATGGGCAGGCCCTGCGAGACTTCGCCGTACTCGCCCTCGACACGCCGCGCCGGCCACAAACGCAGCACGTCGGCCACAGGCGGCGGCGTGCCGTTCACCACCACCGACAGGTAACGCCCGAAGCGCGCACGCGCGGCCGCCAGGTCCCACACCGCGGTGACGTTGAGACGCAGGCCGCCGGTGAAACGGTCGGGCTGCAGCTTGCCCTGCACGATCAGCAGTTGGTCCTCGGCCATCAGGTCGCGGCGCTCGGCGAAGATCTCGTCGGGGGCCACGGCCTCGATGGCCTCGGTGCCATCGTCGAGCCTGAATATCACCACGCGCCCGCGCTGGCCGTTGATGGCGCGCGGGTCGGTGACGATGCCGGCCAGCAACTGCGGTTCGCGGCTGTCCACCAGCTCGGCCATGTCGCGGCGAACGAAGCGGCGCACCTCGTCCTTCCAGGCGTCGAAGAGGTGGCCCGAGAGGAAAAAGCCGATCGCCGTCTTCTCCTGCACCAGGCGCTCGCGGATGTCCCAGGGCGCCACGTGCACCAGCGCCGGTTCCTGCGTGCTGCTGCCGTGGCTGTCACCCATGTCGAAGAGGCCGCCTTGCAGCGCATTCGCTTCCTGCGTCTCGGCCCAGTCGAAGGCCAGGCCGACGCTGGCCAGCAGGCTGGCGCGGTCGGGGTGCAGCGCGTCGAAGGCGCCGGCCTTCGCCAGCGCCTCGACAGCCCGCTTGTTGACGGCCTTGCGGTCGACACGCGCGCAGAAGTCGAACAGGCTGCGGAAGGGCCCGCCGCCTTCGCCCTCGTGCGCGCCCTGCCCTTCGCGTGCCGCGACGATGGCCTCCACGGCACCCTGCCCCGAGCCCTTCACCGCGCCCAGGCCGTAGCGGATGGTCTTGTCGTCGACGGGCTCGAAGCGGTGCACGCCGCGGTTGATGTCGGGCGGCTCGAAACGTACGCCGAAGAGCTTGGCGTCGGCCAGCAGCACCTTCAGCTTGTCGGTGTTGTCGGCTTCCACCGTCATGTTGGCGGCGTAGAACTCCACCGTGCAGTGCACCTTGATCCACGCGGTGTGGTAGGCCAGCAGCGAATAGGCCGCGGCGTGGCTCTTGTTGAAGCCGTAGCCCGCGAACTTCTCCATCAGGTCGAAGACCTCTTCGGCCTTCTCGGGCGCGATGCCCTTTGCTGCCGCGCCTTCGCGGAAGATGCCGCGCTGCTCGGCCATCTCCTCGGCCTTCTTCTTGCCCATCGCGCGGCGCAGCAGGTCGGCGCCGCCCAGGCTGTAGCCCCCCATCACCTGCGCCGACTGCATCACCTGTTCTTGGTAGACGAAGATGCCGTAGGTCTCCTCGAGCACCGGGGCCAGCAGCGGGTGCGGGTAGACGATGTCCTCCTTGCCGTTCTTGCGCGCGCAGAAGCTGGGTATGTTCTCCATCGGGCCGGGGCGGAACATCGCGTTCAGCGCGATCAGGTCTTCCAGCCGGCCGGGCCGCGCCTCGCGCAGCATGCCCTGCATGCCGCGCGATTCGAACTGGAACACGGCTTCGGTCAGGCCGTCGGCAAAGAGCTTGTAGACACGTGCGTCGTCCAGCGGTAGCGTCTCGTAATCGAAGTTCTCGCGGCCCTTGCGGCGGGCGCGGATGAAGTCCTTGGCCAGTTCCAGGATGGTCAGCGTGGCCAGGCCCAGAAAGTCGAACTTCACCAGCCCGATGGCCTCGACGTCGTCCTTGTCGTACTGGCTCACCGCGCTGTCGCTGCCGGGCTGCTGGTAGAGCGGGCAGAAGTCGGTGATCTTGCCCGGCGCGATGAGCACGCCGCCGGCGTGCATGCCGACGTTGCGCACCAGGCCTTCCACGCGCGTGGCCAGGCTCAGCAGTTCGGCCACTTCTTCCTCGGCGGCCTCGCGCGCCTCGAGCTCGGGGACTTCCTGGCGCACGTAGATCACGCCCGGATCGGGCCTGGCCGGCGGCGTGGGCAGTCTGGCCAGCGTGTAGGTCTTGCCCGGCAGGCCGGGTACCAGCTTGGCGACGCTGTCGACATGCCCGTAGCCCATGCCCAGCACCCGCCCCACGTCGCGCAGCGCGGCCTTGCTGGCCATGGTGCCGAAGGTGGCGATCTGGCTCACGGCGTCGCGGCCGTACTTGTCCTTGACGTACTCGATGACGCGGTCGCGGTTGGCCTGGCAGAAGTCGATGTCGAAGTCGGGCATCGACTTGCGCTCGGGGTTCAGGAAACGCTCGAACAGCAGCTTGTAGCGCAGCGGGTCGAGGTCGGTGATGAACAGCGCATAGGCCACCAGCGAACCGGCGCCCGACCCACGCCCCGGCCCCACCGGGCAGCCGTGCGCCTTGGCCCAGACGATGAAGTCCGAGACGATGAGGAAGTAGCCCGGGAACTTCATCTGCACGATGGTGTTGAGCTCGAACTCCAGCCGCTCGACGTAGCGCGGGCGCTCCTGCTCGCGCCTGGCCGGTGCGGGGTAGAGCGCGACCAGGCGCTTGTCGAGCCCCTCGTACGACACCTTGCGGAAGTAGGCCTCGATGGGCATGCGTTCACCGGCCAAGCCACCGTCGACCAGCGGCGTCGGGAAGTCGGGCAGTTGCGGCTCGTCCAGCACCAGCTTCAGGTGGCAGCGGCGAGCGATCTCGACCGTGTTGGCCAGCGCCGAGGGCAGGTCGGCGAACAGCAGGGCCATCTCGGCCTGCGTCTTGAAGTACTGGTCGCGCGTGAAGCGCTTGATGCGCCGCGGGTTGGCCAGGGCCTCGCCTTCGGCGATGCACACGCGTGCCTCGTGGGCGTCGAAGTCGTCGGCGTCGAGGAACTGCACCGGGTGCGTGGCCACCACCGGCAGCGAGAGCCGCGCGGCCAGCGTGGCGGCGGCGCGCACGTGTTCGTCGTTGCCGGGCAGGCCGGCACGCTGCAGTTCCAGGTAGAAACGACCGGGGAACAGCGCCGCCAGGCCGGCGGCGGTGGCGGCCGCGCGCTCGTCATCACCGGCCAACAGCGCCTGGCCCACGGCGCCCAGGTCGGCGCCGCTCAGCGCGATCAGGCCCTCGCCCAGGGTCTGCAGCCAGACCCACTTGACCCAGGCCTGCGCACGCTGCGCATTGCTCACCCAGCCCCGGGCGATCAGTTCGCACAGGTTGAGGTAACCACGCTTGTCCTGTACCAGCAGCAGCAGCCGGCTGGGCTGCCGGTCACCGCCCGGGTGCTCGGGGTGCGGCTCCATGATCAGGTCGGCGCCGATGAGCGGCTGCACGCCGGCGCCGCGGCAGGCCTTGTAGAACTTGACCGCGCCGAAGAGGTTGTTGAGATCGGTGATGGCCAGCGCCGGCTGGCCGTCGCGGCGCGCCGCGGCGGCCGCGTCGGCGATGCGCAGCGTGCCGTCGACGACGGAATATTCGGTATGGGTGCGCAGGTGGACGAAGCTCATCGAAGCATTCTAGAGAGCGGTCCTGGCGCCGCCCGGCGTGCATGGCTGCCTACAATTCGCCGGTGTCCGCGCCGTCTTCCGCCGTCTCCGTCATCGCCGCTTACCGCTTCGTCGACATCGACGACTGCGAGGCCCTGCAACAGCGCCTGCTGCCGGCCGCGCAGGGCGCCGGGCTGAAGGGCACGGTGCTGCTGGCACCCGAGGGCATCAACATTGCGCTGGCCGGCGAACGCGCAGCCTTGCAGACCTGGCTGGACCTGTTGTGTGCCGAACCCCGCTTCGCGGGCCTGGACGTGAAATGGCATGCCGCCGTGGCCGCGCCTTTCGGCCGTCTGCGCTTCAGGGTCAAGCGCGAGATCATCCGCATGAACCAGCCTGCCGTGCGGCCAGGCGCCGGACGCGCGCCCGGTGTCGATGCGCCCACGCTGGCGCGCTGGCTGGAAGCCGGGCGCTGCGACGCCGGCCGGCCCGTGGTGCTGCTCGACACGCGCAACGCCTTCGAGGTCGACGCCGGCGCCTTCGAAGGCGCCATCGACTGGCGGCTGCACAAGTTCAGCGACTTCCCCGCCGCGCTGGTGCAGCATGCCGAAGACCTGCAGGGCAAGACCGTCGTCAGCTATTGCACCGGCGGCATACGCTGCGAGAAGGCCGCGCTGTGGATGGCGCTTCAGGGCCTGCCGCACGTGCGACAGCTGGAAGGCGGCATCCTGCGCTACTTCGAGCAAACCGCGGGCGCGCCGCACTGGCGCGGCCGCTGCGTCGTCTTCGACGAACGCGGGTCCGTCGACACCCACCTGGAAAAGGCCGGCTGATGGCCAACTGGGTGCTGCGCACCGTCGGCGTGCTGCTGTTGGCCACGGCGCTGGGCCTGGCGCTGTCGCGTGCGCCCGACCGCGCGGTGGAAACGCTGGTGGCGCGCTGGGCACCGGCGCCTTCGGACTTCATCGAGGTCAAGGGCCAGGTGGTGCACATCCGCGATGAAGGCCCCCGCCACACGGGTGAGGGTGACCCGCCGCCGGTGGTGCTGATCCACGGCACCTCGGCCAGCCTGCACACCTGGGAGGGCTGGGTCAAGGCGTTGAAGGGCCAGCGGCGTGTCATCACCTTCGACCTGCCGGGTTTCGGGCTCACCGGCCCCTTTGCCGGGCAGTACACCCCCGACGACTACCACGGCGACACCTACGCCCGCTTCGTGCTCGACCTGCTGGACGTGCTGCAGCTGCAGCGTGTGGTGCTGGGCGGCAACTCGCTGGGCGGCGAGGTGGCATGGCGCACCGCCGTCATCGCACCAGAACGCGTGGCCAGCCTGGTGCTGGTGGACGCCGTGGGCCCGGCCTTCACGCCGATCTCGATGCCGATGGGCTTCAGGATTGCGCGCGTGCCGGTGCTCAACCGCATCAGCGAGTGGGCGCTGCCGCGTTCCCTGGTGGCACAGGGCGTGGCCGAGGTCTACGGCGAGCCGTCCCGCGTGACGGCCGAACTGGTCGACCGCTACTTCGAGCTGGCGCTGCGCGAGGGCAACCGGCGCGCGCTGGCGATGCGCATGCAGAACCTCGTCGTGGGCGACGGCTTCGAGAAGGTGGGCACGCTGAAGCAGCCCACGCTCATCCTCTGGGGCGGGCGCGACAAGCTCATCCCGCCCAGCGTGGCGCAGCAGTTCCACGAAAGCATCGCAGGCAGCCAGCTGGTGGTCTTCGACACCCTGGGCCATGTGCCGCAGGAAGAAGACCCGGCGCGCAGCGTGGTGCCGGTGAAGGCCTTCCTGGGGGTGAAGTAGGGCGGAAGGCCGCTGACGACCCACAGCGGACGCTCGCATTCCTGCCCGCACGCCACCGGCAGATGCGCAGGGCGGCGGTGGCACCTGCGGGCGTAGACCCCATGCGGGGCCGCCCGTCAGGTGGGTCATCGATGGCGGTGTTCATGGCAGGGCGGTGGATTCGCCACAGTGGTCGGCCGCGCGGTGGGTCGGAGAACGCAGGTGACGCCGCCGCCCTGCAGCCACAGTCGCCAGCACGCGGCACGCCAACGAACGACAGCACCGGGCCGACGCCTGCCGCAGCAGGACCCAGCTACTCGGCGTCGCAGGCCAGTCGCACCCCGCTGAACTGCCAGCGTGCACCGGCGGGGAAAAAGTTGCGGTAGCTGGCGCGGATATGGCTGCGCGGCGTGGCGCAGGAGCCGCCGCGCAGCACCGTCTGGTCGATCATGAACTTGCCGTTGTACTCACCCACCGCGCCTGCCCAGACACGGAAACCCGGGTAAGGCAGGTAGGCACTGCGCGTCCACTCCCAGACGTCGCCGTACATCTGCAACAGCCCGGGCGCGGTGCCTGCCACCGGCAGCGTTTGCAGCGCCTGGCTCTCGACGAAGTTGCCGTTGGCCATGCCAGCCGCGGCCAGTGGCGCGGCGGCGTGTTCCCATTCGGCCTCGGTGGGCAGGCGCAGCGGCAGGCGCTGCTCCGCGGCTGCCCAGCGGGCGTAGGCGTCGGCTTCGTAGAGGCTGACGTGCACCACCGGGGCGTGCGGCGCCAGCGACACCTGTCCGTGCAGGGTGAACTCCTCCCAACGGCCACCTTCGGCGCGCCGCCAGTACAGCGGCGCTTCGATGCCCTGCGCCTGCACCCAGTCCCAGCCGGCGGCCAGCCACCAGCGTGGGTCGCGGTAACCCGCGTCGGCGACGAAGTCCGCCCACTCACCTTGCGTCGTCAGTCGGTTGGCCAGGGCGCAGGGCTGCAGGTAGACACGGTGGCGTGGGGTCTCGTTGTCGAAGGCGAAACCATCGCCCGCATGCCCGATGGTCGTCAAGCCGCCTTGCTGGGGCACCCAGGCCAGCGGCAGCGGCACCGCCTCGGGCAGCAAGGGCAGCGGCCTGTAGACCGGGGCCAGCGGGTTGCACGAGAACAGGTGCAGCAGGTCGGTGAGCAGCAGTTCCTGGTGCTGCTGTTCGTGCTGCAGGCCCAGTTCCACGCGCTCGGCCAGCGTTGGGGCGGTGCCGCTGTGCAGCAGCGCCTGCACACGGTCGTCGACGGCGCGGCGCCAGGCCAGCACCTCGGCCAGCGAGGGCCGTGTCACGAGCCCACGCTGCGGCCGTGGGTGGCGCTCGCCCACGGCCTGGTAGTAGCTGTTGAACAGCACGCGGTAGGCGGGATGGTGCGGGCGGAAGCCGGCCTCGAAGGCCTCGAGCACGAAGGTCTCGAAGAACCAGGTGACATGCGCCAGGTGCCACTTCACGGGGCTGGCGTCGGGCATGCTCTGCACTTGGCAGTCGGCTTCGGACAGGCCGGCAGCCAGTGCCTCGGTCTGGGCACGGACGGCAGCGTAGCGCGCCGCAAGAGGTTCCGGCGATGGCGATGGCGATGGCGCCGCCGCTGAACGTCGGCTGTCGCGCTCGCTCACGCGGCCTCGGTGGCGCTCATCGACGCGGGGTCGAAGTTGGGCCCGCACGGCACCAGCGCCCCGCGCTCGTCTGGCCTCGGCCGCACCGCGTCGCAGGCCAGCAGCGGCGTGCGGTGCGCGTGGCCCGCGATGCGCTGGGCCGCGCCCGCGATGTCCGATCGGGTCACGGGCAAGGCTGCCCCATCCATGGGCAGGTCGTGCGGCCGATCGGCCGTTTGCGCTGTCGGGTTCACTTGAGCACTGTAGTCGCTACAGTGCGCCGCATCTGGCCTGCCCCGCGTCCCTGTGCCCACAGCGTCGCGTGCGTGCAGCGCGTGCTCCGCCTGAACACCGTCGGCAGCGCATCGAATCTGGCACCGATCGGGTGCATCGCCAAGAAACTGCGACGCTGGGTGTGCCGCCGCGGCTCACCTGCGACGAAGGGCGCAGCAGGGCCAACCTCCTCGCCACTCTGGGCGCGGGCAAGCCCGGCGGGGGGGCGCTGGCGGCGCCGATTCCTGTGCCGGGGTCGGTCGGCTATGCGCAAGCAGGCTCGGGCACCACGCCTGGGGCCGCGCCGGGCGGGTCGATGCTGTCCTCGACCCAAGGCTCCAGGGGCCAAAGGTCATCGTCCAGCCCGCCGAAGTCGGCCTGCATCACCCGCGCAGTCGTGCGTTCCCGCAGTGTTGTGGGCGCCTTGCGCAGCGTGACCTTCATGAAGGCCGCATGCGACTTGTCGCAAGGCTGGAGCCGGGCGTCCAGCCACTGGAAGGCGGCAAGCTCGAAACGATGCTCGAACCAACCCAGATACCAGAACCAATCCGTGTAATACAACCAGGAGTTCTCGTTGAGCGCGCGCAGGTGCGTTGGGTCCTGCCAGGCTGTAGGCGCCCCTTCATAGGGCACCTCGATCTGGAACTCGCCGCCATCCTGCAGCAGCTGCAGCACGTTGCCCATCAGCGTGGGCAGATCGGGGACATGCTCAAGGACATTGTTGGCGTACACACGCTCCAGCGAGCTGATCTCCAAGTGGATGCGCCCTCCGCGGCACCCGTCGAGCAGCAACGGGAAGGCTGCAGGCTGGCCCAGATCGAGCACCACGTCGGGCTCGGCACGCGCCAGCACGTCAACGTTGAGCCAGCCGGCCTTGTAGTCCTTGCCCGAGCCCAGGTTCATTTGCCGCGGCCGCCACACCTGCACGTTCACGGTGCGTACCCAGGTGCTGTGGAAACCGGTCGCAAAGGCCAGCAGGTCGGCATAGGCCGCAACCGGATCCTGAGCGCGGAAGGTCTCCAGCTGCCGACGCGCCCGCTCGAAGAACGCGGGCCTGCCAAACTGCTGGCTGAAGAAGGGCTGGAGGCCGCCCTGCGGCAGCCAGAAGACCGAGTTCTGGAAGGCAGCCGGCGGCTCGTTTCCGGGACGCAGCTCGCTGACGACCGGAGTGCCCAGCGACAGGCACTGGAATACACGCGCCTGCTCGAAGCGGCTGCTATCGTAGAAGTGGCAGTTGAGCACCGCCTTGGACTGGCGTATGAAGTGGTCGCGCTCGGCGCCGTACAGCGGCGCGTCGAAGCGCGATACCTGCACCCCATTGGCCTCGATTTCGTCCAGGTAGGCCTGGCGGCGGGGGTTCATGCTGCCGAAGAACAACAGATCGATGGGCCGGCTCTCCAGTGCCGGGCCCTCGCCGGTGTCGAGGTATGGCGCGTGCAGGAAGGGCACCAGCTGCACCTCGGTCGGGTCATTGGCGTATTCGGCGACGTTGGCGGCCTCGTAGTCGACCACGGCCGCGCGCCGAAGCAACGCCAGGTACTCGGGCGAAACACTGGCACCGCCTTGGCCCAGCTGCTCCAGGTTGACGATGATGCAGGCGTGCCGGCGCAGCCACTCTGATGGGAAGCCCAGATGCGCGCCGAAGACGAAGTTGACTGCGTCCTCGCGCAAGCGGTTCTTCGAGATCGTGACCATCGCTCCCAGGCGACGGAACTGGTAGCGGAAGTAGCGCGCCTGGTCCAGAAATCCCAGCGAGTGGACGTAGCCCGCCGGTTGCATGATGGCCAGGTGGACGTGGGGGATGTTCATGGCGCTCCAGCGGGACGTAATGTGATGCGGCTTGGTCTTGCGGGACCGTGACTGACTCTATGCAGACCGGCGGCCGCGGAACCCTCGATCAAACCGATGCGGCCACCGCTGTTCGGGGCATTGAGCGCGCTGCTGACTCCGGCTGCGCCTGTGCGGCTGGCAGATGATCGGCCGGCAGACCGGCCACCACCCGCGCCCACATGCGGCGGTAAAGGTCTTCGAGCTGGGGTGCGAGCTGCGCGCTGCTGAACAGGGGTGAAGTGGTTCGCGCCTCTACCAGTCGGGCGCTGACGGCGTGTCGACGCGGCGCATCGACCGCGAGCGCGAAGGCCAACTCTTCGTAGGCCGCCACGCTGTCGCACACGAGTTCCGGCACATCCAACGCCTTCAGCAAGCTGCCAGCCACGCGCGAGGCGAAGCTACGCCCGCTGTACGTCACCACGGGTACCGCCGCCCACAGCATGTCACTTGCGGTCGTGTGCCCGTTGCACGGCCACGTGTCCAGGAAGAGGTCGGCGCATGCCACCCGGTCCAGATGCTGTTCCTGCCCGACGGTGTCTGCAAAGATCAACCGTGAGGGGTCGATGCCCCGCGCTGCAGCCTCGCGGCGCAGCGCCAGCGGTGCCTGCGGCGTCCAGGCCAGAAGCCAGAGCACGGCCTTCGGCAGCCGATGCAGCAGGCGGCACCACACATCGAACACCTCTGGCGAGATCTTGTACGGCTGGTTGAACACACACAGGACCAGCGCATCCTCGGGCAGCCCCTGGCTGGCGCGCGATGGCGCCACGGGCAGGCGGCGCGTGCCGTCGTTGCATTGATAGCACAGCGGCAACTGCGCGATCTTTTCGGTGAACCAGGGCGCGTGCTCGAGCGGCGTGACATGGGCGTCGCCGACGATGTAGTCGATACAGTCCGCGCCACTGGTCCCGGGGAAACCCAGATAGGCTACCTGCACGGGCGCAGGTCGGTGGGCGAACACCGCGGGCCTCGCATCCAGCGTGTAACCCTTGAGGTCGACCAGGACGTCGATGCCGTCGGCACGGATGCGCTCGGCCAGCGCGCGGGCGTTGAGGTCACGGGCCTCGACGAAGTGGTCACCGGCAGCCTTGAGGCGTTGGCGCATGGCGCTGCCGTCCTCGGGGCCGTGGCTGTACAGGAAGACTTCGACGTTCTCGCGATCATGGCGCTCGAAGAGTTCTGCCATGAGGTAGGCGGTGGCATGACCGTGGAAGTCGCCCGACACATAGCCCAGACGCAGCCGTGTCACGGGGAGGGCCGCGCGGGACGCCAGCGGTGTGACCAGGCCGGCGACATGACGCGCGCAGGCGCGCACCGCGCGCAGCTGCTCGGCAGGGTCGTCGAGCAAGGTCATGTGAACGAAGGGGTTGGTCTCCACGGCCGCGTCTTCGGGCAGCGCCGCGATGGATGCCCGCAGTGCGTGTACCTGCGTGTTCCCGCCGCGCCAGTCGCAGACCTCACGCTCGTAGAACGCCAGCAAGTCGTGCACAGCGACCTGCCTGTGGCCAAGACCCAAGAGCAGTGCTGTGCGGAAGCACTCCGCGGCTTCGAGCTTCATGCCCAGCGCCTTGAACGCCTGGCCGAGCTGCAAGTGCAGATTCGCCTCGGCGGGACGGACAGCCAGTGCCTGCACGTAGCTCGAGACGGCCGCCTTGGCTTTGCCGACTTCCAGTTGCGCGCCGGCCAGCACGACGCGCAGGTCGAAGTCGAGCAGATGGTCGGGTGCGCCCTCCAGCACATGCACGATCGCCTGGTGCTGTCGCAGCGTCACCAGGGCGTTGACCTGCAGCGCGAGCGCCAGCGCATTCTCGGGCTCCGTCGAGCGCACTGCGGCGGCGGCGGCCCTGGCGCGCTCTGGCAGGCCCGCCTTCAGCAGTGCATCCGCCAGGTTCACCCCATACAGCGCGTCGCGGGGCTGCAATTGGGACGCCCGCTCGAAGCGGCGGGCCGCCTCCATCCAGCGCCCCTTGCGCGCCAGTTTCTGACCTTGAATCCATACCTGCTGGGCTTGTGCAGCAGCGGCGGTGAGCGGAATCGACATGTGCAGTGCCTGGAGCGATGGGTGGCCTGGAGCCTACGTCTCCACCACTGGCGATACCTTCGGAGCAGACCCGGTTTCCCTGCCCACTTCGTGGCCTGGCGAAAGGAACGCGGTGTGCGCGTGCACACGGCACGCCACTGTCCAAGGCAGTGGAACCGACCAAGAGCGCCGCGTTCTGCATGCGGCCCACTCAGGTTCCCGCCCAAAGGGCCGAAAAGGAGGGCTCCTGCACCGTTCGCTGATGTCCCAGGAAGTGGTGTAGGTCCACAGGTGCGCGGCAAGCCGCGGAGGGTGGAGCCCGTAGGGCGAAACCCGTAGCGGCTTGCCGCGCGGCGGCGGCGATCCCGGCAGGGGTGGTCATCGTGATCCCGGATAGGG
>JAURZK010000077.1 GCA_030653505.1 Rubrivivax sp.
CGGTCGAGAAGATCGCCCGCGCGCAACCCGCCACCGTGGCCGAGGCGCGCCTGGCCTTCGACAAGCAGAAGGACATCGAGTATTCGATCAGCTCGATCTCGGGCAAGGACCTGATCGTGACGAAAGAGAACGACAAGGTCGTCGTCGGCTACGCCTACGACAAGCTGGTGCCGATCTACGGCCCGGTCTACATCCTCATCAAGTACGAGGGGCGGTCACGGTGACCGAACTCGCGGCGCTGGTGGCGCTGCAGCAGCGTCTGGGCTACCGCTTCACGCAGCCCGAACTGCTGCGCCGCGCACTGACGCACCGCAGTTGGGGTGCCGAACACAACGAACGGCTGGAATTCCTGGGCGACGCGGTGCTGAGCCTGGGTGTCTCCAGCCTGCTCTATGCGCGCCATGGCGGCAGCGACGAAGGCGACCTCACGCGGGTGCGCGCCCATCTCGTGCGCGAGGACAGCCTGCACCGCGCCGCGCTGGCGCTGGGTGTGCCCGACGTGCTGCGCATGTCCGAGGGTGAACTGCGCGGCGGCGGCGCGCAGCGCCCGTCGCTGCTGGCCGACGCCGTCGAGGCCGTGATCGGCGCGGTTTTCCTCGACAGCGGCTACGAGGCGGCGCAGGCGCTGGTGCAGCGCCTCTTCGGTGAGGTCATCCAGGCGACCGAGGCCGAGAACTGGAGCAAGGACGCCAAGACCGAGTTGCAGGAATGGCTGCAGGCGCGCAAGCTGCCGGTGCCGGCTTACCGCATCACCGCCACACGCGGCCAGGCGCACGCGCAGACCTTCGAGGTCGAGTGCGCCGTGCCGGCGCTGGGCCTGGCCGAGCAGGGGGAAGGCAAGTCGCGCCGCACCGCCGAACAGGAGGCGGCAGGCCGCATGCTCGACGCGCTGAAGGCGAATGACCAGCCCGGCGGCCCATTGCATTCTTGAACACCCCCCCGTGAGCGAAGACACCGTCATCGAAACCCCGCAACGCTGCGGCCTGGTCGCCATCGTCGGCCGTCCCAACGTCGGCAAGAGCACGCTGCTCAACGCGCTGGTGGGACAGAAGATCAGCATCACCAGCAACAAGGCGCAGACCACGCGCCACCGCATCACGGGCATACGCACGCTGGGCGACGCGCAGTTCGTCTTCGTCGATACGCCGGGCTTCCAGGTGAAACACGGCACGGCGCTGAACCGCACACTCAACCGCACCGTGCTCAGCTCGCTGGGCGATGTCGACGTGGTGCTCTTCGTGGTCGAAGCCGGCCGCTTCGGCCTGCCCGACGCCAAGGTGCTGGGCCTGCTGCCGCAGGGCAAACCTGCGCTGCTGGTGGCCAACAAGCTCGACACCCTGCAGCGCCGCCAGGACGTGCTGCCGTGGCTGAAGCAGATGCAGGAGCGCCATGCCTTCGCCGAGTACGTGCCGATGTCGGCTACGCGCGAAGCCGACGTCGAACGCCTGCTGGGCATCGTCGCGCCCTACCTGCCGCAGCAGCCCTGGTTGTATGAAGAGGATGCGCTGACCGACCGCACCGACCGCTTCCTGGCCGGCGAACTCATCCGCGAAAAGCTCTTCCGCCTGACCGGTGACGAACTGCCCTACAACTGCACGGTGGTCATCGACAGCTTCGTCGAAGAGGGCAACTTGCGGCGCATCGGCGCGACCATCGTGGTCGAGCGCGACGCGCACAAGGGCATGATCATCGGCGAGGGCGGTGAACGCCTGAAGCGCATCGGCAGCGAAGCGCGGCAGGAGCTGGAGCGCCTGTGGGGCGCCAAGGTCTTCCTCGAGGTGTGGGTCAAGGTGCGTTCGGGATGGGCCGACAGCGAAGCCCATCTGCGCAGTTATGGCTACGAATGATGAAGGCCCCAAGACGCTTCGCGTCGCCCCCAAGGCCACGAAGGGGCCTCTGACGAGGCCTGGGGAGTTGACCGCCTTGGGGCGGCCCGGCGGCGGTCGCGCCGTCCCGCAACGCGCCTACGTCCTGCACAGCCACGACTGGAGCGAGACCAGCCTGATCGTCGAGCTCTTCACGCGCACCCAGGGCCGCATCGTCGTCGCGGCCAAGGGGGCCAAGCGACCCACGTCCAACTTCCGCGCCGTGCTGCTGCCCTTTCAGCCGCTGCTGGCGCAACTGGGCAAGGCGCCGGCCGACGAACACGCCGAGATCTTCAACCTGCGCGGCGCCGAGTGGGCCGGCGGCCAGCCGCTGCTGGGCGCGGCGGCGATGTTCTCGGGCTACTACGCCAACGAGCTGCTGCTCAAGCTGCTGGCGCGCCAGGATGCCCACCCCGCGCTCTTCGACGCCTATGCCGACACGCTGGCCGCGTTGGGCGGCGGCGAAGACGAAGGCCCGGCGCTGCGTGCCTTCGAGCTCGTGTTGCTGCGTGAACTGGGCTGGCTGCCCGAACTCGACAGCGCCACGCTCACCGCGCAGCCGCTGGCCCCCGACACGCGCTACACGCTGACGGCCGAGGGCGGCGTCATCGCACAAGCCGATGGCCTGCCCGGAAGCACCTGGGTGGCGCTGGAAGCCGCGTTGGCGCACCAGGCGCGGGCCGGCAGCGGGGTCGCGCTGCGGGCCGTCTGCGCCCCGGTGGCTACGGCGCTGCGCGGGCCCTTGCGCACGCTGCTTCACTATCATCTGGGCCCCACGCCGCTGCGCACGCGCCAAGTTTGGCAAGGCGTGCAGCGGCTCGTGGACACGCGATGAATCCTCTCGTCCTGCCCGACACCCTTCGAAACGCCGGCACCGCGCTGTCGGTCAACGTCAACAAGGTGGCGCAGTTGCGCAATACGCGCCACCTGGGCATCCCCAGCGTCGTGCACGCGGCCACGCTGTGCCTGCAGGCCGGCTGCGACGGCATCACGGTGCACCCGCGGCCCGACGAGCGCCACATCCGCGCCCACGACGTGCACGACATCGCCGCGCTG
>JAURZK010000082.1 GCA_030653505.1 Rubrivivax sp.
TGGACCCGAGCACCGCAGGGCAGCCTGAGCGCAGCGAAGGCCGCTTCAGTCGCCCGCCGTGCCCCGCCCGGACAGCCCTTTGCCGCCACCACAGTCAACGCGCCAAAGCAGACGTTCACGAACGTCCGCAACGGGCCGACAACAGCCTCCGCGTTCCAGTTAGGCGTCCACAGCGCTGACCGTGAAAAGTTCATCCTATAGCTTGAAGTACCAGCGCACGGAGTGGAAGAACACCGGCGCCGCGAAACACAGCGCCGCCACGCGGTCGAGCAGGCCCACGGCGCCGGTGACGCTGGCCTGGTTGCCCCAGTGGCGGACCCCGGCGTCCTTCTTCAGCGCCTTCATCACCAGTTCACCCAGTGTGCCGGCACCGCCGGCGATGAAGGCCATGGCCAGCGCCTGGCCGGCCTTGAAGGGCGTGATCCAGTACAGCAGCGCGCCCACGATGCCGGCGGCCAGTGCACCGGCCAGCCAGGCGCGGTAGGAAAAGCCGCGGTCGATGTGGCGCGCCACCGGGCGCCGGCGCAGCCAGCGGCTGAAACCACCTTGCGCCAGTTGCGCGGTCACCGTCACCACGACCAGGAAGAAGAGCAGAAACGCGCCCCGCCCTTCGTAGCGCGGGAAGTTCAGCAGCAGCAGCGCCGGCGCGTGGCTCAGGCCGTAGACACAGACCATGATGCCCCACTGGATCTTGGCGTTGCGCTCCAGGAAACGCTCGGGGTCACCGGCCAGCGCACTGGCCACCGGGATGGCCAGGAAGACGTAGACCGGGATGAACACCGTGAAGAGGTCGAAGTGGCGGCCGCCGGCGATGGCGTACTGCAGCGGCAGCACCACGAAGAAGGCCAGCAGCAGGCTGCGGTGGTCGGCGCGCCGCGTGTGCATCAGCGTGATGAACTCGCGCAAAGCGAAGAAGGAGAACAGACCGAAGAGCAAGGTCGCCCCCACTGGCGCGGAAATCCAGGCCAGCCAGAACACCAGTGCGCCGACCCAGGCCGCGCGCACGTCGCGCAGCACACGCAGCCGGCGGTCGCTGGCCTCGCCTTCGCCGCGCAGCATCACCAGCACCGCGATCGTGCCCAGCGCCAGCAGCAGGAAAACGGTGACGAAGAGCAGGCCGACGTGCTGGTCCACCGTCAGGTCACGCAGCTGACTCATGCCGAGGATTCCTTGCCGGCGCCGTGCTTGCTCATGCCGTCCCGGGGCGCATCGCCAGCACGGCGTCGCGGCCACGCTCGAGAAAGGCACGCTTGTCCTCGCCGGGCAGCAGCTGCATCGGCGCACCGAAAGTCACTGTGCACAACACCGGCACCGGCACCACTTCGCCCTTGGGCATGACGCGTTGCACGTTGTCGATCCAGGCCGGGATCAGCTGCACGCCCGGGAACTGTTCGGCCAGGTGGTAGAGACCGCTCTTGAAGGCCTGCGGCTGGCCCTTGTTGCTGCGCGTGCCCTCCGGGAAGATGACCAGTGAGTCGCCGTTGGCCAGCGCCTGCACCAGCGGCTCCAGCGGGTCCTGGTCCTCGGTGCGGGCGCGACTCACGTAGACGGCATGGAAGACTTCGCTCGTCAGCCACTGCTTGAAGGGCGACGACGTCCAGTAGTCCTTGGCCGCGATCGGCCGCGTGACGGCGCGCAGGTCGTGCGGCAGGGCGGCCCAGATCAGCACCCAGTCGAGGTGGCTCTGGTGGTTGGCGAAGTAGATGCGCTGCTCGGCCTTGGGCGCACAGCCCTTCCAGTGGCCCTGCGCGCCGGTGATCAGGCGCGCGATGAAGGCGAGCACCCCGCCCATGAGATCGGCACGCGTCATGGACGGGGATGCTAGCCCACGGCCGACCGAGGGCTGAACGGTGACTGGGGCCAGGTTTCGTCGCCGCCGCGGCCACTTCCGGCGCGCGCAGACTGCACTTCGTCGCCGCGCCGTTGAAGATGCTGCGGCGCAGAGGCACAGTGCCGCCGCCGTCACCGCAAGCGGAAGCGGGCGGCATCCCGACACCTCGTCCGCCAGGTAACCAGACCATGCACCACACCTTCCATACCCACCCTGCCCTCGCAACCGCGACCACGCTTGCCGCGGCACTGCTGCTGGGCGCATGCGCCTCGGTGCAGCCGGCGCGCATGGCCTTGCCTGCGGGCCTGGACGCGCACACCGAGCCCCTGCCCGTGCAAGGCCTGGGCGGCAAGCGCCGCGGCGAACTTGCGGTGGGTGCGGCGCGCGGCAGTTTCGACCGCAATGCCGACCAGCTCTCGGTCTTCGGCATGCTGGACTTCGACCGCGGCGGCGCCCGCTACACACTGCACCCGGCCGGTGCGGCCGAGGTCGAGGCGCAGTGCAGGCAGCGCCAGACGGGTGGCCAGGTGGGCATCCTCGCGCTGCCGCTGCGACCTTACGCGGTGAGCTGCCAATGGCGCGACGGCGCACGCCTGACGCTGGAGGCCGACCCACGCGCCGCACGCACGCAGGAGGGCCGTCTGGGCCGCTACGAGGGCGCAGGCGTGCAGTTGCAGCTGAGCTCGGTGCACCGGTTGCAGGGCAGCAAGCTGCCGGTGGTCCAGCCCGCGGGCTACACCTTCACGCACCAGGGTGTGGTGGTGGGCGCGGTCGACCTCACCGAGAGCGCGCGGCCGCTGCTGTGGCGCCCGCCCGCGGGCCAGCCCTTGCACGACGCGGTGACCCACGCGGCGCTGGCACTGGCGTTGATGTGGGAGCCGGCGGGGCGGCAGCCTTGAACTGGGCGACACGTCGCGCCTGAGCCCGAACGCATGAAATCGTTCGTGCCTTCGCCAGGCGTTCGGCTCCATGTCGGAGCCGCACGTCCAGGCTCAGCCCACGGGCGTGAAATCGCCCGCGGCCCTTCGTGAGGCGTGCGGGCCCTTCCGGACCCGCACGTCCTCACTCAGTGACGGAAGTGCCGCGTGCCGGTGAAGACCATCGTGATGCCGCGTTCGTCCGCGGCCGAGATCACCTCGTCGTCACGCATGCTGCCGCCGGGCTGGATGACGCAGGTGGCCCCTTCGTCGATGACCACGTCCAGCCCGTCGCGGAAGGGGAAGAAGGCGTCGCTGGCCACTGCCGAGCCGGCCAGGCTCAGCCCCGCCGCGTTGGCCTTCACGCGCGCGATGCGCGCGCTGTCGAGCCGGCTCATCTGGCCCGCGCCCACGCCCAAGGTCGCGCCGCCGCCGCAGAAGACGATGGCGTTGCTCTTCACGAACTTGGCCACCTTCCAGGCGAAGAGCAGGTCGTCCATCTGCGCCGCCGTGGGCGCCAGCTTGGTCACCACGCGCAGTTCGCCTGGGGCGACGTTCTTGGTATCGGGCGTCTGCAGCAGCATGCCACCGCCCACGCGCTTGAAGTCCAGCGCATTGGCCGCCGCGCCCAGCGGCACCTCCAGCAGGCGCACGTTCTGCTTCGCAGCGAAGAGCGCACGCGCCTGGGCGCTGATGGCCGGCGCGATGAGCACCTCGACGAACTGCTTGTTGTCGGCGATCTGGCGCGCCGTGGCTTCGTCCAGCGGCCGGTTGAAGGCCAGGATGCCGCCAAAGGCCGAGGTGGGGTCGGTCTTCCAGGCCTTGGCATAGGCCTCGACCAGCGACGACGCCACCGCCACGCCGCAAGGGTTGGCGTGCTTGACGATGACGCACGCCGGCATCTCGAAGGTCTTCACGCATTCCCACGCCGCGTCGGCGTCGGCGATGTTGTTGTAGCTGAGCTCCTTGCCCTGCAACTGCGTCCAGCCGGCCAGCAGGCCGGGGGCGACCTTGGCGTCGCGGTAGAAGGCGGCGGCCTGGTGCGGGTTCTCGCCGTAGCGCATGTCCTGCGTCTTGCAGAACTGCACCGTGTAGGTGGCGGGAAATGGCTCGCGCGCCGGCACGGCGGCGACCTGGTCTTCGGCGCCGGCGGGCATCGCGCCGAGGTAGTTGCTGATCATCCCGTCGTAGGCCGCGGTGTGCGCGAAGACCTTGCGCGCGAGCATGAACCTGGTGTCACGCTGCACACCACCGGCACGCAGTTCGCCCAGCACGCGGGCATAGTCGGCCGGGTCGATGACCACCGCCACGTCGGCCCAGTTCTTGGCCGCGGCGCGCAGCATGGCCGGGCCGCCGATGTCGATGTTCTCGATGGCGTCTTCGAGCGTGCAGTCGGCGCGGGCCGTGGCCTGCGCGAAGGGATAGAGGTTGACGACCAGCAGGTCGAAGGTGCCGATGCCGTGCTGGTCGAGCGCGGCCATGTGCTCGGGCAGGTCGCGCCGCGCCAGCAGGCCGCCGTGGATGCGCGGGTGCAGCGTCTTCACGCGGCCGTCGAGCATCTCGGGCGAGCCGGTCACTTCAGACACCTCGGTGACCTGCAGCCCGGCGTCGGCCAGCAGGCGCGCGGTGCCGCCGGTGGACAGCAGCCGCACGCCGGCGGCGGCCAGCGCCTTCGCGAAGTCGACGATGCCGGTCTTGTCGGAGACGGAGATCAGCGCCGTGATCGACGCGGTAGGGGATGTCGTGGTCACGGTCAGGTTTCCTCATCAGCCCGCATCCGGGCCGGCGTTCATTTCAACAGTTTGTGGTCGAGCAGCTTGCGCCGCAGCGTGTTGCGGTTGATGCCCAGCCAGTCAGCGGCCTTGCTCTGGTTGCCGTCGGCGTGGCGCAGCACCACCTCGAGCAGTGGTTTCTCGGCGGCGCCGAGGAACATCTCGTGCAGGTCGTCGGGCTCGGCGCCGCGCAGGTCCTTCAGGTACTGCTCCACGCTCTTGCGGATGCAGTCGTCGATCTCGCGCTTGCTCATGCCGCCAAGGCCGTGCTGTGGTCGTTGGCCGCGTTGCCTGCACCCGCTGCGGGCAGCGGAAGGCGTTCATGGCGGTCGGCCAGGGTCTCGAAATAGCCATCGACCGCGCGCAGCTGCAGCGCCGTGTCGTCGATGAGGTTCATCTCGTCCCGGAAGGCCGCGCCGCCCGGCAGTGTGCGCACGGCCCAGCCGATGTGCTTGCGTGCGCTGCGCACGCCGATGTGTTCGCCATAAAGGCCGTAGTGGTCGTGCAGGTGGGCCGTGAGCCAACGGCGCACGTCGTGCGTGGCCGGCGGCGGCAGGTGCTCGCCCGTAGCCAGGAAGTACGCGATCTCGCGGAAGATCCAGGGCCGGCCCATCGCGGCGCGACCGATCATCAGCGCGTCGGCACCGGTGGCGCGCAGCACGCCTTGCGCCTTCTCGGGGGAATCGATATCGCCGTTGGCCACCACCGGGATGCGCAGCGCGGCCTTCACCGCGGCCACGGTGTCGTACTCGGCCTGGCCGGTGTAGCCCTGCTCGCGTGTGCGGCCGTGCACGGTGAGCATGGCCACACCTGCGCCTTCGGCGGCACGCGCCAGGCGCACGGCGTTGCGTTCGGCCGCACACCAGCCGGTGCGCATCTTCAGCGTCACCGGCACGTTCAGCGGCGCGCAGGCAGCCACCACGGCCTCGACGATGGCCAGCGCCAGCGGCTCGTCCTGCATCAGCGCCGAGCCGGCCCACTTGCTGCACACCTTCTTGGCCGGGCAGCCCATGTTGATGTCGATGACCTGCGCGCCACGGTCGACGTTGTAGCGCGCGGCGTCGGCCATCTCGGCGGGGTCGACGCCGGCGATCTGCACCGCGATCGGCGCCGGCTCGCCGGCATGGTCGGCGCGGCGCGAGGTCTTCAGGCTGGCCCACAGCGCCCGCTGGCTCGTCACCATCTCGCTCACGGCATAACCCGCGCCCAGGCTGCGGCAGAGCATGCGGAAGGGCCGGTCGGTGACGCCCGCCATGGGGGCCACGAACAGGTTGTTCGGCAGTTCGATGGCGCCGATGCGCATGGGGAAGGAAGGAGGCCGGCTGCTGAAAAATGAGGCGCGAGTATAACGAGCGCGGCGACCGGTACCCTTACCGCCGCGGCGTGGGCGCGTCATCGGTGCAGCCCCGCACAGTCCGGGCCTGACAGCGATGCACATAATCGCCGCCACCCATGCAAGCCTGGCTACAGCAACTTCTCGATCTGCTCGCGCTGCCGGAGTACGGCCTCACCACCGTCTTCGTCGTCTCCACGATCTCGGCCACGCTGCTGCCGGCGGGCAGCGAGTTTGCCGTCATCGGGCTGGTCAAGCTCAACCCCGCGATGTTCTGGCCCGCGGTGCTGGTGGCCACGGTGGGCAACACGCTGGGTGGCGCCATCAGCTGGTGGATGGGCTACGGCGTCGAGACGCTGTACGAACGCATCAAGCACAAGCGGCTGCAACTGCGCGCGCTGGCCTGGCTGGAAGGTTTCGGCCCGAAGGCCTGCCTGCTGTCGTGGCTGCCGGTCGTGGGCGACCCGCTGTGCGCCATGGCCGGCTGGTTGAAGCTGCCCTTCTGGCCCTGCGTGATGTACATGGCCATTGGCAAGTTCCTGCGCTACGTGATCATGACGGCGGCGCTGATGTGGATCTTCCCCGGGCCGATGACGCTGTAGTACGGCGCACCGCAGAATGCGGTCTTCCCGCACTGCCCCACGAAGGCCATGAACATCGCCATGAGCACAACCATCCCGGCCTACGAGGCCCTCGCGTCGACCTGGACGCGCCTGCACCACCTGCAGCACCTGCAGTCCATCGCCGGCTGGGACCACGCCGCGAACATGCCGCCCAAGGGCAACGAGGCGCGCGCCGCCGCGCTGGCCGAGATGGCTGCGCTGCTGCACCGCATGCGCACCGACCCCGCGCTGACCGACGGCCTGGCACGTGCCGAGCAGGAGCCCCTGGACGAACTGCAGCGCGCCAACCTGCGCGAGATGCAGCGCCAATGGCGGCTCGCCAACGTGCTGCCCGAAACGCTGGTGCAGCGTCAGTCGATCGCCGCCTCGCGGTGCGAACATGCCTGGCGCGGGCAGCGCCCCGTCAACGACTGGGCGGGCTACGTCGGCAACCTGCGCGAGGTGCTGGCGCTGGCGCGCGAGGAGGCGGCGCTGCTCGCGGCACAGACCGGCCTGCGCCCCTACGACGCGATGATGGACCGCTTCGAGCCGGGCATGACCAGCGCGCGCCTCGACGGCATCTTCGGCGAGGTGCGACAGTGGCTGCCCGGTCTCATCCGTCGTGTCATCGAGAAACAGGCGAAGGAAACCCTGATCGCGCCCGTCGGCCCTTTCCCCCAGGACAGGCAACGTGCGCTGTGCGAGCAGGTCATCGGCCTGCTGGGCTTCGACTTCCAGGCCGGCCGGCTCGACGTCAGCACCCACCCCTTCTGCGGCGGCGTGCCGGAGGACGTGCGCATCACCACGCGCTTCCGCGACGACGACTTCCTCGTCAGCCTGATGGGCACCATCCACGAAACCGGCCATGGCCGCTACGAGCAGAACCTGCCGCGTGCGCTGCTCGGCCAGCCGGTGGCCCAGGCACGCAGCATGGCGCTGCACGAAAGCCAGAGTCTGAGCTTCGAGATGCAACTCGGCGGACACTCCGGCTTCGTCACACGACTGGCGCCGCTGGTGGTGCAGGCCTTCGGCGACCAGCCGGCATTCACGCCGGGCAACCTGCACCGGCTCATCACGCGCGTCAAACCCGGCTTCATCCGCGTCGATGCCGACGAGGTCACCTACCCGGCACACATCATCCTGCGTTACGAGATCGAGAGACCGCTGATCGAAGGCGAGATCGAGCTCGAAGACGTGCCCGCGCTGTGGGACGCCAAGATGATGGAGCTGCTGGGCGTGGAGACCCGTGGCAACTTCAAGGACGGGCCGATGCAGGACGTGCACTGGTCGGCGGCGTTGTTCGGCTACTTCCCCTGTTACTCGCTGGGCGCGATGTACGCCGCGCAGTGGTTCGCCGCCATGCGGCGCACGATGCCCGACCTGGACACGCGCATTGCCGCTGGCGACCTGGCGCCGGTGTTCGGCTGGTTGCAGGAGAACATCTGGCATCCGGCCAGCCGCTGGACCACCGATGAGCTGGCGCAGCGCGCCAGCGGCGAGGTGCTGAACCCGGCGCACTTCAAGCGCCACCTGGAGCAGCGTTACCTGGCCTGAACGGGCCGGGCGGCCTTCGGCCTCAGAAGTCCCGACGCTGGAACGTCGCTTCGCCGTTCGCGACCTTCATGAAGTCGCTGTGGCTGACCTCTTCGATGACGACGGTGCGCTCCATGTCGAAGGGCAGGTCGTCGCGGTCGTGCTGCACGGGGCGCGGCAGTGGCCTGGCCGGTGCGGCAGGCGCTGCCGGCATGCGGCCTTCCAGCGTGTCCATCAGCCGCGTCAGCAGTTCGTGCAGCGCCGGGTCGTCGTCGGGCAGCGGCAGGCTGCTCAGCTGCGAACACAGCTTGGCCAGCCCGGCGCGTGGCACGCGGTCGATGACCACGGTGCCGCCGTCGGTCAGTCCGCGCTCGAGCGCCGCCAGGTGCGGCAGGACTTCACGCGAGCCGCTCACGCGGTCGAGCAACTTGCCCAGCGCCAGTGCCATCAGGCGGCCACGCAGGCGGTCACCGATGGCCGGGACGGCGACGGACGCGGGAGCGGACGCGGAGGCTTGCGGGGTGGGCATGGTGCTGCGGGCGGGGTGTTCGGGGTATCGACCGCCGGGGTGCGGACTTGAGTGGTGCATCTTGCACCGTCCACCCGACCACCGGGTGTGCGTAGTCGACACGCCTGCCCGCCGCGTGGGCGACAACGCAGCGCAAACTCAGCGGGCGTCCAGCGCGCGCTGCAGGTCGTTGAGCACCTCGTCCAGCCGCTGCAGCGTGCGCCCGGCGCGTGAACCGGCCAGGTGCGAGGCGCGGCGGCGGCGGCGCAGCAGCGTGCGGTGGTGGTCGTCGAGCACCGCCTCGTCGAGCACCAGGCCGTGATGCGCCAATGTGGCGCGCAGCACGCTGCGGCGTGAACGCAGGTCGGCGCGGGTGTGCTGGTAGGCGTGTTCGGCCAGCACGCGGCGCTGCGAGTAGCCGAAGGTGTTGGCCAGGAACATCTCGGGGTCTCGGTGGTCGGGCTCGAAGAGCAGGATGTCGGTGCCCGGGTGGCTGGCCTCATACCCCTTCAGGCCCAGTTCCAGCCGCGAGTGAATGAGCGAGCGGAAGGTCTGGCTCAGCACCACCGGCAGCCCGCCATCGACCAGGTGCGGGATGCGCTCGCTGGCACCACCCAGCACGCGGTGCGTCGAACGACCGGCGCTGGCGTCGAAGGGCACCAGCGGGTTCAGGCAGATCATGAGGTCCAGGCCCATGTCGAGCAGCACGGTGGCGTGCAGCGTCTTTTTCAGCGCGCCGTCCACGTACCAGTGGCCGTTGATGCACTCGGGCGGGAACAGGCCCGGCAGCGCGGCGCTGGCGGCCACCGCCTGGGATATGGGCACGTGGTCCCAGCCCGGCATGCCGAAGGGCGCGGCACTGCCGCTGTCCAGGTCGGTGGCCACCAGCACCAGGCGACGCTTGAGCCGGCGGAAGTCGTTGCTGCGGCCCGGGGCCGAGTACACGCGCGCCAGTTGCGCCTGGAGCGCGGCGTTGCTGAACAGCCCCGTGGGCAGCGCGCGGCCCAGGCGTTCAGAGACGGCCAGCAACGGCCGCCCCACGGCCAGACCGTAGGCCGCCTGCAGCAGCAGGCCGGGCAGCGCGGCCAGGCGCTGCGCGTATTCACCCAGAGCCGGGCGGAAGAAGAGGTTGGGACGGATGAGGTCGCTGTGCGGCCCGTCGTTTTCGATGAACGAGGTGCAGAGCTGGCGCGGCGTCATGCCGTTGGCCAGGCCCGCAGCGATGAAACCGCCGGCCGAGACGCCAACGTAGCCGTCGAGTTCGGCCAGGTCCAGACCTGGCAGCGCCTCGGCCAGCGCGCACAGCGCACCCACTTCGTAAACGGCGCCCAGCGGTCCGCCGCCGGCCAGGGCCAGACCGACGCGCGGGCGTCGACGTGGTGACGCCGCGGGCCGCGCCGAGCGAGCCGGGGAGCTGGTTGCTGTCATGTGCACATGGCCGAAAGGGCGCCGCAGCGCCCCTCACGACACGGTGGTCGGCCGATCAGGCCGCAGCGGTCTTGCGGGCGCGCTTGATCGGGGCCTTCACGGGGGCCCTGGCCGCGGGCTTGGTGGCCTTGCGGGCGACCTTGGCCGGGGCCCGCTTCGCGGCCGCCTTGGGCGCGGCGCCCCTGGACAGCCTGGCGACGGCCGCAGCCAGCGCGTCGACGCGTTGCACCAGGGCGTCGACGTCCTTGGCGGTGGGCACGCCCAGCTTGTTCAGCGCCTTGGCCGTGCGGGCCTCGAAGATGGTTTCGAGCTTGTCCCAGTTCTGACCGGCCTTGCTCGTCACGGTGTCGGCCATGGCGCTCATCTTGCCGGTGACTTCGCTGATCTTCTCTTCGGCCATGCCCTGCGTCTTCTTCTGCAGGCTCTGGCCTTCCTTGACCAGGGCCTCGAAGACCTTGGTGCCCTCTTCCTGGGCCTTGCTGAAGGCGCCCATGCCGGCCAGCCAGATCTGCTGCGCCGAGTCCTTCACGGCACCGGCCAGTTGGCTGCTCTTGTCGGCATGGAAAGTGCGGCCGGCGGGGGACTTGATCTTCTTGACCATGGAAAGCTCCTTCTTCTTGGGGACGCGCGTGGCGGTGTTTGCGGGTGCGGATTGCAGGCTGGTGACCGACCCGAGGCGGGCCCGCACCATGAGCAGGAATATAGGGTTCCCCCCTGGGGGCCGCAGCCTAAAGTTCTAGTGAGACGGCTCTATGCTTTGCGCCCACCGCGCCCCGCGCACGACAGGAGCAATGCATGCAGTATTTCGTCACTGGCGCCACCGGCTTCATCGGCAAACGCCTCGTGAAGGCACTGCTGGCGCGCAAGGGCGCCAAGGTGCACTTCCTCATGCGCAAGGGCAGTGAAGGCAAGCTCGAAACGCTCTACGAGTTCTGGGGCCTGAGTGGCGCGGCCAAGGCGCGTGCGCTTCCGGTGACGGGCGACCTCACGGCCAAGAAGCTGGGTGTGGCCGCCGAGGCACTGAAGGCGCTGAAGGGTCAGGTCGACGCCGTCTACCACCTCGCCGCCGTCTACGACCTGAGCGCCGACGCCGACAGCCAGGTGCAGGTGAACATCGAGGGCACGCGCAACATGGTCGATTTCGCGAAGGCCGTCGACGCGGGGCACGTGCACCACGTGTCGAGCATCGCCGCCGCGGGCCTGTACGAAGGGGTGTTCCGCGAGGACATGTTCGAGGAAGCAGAAGGCCTCGACCACCCGTACTTCATGACCAAGCACGAGAGCGAGAAGATCGTGCGCAAGGAGTGCAAGCAGCCGTGGACGGTGTACCGCCCGGCGCTCGTCGTCGGCGACAGCCAGACCGGCGAGATGGACAAGATCGACGGGCCCTACTACTTCTTCAAGCTCATCCAGCGGCTGCGCCAGATCCTGCCGCCGTGGATGCCCAGCGTGGGCATCGAAGGCGGGCGCATCAACATCGTGCCGGTCGACTTCGTCGTCGCCTGCATCGACCACATCAGCCACGCCAAGGCCGACATCAAGGGCAAGTTCTACCACCTCGACGACCCCAAGGGCTACCGCGTCGGCGACGTGCTCGACATCTTCAGCAAGGCCGCGCACGCGCCGAAGATGAACCTCTTCGTCAACGCAGCACTGCTGGGCTTCGTGCCGAAGAGCGTGAAGAAGGGAATGATGGCGCTGGCCCCTGTGCGCCGCATCCGCAACGCCGTGATGAAGGACCTGGGCCTGCCCGACGACATGTTCACCTTCATCAACTTCCCGACGCGCTACGACCGCCGGGAACTCGATGCGGTGCTGAAGGGCAGCGGCATTGAATGCCCGAACCTCAACGACTACGCCTGGGTGCTGTGGGACTACTGGGAACGCCACCTCGACCCCGACCTCTTCATCGACCGCAGCCTCAGGGGCACGGTGGGCGGCAAGGTGGTGCTGGTCACCGGCGGCAGCTCGGGCATCGGGCTGGCGGCGGCGCACAAGTTCGCCGAGGCCGGCGCCACCACCCTCATCTGCGGCCGCGACCAGGACAAGCTCGACGAGGCCTGCATGGAAGCCAAGGCCAAGGGCTACGCCTTCATCGCCTATCCGGCCGACATCGCCGACATGGCCGACTGCGACCGCTTTGTGCAGCTGGTGATCGCCAACCACGGCGGCGTCGATTTCCTCATCAACAACGCCGGCCGCAGCATCCGCCGCGCCATCGAGAGCAGCTACGACCGCTTCCACGACTTCGAACGCACGATGCAGCTGAACTACTTCGGCTGCCTGCGCGTGACGATGGGGCTGCTGCCGGGCATGGCGGCCAAGCACAAGGGGCATGTGGTGAACATCAGCAGCATCGGCGTGCTGACGAATGCGCCACGCTTTTCGGCCTACGTGGCCAGCAAGGCCGCGCTGGATGCGTGGACGCGTTGCGCCTCCAGCGAATTCGCCGACCAGGGCGTGACCTTCACCACCATCAACATGCCGCTGGTGCGCACACCCATGATCGCGCCGACGCAGATCTACAAGAACGTGCCGACGCTGGCACCGGAAGAAGCGGCCGACATGATCGCGCAGGCCTGCATCTTCAAGCCGGTGCGGATTGCGACGCGGCTGGGCGTGACGGGGCAGGTGCTGCACGCGTTCGTGCCGCGGGTGGCGCAGATCGTGATGAACACGAGCTTCCGCATGTTCCCGGATTCGTCTGCCGCCAAGGGCGAGAAGGGGGTCAAGCCTCAGTTGTCGCCGGAGGCTGTGGCCATGCAGCAGATGATGCGGGGGATTCACTTCTGATCTTCTTTGTGTGTGTGGGTTGGCTGTCGTGGCGAGCCGGGTCTCGGCCCGGCGGCCGACTTACTTTCTTTTGCTTCGCCAAAAGAAAGTAAGCAAAGAAAAGGCGAGCCGGATGCGCTGTCCCTCCGCTTCGCTTCGGGCACACTGCGTTGCCCGGTCCGGGCGGGGTCGGGCTGAACTCGCTACGCTCAGACAACGCCCGCCCTGATCCGCCCAGCCCTGCGCTACTCGCCAGCGCATGACGGCGGGACGCGGGTACGGGAGCACGCGCTCCGAAGGGGAGTCCGTT
>JAURZK010000094.1 GCA_030653505.1 Rubrivivax sp.
AATGGTGATGCCCGGCGACAACGTGAGCATCACCGTGAAGCTGATCAACCCGATCGCGATGGAAGAAGGCCTGCGCTTCGCCATCCGTGAAGGCGGCCGCACCGTCGGTGCCGGCGTCGTGGCCAAGATCATCGAATAAGGATCCAAGCCATGTCCGCCAAGCAAAAGATCCGCATCCGCCTGAAAGCTTTCGATTACAAGCTGATCGACCAGTCGGCCCAGGAAATCGTCGAAACCGCCAAGCGCACCGGCGCCATCGTTAAGGGCCCCGTGCCCCTGCCGACGCGCATGCAGCGTTTCGACATCCTGCGTTCGCCGCACGTCAACAAGACGAGCCGCGACCAGCTCGAGATCCGCACGCACCAGCGCCTGATGGACATCGTCGACCCGACCGACAAGACCGTGGACGCGCTGATGAAGCTCGACCTGCCGGCCGGCGTCGACGTCGAGATCAAGCTGCAGTAAAGCGCCTGACCCAGCGATCAGCAGTTGCGGGTTCGCCCGCGACTGCTACAATCGCAGGCTGTCCCGAGCTGGCTCAAAAACCGGCCCGGCGAACTACCACCCCGACCAATCGATGTCGGGATCGTGAACAAGGCGCAGACACCGTTCTGTGCTGGAGAAAACCATGAGCATGAGCGAACAGCTCGGCTTGCTGGGCCGCAAGGTGGGCATGACGCGCATCTTCACGGACGATGGCGACACCATCCCCGTGACCGTGCTCGACGTGTCCAACAACCGCGTCACGCAAGTCAAGACCGCTGCGACCGACGGCTACAACGCGCTGCAAGTCGCGTTCGGCGCCAAGAAGGCCAGCCGTGTCACCAAGCCCGAAGCAGGGCACCTGGCCAAGGCCGGTGTCGAGTCGGGCGAGATCCTGAAGGAATTCCGCGTCACCGCCGACATCGTCGGTCAGTACGCGCCGGGCGCCGTCGTGCCCGTCAGCGTCTTCGCTGCCGGCCAGAAGGTCGACGTGCAGGGCACGTCGCTGGGCAAGGGCTTCGCGGGCACCATCAAGCGCCACAACTTCAAGTCGCAGCGCGCGTCGCACGGCAACAGCCGTTCGCACAACGTGCCGGGCTCGATCTCGATGGCGCAGGACCCGGGCCGCGTGTTCCCGGGCAAGAAGATGACCGGCCAGATGGGCAACGAGACCGTCACGACCCAGAACCTGGACATCGTGCGTGTCGACGAAGCGCGTTCGCTGCTGCTGGTGCGTGGCGCCGTGCCGGGCCACAAGAACGGCCACGTGGTCGTGCGCCCCGCCATCAAGGTGCGTGTCAAGAAGGGAGCCCAGTGATGCAGCTCGAGCTCCTCAACGATCAAGGTCAGGCCACGTCGAAGTTCGACGCGCCCGACACCGTGTTCGCGCGTGACTACAACGAAGCCCTGGTGCACCAGGTCGTCGTCGCCTTCCAGGCCAATGCGCGCCAGGGCACCCGTGCCCAGAAGGACCGCGGCGAAGTCGCCCACACCACGAAGAAGCCATTCCGCCAGAAGGGCACCGGCCGCGCTCGCGCCGGCATGACGTCCTCGCCGCTGTGGCGTGGGGGTGGTCGCATCTTCCCGAACCGGCCCGACGAGAACTTCTCGCAGAAGGTCAACAAGAAGATGTACCGCGCCGGCATGGCGTCGATCCTGTCGCAGCTGGCCCGTGACGGCCGTCTGGCCGTGGTCGACAGCATCAGCATCGACGCGCCCAAGACCAAGCTGCTGGCCGCCAAGCTCAAGGCCATGGGCCTGGACTCGGTGCTGGTCATCGCCGACCAGATCGACGACAACCTGGCGCTGGCCTCGCGCAACCTGGCCAACGTGCTGGTGGTCGAGCCCCGCTACGCCGATCCGCTGTCACTCGTCTTCTACAAGAAGGTGCTGGTGACCAAGGGCGCGATCGAGCAGCTCAAGGAGATGTTCGCATGAGCCGCGTCAATCCGACTCCGGTCGAGCGCAAGTTCGACGAAGGCCGCCTGAGCCAGGTGCTGGTGGCACCGATCATCTCCGAGAAGGCCACACGCATCGGCGAAAGGCAGAACCAGGTGATGTTCAAGGTGCTGCGCGACGCCACCAAGCCCGAGATCAAGGCCGCCGTCGAGCTGATGTTCAAGGTCGAGGTGGCTTCGGTCAGCACGTCGATCCAAAAGGGCAAGGTCAAGCGCTTCGGCCGTTCCATCGGCCGTCGCGACCACGTCAAGAAGGCGTTCGTCGCGTTGAAGCCGGGCCAGGAGCTCAATTTCTCCGGGGAGGCCGCGTAAATGGCTGTCATCAAGGTCAAGCCCACGTCGCCCGGCCGTCGCGCCGTGGTGAAGGTGGTGCACAAGCACCTGCACAAGGGTGCCCCGGAAGCTTCGCTGCTCGAGCCGCAGAAGCAGAACGCCGGCCGCAACAACCTCGGTCGCATCACGATGCGCCACAAGGGCGGTGGTCACAAGCACCACTACCGCGTGGTCGACTTCGTGCGCAACAAGGACGGCATCCCGGCGAAGGTCGAACGCATCGAGTACGACCCCAACCGCACCGCCCACATCGCGCTGCTGTGCTACGCCGACGGCGAACGCCGCTACATCATCGCCCCGCGCGGTGTCGAGACCGGTGCCACGCTGCTGAGCGGCGCGGAAGCGCCGATCAAGGCCGGCAACACGCTCCCCATCCGCAACATTCCCGTCGGCTCCATCGTCCACTGCGTGGAGATGATGCCGGGCAAGGGTGCCCAGATCGCCCGCTCAGCTGGCACCTCGGTGACGCTGATGGCGCGTGAAGGCATCTACGCCCAGCTGCGTTTGCGTTCGGGTGAGGTCCGCAAGATCCACATCGACTGCCGCGCGACGATCGGCGAAGTGTCGAACGAAGAGCACAGCCTGCGCCAGTACGGCAAAGCCGGCGCCATCCGCTGGAAGGGTATCCGCCCGACCGTGCGCGGCACCGCCATGAACCCGGTCGACCACCCGCACGGCGGTGGCGAAGGCAAGACGGGCGAAGGCCAGCCGCAGGTGTCGCCGTGGAACACCCTGACCAAGGGCTACCGCACTCGCAGCAACAAGCGCACGCAGACGATGATCGTCTCGCGTCGCAAGAAGTGAGGTCACCGACATGACCCGTTCGCTCAAGAAAGGTCCCTTCGTGGACCA
>JAURZK010000111.1 GCA_030653505.1 Rubrivivax sp.
TTCGACGCCGGCACCATGTGCCCGAGCTACCGCGTCACGCGCGACGAGGTTCATGTGACACGGGGCCGCGCCAACACGCTGCGGTTGGCCTTGAGCGGGCAGCTGGGCAGCGACGCGTTCACCAGCGACGCCGTTGCCGAAGCGATGGCGCTCTGCGTCGGTTGCAAGGGCTGCAAGCGTGAGTGCCCCACAGGCGTGGACATGGCGCGGCTGAAGATCGAGTTCACCGCGCAGTACAAGCAGCGCCACGGTTTCACGCTCAAGGACCGCCTGCTCGCCGGGCTGCCGCAGCAGGCACACCGCGCCGCGGCCATCCCGGGCCTCGCAGCCCTGCTGAACCTGCGCAACGCCTCGCCGCTGCTGCGCCGGCTGGGCGAACGGCTGATGGGCGTGACGGCGCAGCGCGCGCTGCCGGCCTTCCGCCGCGACACCTTCTGGCGCAGCCCCGGCGCCACGCCCTTCGTCGGCCGCGACGAGGCGCTCGCCGCCGCGCGCGCCGGCAGCAAGGTCGCTGTGCTCTTCGTCGACAGTTTCACCGGTGGCTTCGAAACGGAGAACGCCCACGCCGCCGCGGCCGTGCTGCACGCCGCCGGCTATGCGCTGCACACCGTCATCAAGGCCGGCGGCCACCACTGCTGCGGCCGCACGCAGCTGGCGGCGGGCATGGTCGACGAGGCGCGCAGCTCGCTGTCGGCCTTGCTCGATGCGCTGCTGCCGCTGGCCGAAGCCGGCATCGCCGTCGTCGGCCTCGAGCCGAGCTGCCTGCTGACACTGCGCGACGAGGCGCTGGCGCTGAAGCTCGGGGTCAAGGCGGAGACCGTCGCCGCACAGGCGCTGTTGTTCGAGGAATTCATCGCCCGCGAGGTGAAGGCCGGCCGATTCAGCCTGGCGCTGAAGGCGCTGGACCGGCCGCTGCTGGTGCACGGCCACTGCCACCAGAAGGCCTTCGGCGCGGTGAGCACGCTGCTGGACGTGCTGAAGCTGATCCCTGGCGCGCAGCCTCAGCTCATCGAGAGCAGCTGCTGCGGCATGGCCGGCAGCTTCGGCTACGAAGCCCAGCACCAGGCAGTGTCGATGCAGATGGCTGAGGCGACGCTGCTACCGGCCATCCGCCAGCAACCCGACGCCGTGGTGGTGGCCGACGGCACGAGCTGCCGGCACCAGATCGCCGACGGCGCGCAGCGCCAGGCCGTGCATGCGGCGCGGCTGCTGGCTTCGCTGCTCTGATGCGGTCGTTTTGCCCCGGCACAGCGACCACGTCGTGCCCAAATCAATCATGTTCCGCGCGCTGTTGGGATCCTTTACATGAGGGAGATCCGGCGTCTGCCGTGCGGTGTGAACAAAGTCACGTGGCCGCGTGCAAGTGGCCGCCACATAAGGTGCCGATTCGCCGTCTCGGGCCCGAGGCCCGGATCTTGCTGATCTGGCAGCGGCCTTCCCGTCTTGACCGTGTGGCTCCCGCACATTCCGGCGCGGGCCGGCTGCATCGTCGCCACAACATGTTCAGGAGCTTGGCATGCACGTACTCAACACCTTGGCCCGCCTGCTGGCGGTTTCGGCTGTCGCACTGACACTCGGTTCAGCGGCGAATGCTGCACCCACCTACGGCAACATCTCGAGTACGCCGGGTGTCTACTTCGGTACCGGGAACTTGAACGGCAACTGGACGATCGACACCGCCAACGGCGTCGAGGTGGCGTTGCGCATCAAGAACCGCGCGACGCTGGCCACGATCGACGGTTCCAGTGGCGTCTACACGGCGCAGTCGGGGCTCTGCAACCCGATCTGCGGCGGCGCGCCAAAGGCGATGTGGAACTACGAGTTCTCGGTGAACACCCAGGTCGCCGGCGGGTCGCTGGTGCTGAACGATCTCACCGTCATCCTCGAGGTCGACATCGACGCCTCTGCGGGAACCAACTTCGTCAGCCTGGACGTGCTCGACAACTGGCCCGACAACGCCTACTGGAACGGCATCGAAAGCACGGGCCGCAACCCGGGTGCGCTCGACTACGGCGTGCAGCAGTCTGCGAACCCGTTGTTCGGCGACTCGGGCTTCGGCTTCCTGCCCGGGGCCGGCCTCTACGACCTGAGGTTGACGGTGTACAACGGCGCGTCCACCACCGCCGCCGTGCTGGCCAGCGTCACGACCCAGGTGCAGATCCCCGAGCCGGGCAGCCTCGCACTCGTCGGCCTGGCGCTGCTGGGTGCTGCTGCGGCGCGTCGGCGCAAGGCCTGATCGGCAAGCCGCAAGGCCTTCGCCACCTCGACCCCGCTGCGGCGGGGTTTTTTGTGCCCGGGCAGACCCGGCCCCGGCTAGAACGCCACCACCTTCCCCGGGTTCATGATGTTCTGCGGGTCCAGCGCGTGTTTGATGGCGCGCATCGCCGCCACCGCGGGTGCGCCGGCTTCTTCCAGCAGATAGCCCATCTTGTGCAGGCCCACGCCGTGTTCGCCGGTGCAGGTGCCGTCCAGCGCCAGCGCGCGGCGCACCATCCTCACGTTGAGCGCTTCGGCCGCGGCCAGTTCGGCGGGGTCGTTCGGGTCCATCAGGTAGGTGAGATGGAAGTTGCCGTCGCCGACATGGCCGACGATCCAGTACGGGATGCCCGACGCATCGGCCTCGGCCACGCTGGCGTTGATGCTCTCGGCCAGGCGCGAGATCGGCACGCAGGTGTCGCTGCTCTGTGAACGGCAGCCGGGGCGCGTCTGCAGCGCGGCGAAGTAAGCCTGGTGGCGCGCCGTCCACAGCTTCGTCCGCTCTTCGGGTGTTCTGGCCCACTGGAAGTCTTCGCCGCCGTGGTCGCGCGCCAGCGCCTGCACCGTCTCGGCCTGTTCCTGCACGCCCGCCTCGCTGCCGTGGAATTCCATCAGCAGCATGGGTGCCTCGCGCATGCCGAGCTTGCTGTAAGCGTTGACGGCGCGAATGGCGTGGGCGTCCAGCAGCTCGCAGCGGGCGATGGGCACGCCCATCTGTATGGTCTGGATGGTGGTGCGCACCGCGGCGTCGATGCTGGGGAAGTGGCAGATCGCCGCACTCACCGCCTCGGGCAGCGGGTAGAGCTTCAGCGTGATCTCGGTCATCACGCCCAGCGTGCCCTCGCTGCCGACGAACAGGCGCGTCAGGTCGTAGCCGGCGCTGCTCTTCTTGGCCCGCGTGCCTGTGTGCATCAGCTCCCCGGCCGCATTCACGACGGTCAGGCCCAGCACGTTCTCGCGCATCGTGCCGTAGCGAACCGCGTTCGTGCCGCTGGCACGCGTAGCCGCCATGCCGCCCAGCGTGGCGTTGGCGCCGGGGTCGATGGGGAAGAAGAGCCCGGCGTCCTTGAGTTCGCGGTTGAGCTGTTCGCGCGTCACGCCGGCCTGCACGGTGGCCGTCAGGTCCTCGGCGTGGACGTGCAGCACCCGGTCCATGCGGCTCAAGTCGAGGCTGACGCCGCCCTGCACCGCCAGCAGGTGGCCCTCGAGCGAGGTGCCCACGCCATAGGGGATCACCGGCACGGCGTTCGCCGCGGCCAGCTGCACCACGGCCAGTACGTCTTCGTTGCTCTCGCAGAACACCACCGCGTCGGGCGGCGCGGCGTCGTAGAAGCTCTCGCCGCGGCCATGCTGTTCGCGGATGCTGGTGGCGGTGCTGCAGCGGCTGCCGAAACGCCCGCGCAGTGCCTCCAGCATGGCCGGCGGCACCGGGCGCTGTGGGTGGGCGGGCAGCACGTGGTCGGGCAGGGGGGCGTTCATGGCGGCTGGTCTCCAGTGCGCGGCGGGCGCGACGCAGCGCACATCGTAGGCCAGCGCGGCGGGCTGTCGACGCGGCCGCCAAAGCGCGGCACAGTGCGGCCCTCGCAGCGGCACGGAGAGCCCGACCATGAAACCCACCCCGGCCGGCTGGCCACGCATCTCGCCCGGCGTCTACTACCGCGACGCCACCCGCATGATCGACTGGCTGTGCTCGGCCTTCGGTTTCACGGTGCAGATCAAGGTCGAAGGCGAGGGCGGTCGCATCGAACACAGCGAACTGATCTACGGCGACGGCCTGATCATGGTCGGCGAAGAACTCGCCGGCGCGGCGCGCCGCTTCGAGACCGACCGCCTGAGCCCGCTGAACGCGCGCTGCAACACGCAGAACCTGATGGTCTACGTCGACGACGTCGACGCGCATTGCGCGGTGGCCCGCGCCGCCGGTGCGCGCATCGTGGCCGAGCCCGAACTGCACGACTACGGCGACACCTACTGGGCCGACCGCAGTTATGGCGCGGTCGACCCCGAAGGGCACCTGTGGTGGTTCTCGCAGCGGGTGCGCGGCTGAAACGGCCAGAACCGGCCGGCGCTGCAGTCGCGGCCCGCTGGTGGTCCAATAGCGGCTCAACCGCTGCGCACACGCCCATGTCCAACCGCCTCACGCAGATCGCCACCCGCACCGGAGACGATGGCTCCACCGGCCTGGGCGACGGCACACGCACGCGCAAGGATGCGCTGCGCGTGATGGCCATGGGCGATGTCGACGAGCTGAACTCGGGCCTGGGCGTGCTGCTGGCCGAGCCGCTGCCCGACGACGTGCGTGCATTGCTGGTGGTCGTCCAGCACGAGCTCTTCAACCTGGGCGGTGAACTGTCGATTCCCGGCTTCACCCTGCTCAAGGCCGACGCCGTGCTGCGCCTGGACGAAGCCCTGGCGCACTACAACGAACAGCTGCCGCGGCTGAAGGAATTCATCCTGCCGGCGGGCACACGCAGCGCGGCGCTGGCCCATGTCAGCCGCACCGTGGCGCGGCGCGCAGAGCGCGCCGTGGTGGCGCTGCACGCGGTGGAAGCGGTGAACGAGGCGCCGCGCCAGTACCTCAACCGCCTCTCCGACCTGCTCTTCGTGCTGGCGCGCGTGCTGAACCGCGCCAATCTCGACGGGCTGGGTGGCGACGACGTTTACTGGCGCAGCGAGAAGCTGGCCCGCGGCGGCGACGAGTAGGGCGGGTTCCACGCCCGCCATGCGCGGCGCGTGTGTTCAGTAGCTGATCGAGTTGGCGTGCAAATCCACGGTGACCAGCGGCCGCCCCAACGCCGCCAGCGTGGCGCGCGCAAAGGCCTGCGCCCAGGCAGCGTCCTCCGTGAACTTGCTCGCCGGCACGGTCTGCGCCAGCGCCATCACCTTGTCGGCGGTGAGCACCTTGCCCGTGCTGCGCAGGGGTTCGCACTCCTGCGCCACGAACTGCTCGTCCAGCCACTGCCGCGCCTCGAAGGAGGCCAGCTCGGGCTGGTCGGCGTGCAGGGTGATCTCGTGCGTGCGCTGCGGCGCGAACTGGATGACGACGGTCTGGCGCATGGCGACGGTTCTCCTTGGGCGCCAGCATAAGGTGTCACGGGCGTCACCGGAACGGGGTCAGATCAAGCTGGCCCACGGCGGCGCGGCTCACCGCTTCAGCCGGCGTGCCGCCGCCGCGCCTTGACGGCCGCGCCCAGGATGTCGAGCACGTTCAACGTGTCGTCCCAGTTGATGCAGGCGTCGGTGATGCTCTTGCCGTATTCCAGCGCCTGCGGTTTGTCCTTGCCGGGCGTGAACTTCTGGGCGCCGGCCTGCAGATGGCTCTCGATCAT
>JAURZK010000116.1 GCA_030653505.1 Rubrivivax sp.
TATGCGTTTGCCGGGCACCGTGGCCGCCTTCCACTTGAAGGTGACCACTGTAGGAACCCAACCGCAAAACGCACCCCGGCGGCGTGCGTCAACCGCTCACGATAGTTGTCGCTGAGCGCTCAAGATAATTGTCGGCCGCCAGCCCGGCCAGCTCACTGCCCACGAACATCCACGCCTTGCGCCCCATCGCAATCACCGGGTCATTCTGCCCATGTCGGGCAAGAGGTTGAAGTCTTTTACCGCTGGCACCCGCTTTATGGGCGTCGCGTCAGGCGCCAATACAGCGAGCAGCGCGCCAACGGCGAGGTAGTTCACATTGAGGTCGAACCAGGCATCGTGATCGTGGTCGCTGCTTGGATGCTGAACGCCGCGGCCTGCGCTCGCATGGGACTGGGCGCCCCTCGAGCCTCTGTTGATGCGCTGGCCGAGTTGCACCTGTTGCTGACGCAGCGAGGACTTCGGCGAAGCTGCGCGGATGTTTGCCACACCCGCGAGGAGCGCCATGATCCATGTACCCAGACTGCGCCGACTCTTGACGATATCGGCACAGCCACAGCTACAACCCCAGCGTCAACTGAGCATGACGTTCGAGTCCCCTGTCCTCCAAGACATGGATCCGAGCGAACGGGCCAATGTGATCGCGCAGTTGGCAATCCTGCTGCTGCAGGCATCCGGCGTTCAGGCCGCGGGGAGCAACGATGACGAACTCTGATCTGTTGCCTGCCGCCGTGCTCCGTCGCAAGGCCGTCGTCTATGTGCGCCAGTCCACCCAGACCCAGGTCCAGAACAACTTGGAGAGCCAACGTCGCCAGTACGACTTGGTGGAGGAAGCTCGTCGCCGAGGATTCGCGCAAGTCGAAGTCATCGACGACGATCTCGGCCGTTCCGCCAGCGGGATGGTCGCTCGCCCGGGCTTCGATCGGCTCGTGGCGTGGCTGTGCGCCGGCGAAGTCGGCGCCGTCTTGTGCTTCGACGCCTCACGACTTGCTCGCAACGGACGTGACTGGCACCACCTGCTGGAGTTGTGCGGTCTGGTCGAGGCACGGGTCATCGACTTGGATGGCGTGTACGACCCGTGTCGGCCCAACGATCGGCTGCTGCTGGGTATGAAGGGCAGCATCAGCGAGTTCGAGCTCGGCGTGCTCCGGGCGAGGATGTTCGAAGCCGCCCGCGCCAAGGCCCATCGCGGTGAACTGCGCATCAGCGTGCCGATCGGCTACATCTGGCATAGGGAGATCGGCCTGGGGTTCGATCCGGACATGCGCCTGCAGGAGGCGATCCGATTGATCTTCGAGCGCTTCCGCAAACTCGGCAGCGCCCGCCAGGTGCTGCTGTCGCTGGCTGCCGACGAAGTCCACTTCCCGCGGCCATCAGACGGCAAGAAGATGGTGAGCTTCGACTGGACGCCGATCCGCTACCGCAATGTGATCTCGGTGCTCAAGAACCCGTTCTATGCCGGGGTCTACGTGTACGGCAAGAGCGAGAAGCGCACGGCTCTCGTGGAGGGGCGGCTTCGCAAGAGCTATGGGCACGGCAAGCCGCTCGATCAGTGGGACGTGATGCTCAAGGAGCATCACGAGGCCTACATCGACTGGGCCGAGTTCGAGCGCAATCAGAAGCAGCTTGCCGTCAATGCCTACGGTAGAGTGGGCGGCGCGAAGTCCGGGCGCGGCGGTCGGGCCTTGCTCGCGGGGATGCTGAGCTGCGGAAGATGCGGGCGGCGCCTGGTGGTGGCATACACGGGTCGCGGGGTGCCACGAGCGGTGTACCGGTGTGATCGCCCCAACCTACAGTTGGCGCAGCCGCGATGCTTCACGTTTGGCGGGCGGCGACCCGATGAAGCGATCACCCGGGAGCTGTTGCGCGCCGTCGAGCCCATGGCAATCGAAGCCGCGCTGCAGGCCGAACGGAGGCACATGGAAGTCCAGGTTGACCAACGGCGCATCGTCGAGCTCGAGCTACAGCAGGCGCGCTACGAGGCCACGCTGGCTGAGCGCCGCTATGCGGCATGCGATCCGGACAACCGGTTGATCGCGGCACAGCTCGAGAAGAGCTGGGAGAGTGCGCTGCAACGTGTGCTCGCCTGCGAGAAGCGCCTGAATGCGGTCCAGCAAGCGCAGTCCTCCGAGAGGCCCGACTTGGCGGGTCTGGCCGAAGATCTTGCTGCCGCGTGGGACGCGCCGGGCGTGACGATGCGCTCGCGCCAGCAGCTGCTACGCAGCCTGGTCAAGGACATCGTCGCCGATGTCGATGATGCTACCCGCGAGGTTGTGCTGACGATCCACTGGCGCGGGGGACAGCATTCGCAAGTGAGGGTCACCAAGCCACGTTCGGGCGAGCACGGTTGCCGTACGCCTGACGACGCATTGGCCGTCATGCGCAGCATGGCGGGCAAGTGGTCAGATGAGCATGTCGCCGCGACGCTCAACCGCATGGGCCTTCCGACGGGCCAGGGCAAGACGTGGACTGCACATCGCGTGAGCTCCGTGCGCATGGTCAACGACATCCGAGCGTACCGTTCGGCGTACAAGGATGGCGAATGGCTGACCATGTCGGAGGCCGCCGCCAAGCTCGGCGTTAGCCACCACCGCATTCGGCGTCTCATCAAGGAGGGACTTTTGCGTGCCGAGCAGGTAGTGGCGCGGGCGCCATATCAGATTCGCGCCAGCGATCTGCTGGATCAGAGGGTCATCGACGCCGCTACGCGAACAGCTCGCCCGTGTCGCATCGATGCCGAGAACCAGATCTCAATGTTTTCAAGCACTTAACGAAGTGGGGCACTATGAGCAAGCCATCGCCCAGGGCTTGATCTGACGCTCCAGGTGGTTGTTGTCGATGGGCACGGCACCATCGTCGAGGTGACGCGTCAGCGCGCTCCAGTGGTTGAGCGTGTAGTCGATGGCCCCCGACGTCGTGCCGCCGTCGGCGACGAGCCGTCGCTCCAGCTCCAGCCAATTCTTGAGCTTGCCCCACAGCGGCTTGGTCAGGTCCTGGCGTGCTTGCTGCCGCTCGTCGTCGTGCAGGCTGCCGAACTCGGCTTCGATCTCATAGATGCGCGCGAAGCGCCGGATCGCTTCCTCGGCCAGCGGGCTCGTTCCCACTGATCCGGCCTTGGCCAGCTCGTCGAACTTGCGCCGGGCGTGTGCCACGCAGGCCGCCGCTCGGCGGTCTGGGTACACCCGCACGTCGAGCACCGTGTCGTAGGCGCTGTAGCGATCGGTCAACAGCGTGCCTGCCCATCGTCGCTGGCCCATGCGCTCGTCGCCAGCCAGGAAGGCCAAGGGGTACTGTGCCCCGCGCCCGAGGCAGAAGTCGTAGACCACGCCCGGCGTGGGATCGTGGTGGCTCCTGGCGTAGGCCCAGACATACGCTCTCTTGGTCTTGCCCGCGCCCGGGTCCAGCAGCGCCACCGGCGTCTCGTCACCGTGCAGTACCCGGCAGCCGAGCACGAAGCGCTTGTGCACGTCGTACAGGGGCTCCAGCGCCGCGCCGGCCTGGCCGGCCCACGCCGCCAGCGTTGAGCGCGGCGTGTGCACGCCACTGCGGGCGTTGATCGTCTCCTGCCGGTAGTACGGCAGGTGGTCGGCGAAGCGGCTGATCAACGTGTGTGCGAGCAGCCCGCTGGCCGGCATGCCGCCGTCGATCACCTCGGGGGCGGCCGGTGCCTGCTTCAGGGTCTGGCAGCAGCGGCAGGCCCACTTGCCGTAGATGTGCCGGTGCACGAAGAACTCGGCCGGCACGATGTCCAGCCGCTCGCTGACGTCCTCGCCAATACGGGTCATCGGCGCGCCGCACTCCGGCGTGGTGCAGGTGGTGTTCTCGGGCTCGTGGTGATGCTCGACGCGGCGCAAGTGGGAAGGCAGCGCCTCGCGCCGGGGACGACGGGGCGGCGTCTTGGGCTTGGCCGTCGACTGAGCAGCGGCTTCTTCGCGCAGCCGTTCGAGTTGCGCCTGCAAGCTCGCTTCGTCCTCGGCCAGCGTCTCTTCGAACAGGCGGCGCTGCTCGGCGCTCATCGCCTCGGTCTTGGCGCCGAACTTCCATCGCTTCAGACGCGCGAGCTCGAAGTTGACCTTCTCCAGCTTGGCATCGCGCCAGGCGATGTCGCGGTCCTTGCGCTCGATGAGCTGCTGCTTGAGCTCGATGAGCTGTTGCCGGCGCTCGAGCTCACTGGCTTGGTGCTCGATGTGCTCGAGCATCTGTGCGGCCAGTGCCGTGACGGCCTCGGGCGTCAGACCGTGCAGGTCCTGAGCCTTGAGATCACGCATGCTGAGCATGCGCTGCATGATGCCGATCTCAGCGGCCTCGCACCATTGGCAGATGTCCTGTCAACCTGCTGCCCACCGCCGACGGCGAGGTGGCAGCGATGCTCATGTCCGCGAGATCAAGCCCGCGTGATCACGCTGATCTCGGGCAGGCGCTGCCAGGGCAGGCCCACGACCAGGGCGTCGAACTGCGCCTGGGTCAGCGACAGCGGTGTAGCAGCAGCCTCGCGCGGCCACACGAAGCGCCCGGCGTTCAGACGCCGCGCTGCGCACCACACGCCGAAGCCGTCGTGTACCAGCAGCTTGATGCGCGTGGCGCGTGCGTTGGCGAACAGGTAACCATGGTGGGCATGCGCGGCACCGGTGACTTGCACGACGCAGGCCAGCAGCCGCTCGGCGCCGGCGCGCATGTCCACCGGCGCGCTGCACAGCCACAGGCGATCGATGCGGATCACTTGAGCAGGCCCGAACTCAGCTCGCGCAGCCAGGCCGTGCAGTCGTCGGCAGCCGATGACGGCCAGTGCACGCTCAAGTGCAACGCGCCTCGGCGCAGCTCAATGTGGATGGGCTCGGACACCGCGCGAGTGGTGTCGGTCTGGTAGACGGACTCCGCGCGCGTGGTGGGGGCGGGCACGGCCAACTCGATCGGCAGGAACCGGGCATCGGCAGCGAGCAACGGGGCAGCGGTAGGCGGTGTGGTCGCAGCGGCCGAGGTCTGCACGGCAACGGGCGCAGCGATGCCCGTGCGCTTGAGGCCACGGCCCACGAGCCACTTGCGAACGAGATTGGCGTTCAGGCCGTGGGACAGGGCGACAGCGGCGATCGATGCGCCAGGCTCGTTGCAGGCCGCTAGGACCTTCGTCTTGAGTTCGGCACTGTACTGACGACGGGCAACGGGGTTGGAGTGCATAGGTGTCCACCAATCGAATAGGTGGACACCATCGTCAGCGCCAGATCAGGAACAAACAAGGTGGGACGGCTGGACGCTCACTCCACAGGTGTGTGCAAGAGAAATGGACCGCCTGGGCCGCAACGTGCGCGAACGCACCGGGTGCTGCAGTTGGGTGATCCATGTACCAATGCGCCTGCTATGAAGCCTTCGACGGGTTCCTGCGCTCGACGCGATTGCCGCACCGCCCCTCGCATCTTTCTCGCGCGTAGCCCCAGGCGCTGAAATCGACGGGCGCGGCATCACGGGCGACGATGAAGGGATCCTCGCCGAACATCACGTAGCTCTCCCAGAGCCGGGTCGCGCTGGTCCTGCCCTCGATCTTCTCGGCGGCATCGAGGTATTCGTCGACGATCTGGCGGCAGCGGGCAACGGCCTCGTCCGCCGTGGCGAACGTGCCACCGGCGCAGCGGCAGTCGCAGTCCGCGTAGTGGAAGTTGTCGTCGACCATGACCACGTAGGGCATGCCTTCCTCCCTGAAGTGATGAGCCGTCATCCCGCCGCGACGAAACGCTGCGGGTCGATCTCGTCTTCGCCGTCCCACCGGTAGGCCACCAGCGGGCCGTTCTTCGCCGCCGACCAGTCCAGGCACGCCAACTTGGGCGTCATCCGCACCGGTTCGCCTTCCATCCAGTGGTGCCCGACGAACACCGGGCAACCGCGGACCGGCGCGCCCAGATAGTCATCCGGCAGCGGGTGATCAGGCACGCGCTCCGCCTCGTGGCGGCCCACGATCGCCACGTCGCGGAAGCTCCCCGGGTCCTCGTGCCACCACTTCGTCCGTACCTCGTGGCGCTCCACGCCCCCGTGATCGAAGAAGGAATGGCCATTGGGCCATTGGGAAGCCGAATCTCCAGACCCTTCGTCAGGCCCTCCATCGCAGGGCATCAGCGGCCGGCGTGACGCGTCACTGACCTTGTTTCAGCCGCACATACAAGTGGACGTTCGGTGAACCGTCGGCGACAGGCACGGCCTTCACGTCGAGATAGGGCTGCGCTCGCACCAATTCGCCGAGCTTCTTGAAGCCGTAGTTTCGTTCATCGAACGACGGGTGGTTCTTGCCAATGAGCGAGCCGATGCCGGACAGCGCAGCCCAGCCGTCCTCTCGTGCCGCGGTGGCCACTGCAGTTGCCAGCAGCGGCTGCAGCGGCTCCAAGGTCTGATCGGCTGGGTCGGGTTGAGATCCGGCTGCGGCCGCCGTCGCGGTCGCGACGGCTGGACGCAGGATTTCCGTGAAGACGAACTTATCGCACGCTGCCACGAACGGCTTCGGCGTCTTCTTCTCGCCAAACCCGTACACGGAAAGCCCCGCCTCGCGGATGCGCGTGGCGAGACGCGTGAAGTCGCTGTCGGACGACACGATGCAGAAACCGTCGACCTTGCCGCCATGCAGCAGGTCCATGGCGTCGATGATCAGGGCCGAGTCGGTGGCGTTCTTGCCCGTCGTGTGGCGAAACTGCTGAACCGGCTGGATCGCCAGATCGTGCAGTGTGTCCTTCCACGACGCGAGGTTGGGCGTGGTCCAGTCGCCGTACGCCCGCTTCACCGTCGCCGTCCCGTACCGCGCAACTTCGGCGATGAGTTCGCGGGCGACCGCAGCCTGCGCGTTGTCGGCATCGATGAGCACGGCAAGGTGCCCGTTGTTGGACGAGGTCATCACTGACATCCTTGATGGTGATTCGACGTTGCGCCTTCAGGATAACGCCCGCCCGCTGCCGACCCCGCCGCGCAGCATCCCGCCAGCGTGATGACCACGCCTTCGTCCAGCATCTCCTGGAGGCACATCGCCGAAGGGTGCAGGCGCTTGCCGCGGTGGTCTGCGATGTTTGTTGGACGCGCTTGACCATCACACTGGTATCCGAACTGCCTCGGCAGCGCCCGGGGCGCCCCCGCCGCATGGCCACTTCACGCTGCGCGCGCACCGTTCTCCGGAGGGCGCGCCAACCGCAAGGTCACGGGCTTGAACTCGGGCAGCACCGGGCTCTTGTGCGTGCTGCGATCGAGCCTCAGGTCCTCGAGGTAGTCGGCCCATGCCTGCATCATCTCCTGCCGCTTGAGGATGAACTCCGTCCGGTTGTAGGCCTCGCCGTTGTCGTCCTCGACGGCATGGTTCAACTGCATTTCCACGATGTCCTTGTCGATGCCCAGCACCTCGACGATCATCGTTCTGGCTGTCGCCCGAAATCCGTGGCCGGTCATCACGTCGCTCGGATAACCGAGCACTCGAAGCGCCGCATTCACCGTGCCGTCAGACATCGTCCGGCCAGGGCGACCTTCGCCGGGGAACACAAAGCCGGTGCGTCCAGTCAGCTTGAATAGATCCTCCAGTACCACCAGGGCTTGCCTCGCCAGGGGGACGAAGTGGGGATCCCCGGTCTCCTTCTCGATCTTCAGGCGTTTCATCCGCTGGGAGGGGACGAACCACTGGCCGTTGTCCAGATCGAACTCGGACCATCTCGCTTGGCGCAGTTCTGCAGGACGAAGGAGGACCATCGGGGCCAACTGAAGTGCGCAACGAACGACGAAAGTGCCGGGGTAGGCATGGAGGGCGCGAAGCAAAGTGCCGAGTTCCTTCGGCTTGGTGATCGCGGCAAAGTGCTTGGTGATCGGTTGCTTGAGAGCCCCCTTGAGATCGCGGCACGGATCGCTCTTCAACGTGCCCTCGGCAACCGCGAATCGGAAGACGTTCGAGCAGTGCTCCAGGGCACGATGGGCCGTTTCCCGGGTGCCCTGGTCCTCGATCCTTCTGCAGACCTCAAGCAATTCCTTGGCCCCGATCGACCCGATCGCGTGGGTGCCGAGGTACGGGAAGACGTGCCGCTCCAGCCGCGCGATGATCTTGGAGCTGTAGCTTTCAACCCAGCCGTCCTCCTTCGTGGCGAACCAGCGCCTGGCCACTTCTTCGAACGAGCCGATGGCCGACTCGCCGACCTCCACGCGGCGCTCGGCCTCGTTGCGCACCACGATCAGCGCGCGAGTTTCCTGGCGTTCCTGGCTGGGGTTCCCGCCCGCAGCCACCAGGGCACGGGCTTTGTCCGCCCGCTCACGCGCCAGCGCCAGACCGACTTGCGGGTACACCCCGAGGCTGATGGTCTTGCGCTTGCCTTCGTGCGTGTAGTCGAAGCGCCAGCAGTGCGACCCGGCGCCCTTGAGGAAGGGCAGCAAGTACAGTCCCGCGCCGTCCGAAAGTCTGCCGGCGCCAGGCCTCAACGCCTGGATCGTCCGGTCGCTCTTGATCAGTTCCTTCGCCATCTTTCAGTCCCCTTGCGCGGCAAACGCGCTCAACTTTCAGGATTGATGCAGTAACCTGTCTGCAGCAACCCCGATCATCTGGAGTTCCTGCAGCGGTTACTGCAAAAGCGACTGGTTCAGGCCGGAAGATTGCGGACGTTCCCGGACAACAAAAAGCCCCAAGGCGTTGATTCCTAAGGGCTTTTGGGACTTCGCCGGACGTCGTCGGACTTCCGCGAAATGATGCATGGTGGCCTGGGGCGGAATCGAACCACCGACACGCGGATTTTCAATCCGCTGCTCTACCAACTGAGCTACCAGGCCAAGTGAGCCCGAAAGTATAGCAGCGCGATGCCGCCGCCATGCCGCGGGGCAGTGCGCTTCAGGCCATGCCGCGCTTGTTGCGCGACAGGTCCACGCCCAGCTGCTTGAGCTTGCGGTAGAGGTGGGTGCGCTCCAGGCCGGTCTTCTCGGCAACGCGCGTCATGCTGCCGCCTTCCTGCGCCAGGTGGAACTCGAAGTAGCTCTTCTCGAAGGCGTCGCGTGCCTCGCGCAGCGGGCGGTCGAGGTCGAAGCTCTGTTCGGGGCGCGGGCCTTCGGGAACGGCGGGCAGCAGCGGCCCGCCGTTGTGCGGCACCACGGCGCCGTCGCCGGGCAGCGGGGTGTCGCCACGCAGCGCCGCGGCCAGGCGTTGCGCCGGCTTCACCAGCGCCTGTTCCACCGCGCGCAGCAGCTTCTGCAGCGTGATGGGCTTTTCCAGGAAGGCACTGGCGCCGTACTTGGTGGCCTCGACGGCGGTGTCGATGGTGCCGTGGCCGCTCATCATGATCACCGGCATGCTCAGCTGGCCCCCCGCGCTCCACTCCTTGAGCAGCGTCACGCCGTCGACGTCGGGCATCCAGATGTCGAGCAGCACGAGGTCGGGCCGCAGCATCTCGCGCACGGTGCGCGCCTGCGCGGCGTTTTCGGCCAGTTCGACCGTGTGACCTTCGTCGGTCAGGATCTCCGAGAGCAGCGCACGTATGCCCAACTCGTCGTCGACTACCAGGATAGTTGCCATGCGTTCTAGTGCGTCACGCTGCCAGGGGCTTTGGAGGTACCGGCTTCGGCCAGGCCCTCGTCGGAGCCGGCCGGCGTTGCGGCGAAGTTGGAAAATGATAGCGAAACGCGGGCCCCGGTGATGGGCCCGTCGGGCTCGTCGCCCTTGTGCAGGTTGGCGGCGCGCAACCGGGCGCCGTGTTCGTCGGCAATCTTCTTCACCACCGCCAGCCCCAGGCCCGTGCCCTTGGCCTTGGTGGTGACGTAGGGCTCGAAGGCGCGTTTCAGCACCTTTTCCGCAAAGCCGGGCCCATTGTCAATCACCGTGAGCCGAACCGCTCGCAATTCGCCGTGTTCGCCGCGCGCCGCCGATGTGATCAGGTCCACCTGCCCGTCGGGCCGGTCGGCCACGGCGTCGAGACCGTTCTGCACCAGGTTGTGAATCACCTGCCGCAGCTGCGTGGCGTCGCCCAGGATGCGCGGCAACCCCGGGTCCAGCTGCGGCACCAGCAAGCCGTTGTCCAGCGCCTGGCCATAGAGGGCCAGCACTTCCGCAGCCAGCTCGCCCAGGTCCAGCGGCTTCATCTGCCCGGCGGGCAGGCGCGCATAGTCGCGGAACTCGTTGACCAGCGTCTGCATCGCCTGCACCTGGTTGACGATGGTGGCCACGCTGCGTGCCAGCAGGGCCTGGTCGGCGCCTTCGAGCTTGTGCCCCAGGCGGTGCTGCAACCGCTCTGCCGAGAGCTGGATGGGTGTGAGCGGGTTCTTGATCTCGTGCGCTAGCCGGCGCGCCACCTCGGCCCAGGCCGCGCTGCGCTGCGCAGAGACGACCTCGCTGATGTCGTCGAAGACCATCAGGTGCGCATCGCCCGGCAGGGTGGCGCCGCGCACCAGCAGCGTCAGCGTGCTGCCGTCGGCGCGCATGAGGTCGAAGCTCTCCTGCCACTGGTCGCGCTCGCCGGCCTCCGGGCTGGTGGCCAGCAGTTCGAAGCGTTGCTCGACGCCGTAGGCGAACTCCTGCAGATCGGGCAGTTCCGACAGCCGGCGCCCGCGCCAGCTGGCCAGCGGGCGCTGCAGGATGCGAGTGGCGCCCGGGTTGACGGTGTCGATGCGGCCTTCGCGGTCGAAGACGATGACACCCGCGGTCAGCGTGTCCAGGATGGTCTGCAAACGTGTGCGCGCCCCTTCCAGCTGCTGCATGCCGCGCTGCACCTGGGTGCGCGCGTCGGCCACCTGCGCCGTCATGGCCGCGAAGCTGCGGGTCAGGCCGCCGAGCTCGTCGCCGCTGGCGAACACGGGTTTGGCGGTGAGGTCGCCTGCCGCCACCTGGCGCACGCCGTCGGCCAGCAGCAGCAGCGGCTTGGCGAGCTGGTTGCCCAGCACGATGGCCAGCAGCACGGCAGCAAACACGGCCAGGATGAGTGCCAGCGTCAGCGTGCCCACGTACATGCGGCGCAGGCTGTCGCGGGCCAGGAAACGCTGCTGGTATTCGCTGTACGCCGCCTGCACCGCCAACGCGTTGGTGGCCAGCGCCTGCGGCATGGGCTGCACGATCATCAGGTAGCGCTCGGCGCTGTCCGCCAGCGAGATCGAACTGCGCGGCACCCGCGCCAATGCACGCACACGCGGGCCGGCGCTGCCCGGGGCCAGCGTTTCCTCGTCCAGCCCTTCCACGATGCTGGCCGCGCCGTCGGCGTTCGCCTGGCGCAGCAGGTGGGCGCTTGGGCGTTCGGGTGGGCCGGCGTCGGCGCTGCCGCCGGCGGCGAACAGCACCTGGCCGTTGCCGTTGACGAGCGAGGCCTCGCTGGCGCCGAGCTGCTCGCGCAGGCGCTCCAGCGCCAGCGGCGCCACGGCAGTGCCGGCGTCGGCCATGCGCTCGGCGCCGACACGCGCCTTGCCGACAAGGTCGCTGGTCAGCGTGTCCAGCGTGCCGCGGCCCAGGGCCAGGCCGGCGTCCAGCGCGCCGGCCACCTTGACGTCGAACCAGGCCGCGATGCTGCGGCTGGCGAACTGGTAGCTCACGGTGTAGATCACCAGCCCCGGCAGCAGGCCCACCAGCGCGAAGATACCCGCCAGCTTGATGAGCAGCCGGCTGCCGAACTTGCCGCGCTGCACGCGCACCGCCAGGCGCAGCGCGACGATGCCGATGACCCCCGTGAGCAGCACGGCCACCGCGACGTTGACCCAGAACAGCCAGACGAAGTGGCGTTCGTAGAAGCCGCCGCCCTGGGCACTGAAGGACACGACGAAGGCCAGCACCAGCGCGGCGCCGGTGGCCGCGACGATGGCGACGATCCAGGCCCAGCGGGCCGAGGGGCTCATGTCACTCCGCGCCCAAGTCGACCTTCAGCACACGCGCGGTACCCACCGCCCAGTCGCCCTGGCCGCCCAGTCCGAACTGCATCGGGCCGGGCAGCTGCGTGGTGTCCAGGCGGTAGCTGAACTCGACGTAGTAGCTCTTGTCGACGTCCAGCTGGGTCAGCTCGGCCAGCTTCCAGCCGGCGCTGCGCGAGGCGATGGCCAGGGCTTCGCTCAACGAAGGGAAGGTCTGGTTCAGCCCGCCCAGGCCGACACGCCAAGAGCCCGTCAACGGCTGGTAGGCCAGCCGCCAGGAACGCGAGACGCGCGTCACGCGTTCGTCGCGCCAGTACCAGCGGTCACGCAGCAGGCGCGCCTCGGCCAGGAAGTAGATCGGCACGCCGCGGTGCAGCGCCTCTTCGACCGCGCGCGGCAGGTTGACGCGGGCGGTGAAGTCCAGTGTCAGTGCGCCTTCGAAGCGCTGCACCTGCAGCGTGGCCAGGTCCACGCCCTGGGCGCGTGCCGCCGGTGCCGTGCCCAGCCCCAGCACCAGCACCAGCACCAGCAAGGCCGCCCCCAGGCCCAGCCGCACCCCCCCCTGCAGCAGGCCCTGCATGGTGAAGCGGCGGACCGGCGGCAGGGGCATGGGGCGGGGTGGCGGGTGATGTCTTAAGGGTGGCGGACCTTCTGGATCAGCGCGTAGAAGAAGCCGTCCTGCAGCGCGACGCCGCGGCCCGGGGCCCCCTGGGCGGCATTGTCGGGCAGTGGCAGCAGGTGGCCCGGCGACTGGGGTAACAGCAGGGCCGTGCCAGGGGGCTGCCGTTGCAAAAACGCGTCGATCTGCTGACTTCCTTCTGCCGGGAAGATCGAACACGTGGCGTACAGCAGCCGCCCGCCGGGGGCGAGCAGTGGCCACAGCGCGTCCAGCAGTTCGGCCTGGATGCGCGAAAGCGCCTGGATGTCGTCGGGCCGGCGCAGCCAGCGCACGTCGGGGTGGCGGCGCACGATGCCGCTGGCGGTGCAGGGCGCGTCGAGCAGGATGGCGTCGAAGGGCCGACCGTCCCACCACGTCTGCGGCAGCCGGCCGTCGCCGGCCTTCAGCTCGGCCTGGAGCTGCAGGCGGTTCAGGTTGTCCTGCACTCGCGCCAGGCGCACGGGGTCGCTGTCCAGCGCCAGCAGGTCGAGGTCGGCCAGTTCCAGCAGGTGGGCGGTCTTGCCGCCGGGGGCGGCGCAGGCGTCGAGCACGCGGGCCTTGGGCGGCAGGTCGGCGCCGCTGAGCAGCAGCCGCGCGGCGCGCTGCGCGGCGGCGTCCTGCACGCTGACCTCGCCCTCGGCAAAACCCGGCAGCTGGTTGACGGCGCAGGGCTGGGCCAGCACGACGGTCTGGCCGCCGCCCAGCGTCGTGCCCTCGGGGTCGTTCAGCAGCGTGGCTGCACGGCCCAGCGAGGCCAGCCCGGCGACATAGCTGGCCCCGGTGCCGCGGCGTGCGTTGACGCGCAACGTCATCGGCGGGCGCTGGTTGGCGCTGGCCAGCAGCGCCTGCCACTGCGCCGGCCAGTCGTGCCTGACACGCTCCACCCACCACAGCGGGTGGTTGTAGGCGCCCAAGGCGCTGTGGCGTGCCGCCGCCACCAGCGCGTCGCGCTCGCGCAGGAAGCGCCGCAGCACGGCGTTGATGAAGTTCGCCGCCGCCGGCGTGCGCACACGCGCGGCGCCGACGGCCTGGTCGACCAGCGTGTGCTCGGCATACGGCGGCGGGCCCTCGCCTTCCACCGGCCACAGCAGCGCCAATGCGGTGACGAGCAGCGCGTCCACCGCGGGCGGCGGCGTCTTCGGCGCCAGCTTTGCGCGCACCTCGGTGGCGCTGCCCAGCCAGCGCAGCGTGTGGAAGCTGAGCGACTGCACGCCGGGGCGCAAATCCGCCGGGCAGCGCGAGAGCACCTCGGTGAGCGACTTGCCGCCACGCACGGCCTGCACCGCGTCGGCGGTGTGCTCGAGCAGGCGCGCCAGCGGCGGCGCGCCGTGGGGGGGTGTATGCGCGGGGGGTGAACTCATGCAAGGCAGTCTAGCCGTGCACCGCCGCGGCGCATGCCCCGGCGGCAACGCGGCCAGGCCGGCCAGCGCACAATGCGCATCCCTCCTTCTGCCCACACTGGACGCATGCCCCGCAAGCTTGCCACCCCTGCCGCCGACGGCGCGCCCATCTTCCGCAGCGAGGAAGAGCTGGCCGCGCTGCCCGCCAGCCAGCGCATCCGCTACCGCCTGGTGAAGGCGCGCCGCCGCCACCACGCCAACGACAACATCGCGGCCTTCATTCGCGAAGGCGAACTCGCCGAGCTGAAGGCCGAGGTGGCGGCCAAGCTGCAGGACGTGCTGCAGGCGCTGGTGATCGACACCGACAGCGACCACAACACCAACGAAACCGCGCAGCGCGTGGCCAAGATGTACGTGGAAGAGGTCTTCCGCGGCCGCTACGTGCCGATGCCCAGCGTCACCGAATTCCCGAACGTCGAGCGCCTGAACGAGCTGATGATCGTCGGCCCCATCACCGTGCGCAGCGCCTGCAGCCACCACATGTGCCCGATCTTCGGCAAGGTGTGGATAGGCATCCTGCCCAACGAGCACAGCAACCTCATCGGCCTGTCCAAGTACGCGCGCATCGCCGACTGGATCATGAGCCGGCCGCAGATCCAGGAAGAGGCCGTGACGATGCTGGCCAACGAGCTGCAGGAACGTGTACGCCCCGACGGCCTGGCCATCGTGATGGAGGCCGACCACTTCTGCATGCACTGGCGCGGGGTGAAGGACACCGACAGTGCGATGGTCAACAGCGTGATGCGCGGCGCCTTCCTCAAGGACGCCAACCTGCGCCGCGAGTTCCTCTCGCTGCTGCCGCGCAAGCAGCAGAACTGAACACGTTTCCCGAGGGCTTTCCCATGCTCGTCAGACTTCTCTATGCCAGCCGCGCCGTGCCGGCCGTCGACCAGGACGAACTGGTCGCCATCCTGCGCAAGAGCAAGGTCAACAACCCCGAGGCCGGCGTCACCGGCGTGCTGTGTTTCAGCGAAGGCACCTTCCTGCAGGTGCTGGAAGGCGGCCGCGACGCCGTCAACACACTCTACAACCGCATCGCCACCGACAGCCGCCACACCGACGTGACGCTGCTGTGTTACGAGGAGATCGGCGAACGCCGCTTCGCCGGCTGGAGCATGGGCCAGGTGAACATGTCGCGGCTGAACCCGGCGCTGCTGCTGAAATACTCCGAAAAGCCCACGCTCGACCCCTTCACGGTGTCGGGCCGCGTTTCGTTGGCGCTGTTCGAGGAACTGATGGCCACGGCGTCGATCGTCGGCCAGCCCTGACCGGCCCGAGGGCTACAGGCGGCCGGCCGCCTCGAAGCGGAAGACGCGCACCAGCAGGTTCGTCGGGAAGGTGGCGATGGCCTCGTCATAGGGCACAGCGGCTTCGTTGAAGAGCTGGCGCGCGAAGCGCAGGCGCTTGCCGGCTTCCTGCCATGCCAGCACCTGCCCGGCCACCGGCTGGCGTTGGCGCAGTTCGGCCTGCTGTTCGAGCAGGGCAAACACGCGGCTGGCGGCCGCCGCAAGCACCGCCTCGGCCGCCACCCAGGCCACGGCGTGCGCCTGCACGACGGGCCTCGCTCCCAGCGTGGCGGCGGCGCGCGCGGCCTCGGCCAGTGTGGCCTGCCAGGCGGCCAGCGCATCCTGCTCTGCGGCCAGCGGTTCGCGCAGCGCGGCGAGCAGCGCTTCGGCGGCGACACCACGCTGCTGCAAGGCTTCGTCGACCTTGGCCCACGCGCCGGCGATGGCGCCGCGCAGCAGCACCAGCCGGTTGTAGGCACCCACCGTCCAGAACATCAGCACCGCGGCCAGCGCCAGGAGGGTGATCTGCTCGCCGCTCATCGATGCTGCCCGTTCACGGCGTGGGCGCTCATCCGCGCACTTCGCCCTGCCCCAGCACCAGCCACTTCAGCGAGGTCAGCCCCTCCAGCCCCACCGGCCCGCGGGCGTGGAACTTGTCGGTGCTGATGCCGATCTCCGCGCCCAGTCCGTATTCGAAGCCATCGGCAAAACGTGTGCTGGCGTTGACCATCACGCTGGCCGAGTCGACCTCGCGCAGGAAGCGCATGGCTGATCCGTGGTTCGTGGTCAGGATGGCGTCGGTGTGGTGCGAGCCGTGGCGGTTGACGTGCGCGATGGCTTCGTCCAGGCTGTCCACCACCTTGATGCTGATGATGGGCGCCAGGTACTCGGTGGCCCAGTCTTCCTCGCTGGCACGCAGCACCTTGGGCCGGGGCCCCAGCAGCGCCGCGGCGCGGGCGCAGCAGCGCATCTCGACGCCCTTGGCGACGAAGACATCGCCGATGCGCGGCAGGAAGGCGGCGGCCTGCGCCGCGTGCACGAGCAGGCTCTCGGCGGCGTTGCAGGGGCTGTACTTCTGTGTCTTGGCGTTGTCGGTGACCTTCACCGCCAGATCGAGTTCGACCTCGGCGTCGACGTAGACATGGCAGTTGCCGTCGAGGTGCTTGATGACAGGCACCCTGGCCTCGGCGCTGATGCGCTCGATCAGGCCCTTGCCGCCACGCGGGATGATGACGTCGACGTACTCGGGCATCGTGATCAGCCGGCCAACGGCGGCACGGTCGGTGGTCTGCACCAGCTGCACCGCGTCGGGCGGCAGGCCTGCTTCGGTCAACGCCGCCTGCACCAGCGCCCACAGCGCGAGGTTGCTGTGGATGGCCTCCGAGCCGCCGCGCAGGATGGCGGCGTTGCCGCTCTTGATGGCCAGCGACGCGGCCTCGATGGTCACGTTGGGCCGGCTCTCGTAGATCATGCCGAAGACGCCCAGTGGCACGCGCATCTGGCCCACGCTGATGCCGCTGGGGCGGCGCTTCACGCCGGTGATCTCGCCGATGGGGTCGGGCATGGCAGCGAGCTGTTCGCAGCCTTCGGCAACGGTGGCGATGACCTTCGGCGTGAGCTTCAGTCGGTCGACCAGCGGTTCTGCCAGGCCGGCGCCGCGGGCGGCCTGCAAGTCTTGCGCGTTCGCGTCGTGCAGTGCGGCACCGGCGTTGCGCAGGCGGCGGGCCAGGGCGCGCAACGCGGCGTCCTTCGCGGCGGTGGGCGCGGCGGCCATCACGGTGGCCGCGGCGCGGGCCGCCACGCCCAGCTGCGCCACGTACTTGGGGATGTCGGTGGGGTTCATGTGGCGCCGATTGTCCCAAATCGGCGCCACGCGGCGCTGACCAAGGCACCCGTCGCGGCACCTATTGCGGTGCGATGCGGTACAGCGTGCGTGTCACCGTGCCGTCCAGGAAGGTGGCCGTCTGGCCGCCGGGGGCCATCGTCAGCAGCAGGATGTTCTCGGTGTTGACCGCGCCCTGGGCCACCGCCGTCGGGCAGTTGTCGAACAGGCCGGTGCAGCCGTTGGTGTCGTAGAGCACGCCGAAGGCCCGCATCTCCCCGGTGACCGGGTCGAAGGTGTAGGAAGCGAACTCCACGCCGGGCGGGCACTCGTTGAAGGCCAGGCAGCCGCCGGGATCGCCCTTGTGATGCACCATCATCATGCGGCCGTTGGCGAAGAAGGCCAGGTGTTCGACCGACGGGTCGGTGGGCGAGTCCAGCGCCCACAGCCCCACCAGGCTGGTGGCGGTGGTGACGGTCTGCAGCCGTGTCGCCACCGTGCTGCCGCCGCTGCTGATGGCCGTGGCCGAGATCGTCAGCGGCGGTTCATTGCCGTCCGGGTGCGAGGTGCCCGAGGTGAGGTTGCTGTCGACCTCGAGTGCGGTGGCGAAGCGCTGCGTCGCCGGGTCGTAATCGAACCAGCCGAGCTCGGCGCCGCTCTGCTCGCGTGTCACGGGCAGGAAGGGCTTGGCCTCGGCCATGAAGAAGCGGCCATCGGCGCCGAAGCGGAATAGGTTCGCTTCGGTGCCGCCGGCGTCGGCGCCGCCCCACACACCCTGCAGCGTGGCCAGCGCCGCGGCGCGTGCGCCGGTGGCCGTGCCCGGCTGCGTGACGGGCTGGATGCGGGGCAGGCCCAGCTGCTGCAGCACGGCGTTGGCGGCGGTCATGTTCAGCCGGATGTCGGTGCTGACGCTGCCCGCCGGGTTCTTGTAGCCGTAGTAGACGCGCCCGCCACGCTCCACGAAGACCCGCGCGTAACCCAGCTTCTGCGCCAGCGCCGGCTGCACGCTGAAGCTCATCACACGGCCGTCGCCCAGGGTCTGGATCGACCACGTGCCAGGCCCAGCAGGCTGCAGTTGCGCGGGCTGCCGTCGCCGGCGCGGCGGTAGCAGCGGTAGAAGGTGGCGCGGTTGCCGCTGGCCGCGAAGGCCACGCGCAGGCTGGCCGTGGTGTTGTAGTAGTTGCCGGTGCCGGCCGGCAGCGTGTTGGTGGCCGCCAGATCGCCCAGGTTGACGGTGCTGTTGCCCCACCACTCGTTGGGGTCGAGGCTGAAGTTGGGGCTGACACCACCCTGGAAGAAGATGCAGGGGCGGCCGGGGTTGCGCGACACCAGACCTTCCAGTGTCGTTACCGGGCCCGTCGCAGCGGTGGTGTTCTGCGCCGGGTCGTTGCAGGCCAGGGTGGGGTTCACGCGTGCGTCGCCGCCCGCGGCCACCGCGCTGTTGAAGGCGGGGACGACGTTGCTGGTCTGCACGTCGTAGCCGGGCGCCGTTTGCGTGATGGTGTTGGCCTGGTAGATCAGCATCGCGCCGGTGGGGAAGCGGGCGCTGCCGTAGAGCCCCACGTCGGCCGGTCCCCAGTCGGCAAAGGCCACGCCCTGGGCCGCGCCCGGGAAGTTGCGGATCATGTTTCGCACCACGTCCTGCATCTCGCGGCCGCCGATGTCGACGATGCGGCGCACGCTCGAGCCGGCCTCCAGGTTGTTGCAGAACGCGTAGTCGCTGCGCCCCTGGGCGTCGCGCACGCGCGAGGTGTAGCGGTCGGTGAGCTTGCAGTCGACCCAGGCGCTGCCGCTCCAGTGCAGGTCGCCTGCGCGTGCGGGCGTGGCGCCGCGTGACCAGCCGCTGGCCACGCCGTTGCTGTTCAGCGCGGTGGAACTGCTCTGCAGGCGCAGGTCATAGAAGCGGACGAAGTTCTGCGCGTCGGGCACGTTGTCGGCGGCGCTGGACTGCAGGGTGCGCATGGACCAGTTGTCGGCGTCGGTGTAGCGCAGCGAGGTCAGCGTGGCGTTGGCGACGCCGGGCACGAAGGGCGGTTCGGCCAGTGCACCGGCGGTGGCGCCGGCCTGCACCTGGGTCGCGCTCAGGCCGACCTGGGCGGCCAGCGCGCGCGTGCACTTCCAGCAGCGCCTGCAGTGCGGGGCCGCTGGCGGCCATGAGCGCAGGGTCGATGGCCGTGCCGGCCGCCGCAGGCAGCGCGGCGATCAGGCTGCGCGCGATCTGGGCGTCGAGCATGGCTTGCGTGACCGTGCCGCCCAGCCGGTCGGGGCTGCCGACCACGCCGGCCAGTTCGGCCGCCTGCACCAGCGCCGTCAGCTGCACCAGCCGCGCCACCTGCGCGGCGCGGCGCTGGGCTTCGCCGCTGCCGGCGGTGAAGTCGTCCAGCGGCGATATCGCCAGCCCCGCCTGGCTGCGCACCAGGGCAACGGCTTCGGCCAGCGCAGCGCCGGTGGCGTCCATGTGGGCCTGCACCAGCGTCGTCAAGGGGCTCACGAAGACGCTGTCGTCGCCGCTGCGGCCTCTGGCCGGCGCACGCAGCGTGAAGGCGCTGCCCACCGTGCTGCCGGTGTCGGCGTCGATGGCGCTGGCCGGCACGTCGACGACCACGCGATGGCGGCCGGCCAGCGCCGGGTCGACGCGTAACGTGAAGCGCCCTGCTGCGTCGGTGGTCTCGGACGCAGGCTCGCCGCTGTCGCAGGCGCCGTTGTCATTGAGGTCGTAGCAGGCTGTGGCGCCTTGCAGCGGGCCGTCGACGGCGCGGCCCGAGATCAAGGCGGCGAGTGGCGCGGCCGTTGCCGAGGGGCCGCCGCCTGGGGCGCAATGGCGCCGCCGCCGCAGGCCGCCAGCGCCGCCAGCAGCAGCGCACACAAGGGGGTGCGCATCCACATCGGGTTGTTCATGGCTGTCTCGTCCTTCCGCGTGGGCCGCAGCGGCCGCGGCGAGCCTGCCCGGCGCGCCCTTCTTCGTCTGTCGCGACGGAGTCTAGGCTCAAGCCGGGCCCGTGCGGGCCCGCGTTTCCCTCCCCGGGGTGACAGGACCAGGCTAGGGAGCCACCAGCCGCAGCACCGCGATCCAGAACGAAGCCGTGAAGGCAAAGGCCACCGTCGACAGCACGATGGCCGCCGTGGTCTCGGCCTGCAGAGTCTCGTAGCGCTGGGCGAAGATCAGCGAATTGCTGCCCGCGGGCAGCGCGGCCATCATCACCACCACGGCCAGTGGCAACCCCGACAGGCCGAAACCGAGGTGGGCCACGCCCAGCACGACGGCCGGCAGCAGCAGCAGCTTCAGGACACTCGAACCCAAGGCGCCGCGCAACTGTCCGCGCACGCCATAGGCCGCCAGCGTGACGCCGATGAGGACGAGGCACACCGGCACCACGGCAATGGCCAGCGTGGCCAAGCTCTCGTCGACCACCGGGTGCAGACCCAGGCCGGTGAGGTTCCAGGCCAGCCCCGCCAGCACCGGCAGCACCACGGGGTGCACGATGGTGTTGCGCGCCGTCAGCCCCAGTGTGCGCAGCAGCGCCGGCGCCCGGGCGTGGCGCGCCGGGTCGCGCGCCAGGTCCAGTTCCACCAGCACCGTCAGCACCGTCAGCAGCACCAGCGCGTGCAGGCTGACGAGCGCGATGTGGATGGCCAGGCCTTCTTCGCCGAAGAGCGCCGCCGCGAAGGGGATGCCCACCTGCACCGAGTTGCCGAAGCTGGCGGTGATGGCGCGCACCGCGGGTGCGGCCGTGCCATCCCGCGTCGCGCGGCGGCGCTGCCACAGGTAGACGAGCAGCAGCACGGCCAGCACCGGCACGAAAAACGCGAACAGCGTGCGCCAGGGCATGTGCGCCAGGTCCAGCCGCGCCGTGGTGCGGAAGAGCAGCGCCGGCACGAAGAGGAAGAAGGCGAGGTTGCCGAGCACACGTGCCGGGTCGGCGTCGGGCCGCACCGGCAGGGCCGGGTCGGCCGGCGGCGGCTCGAGGTCGGCCGGGCGTGTGTGCAGCCGGCCCAGCCAGCCCTGGCGCCCGGCCAGCCAGCCCAGGGCGACGGTGACGAACATGGCCAGCAGCTTGGCCAGCACGGCGGCAGTCATGGCGCGTGGGTTCCGGGGCGCGGCGTTGGGGCGGTGGTGCGGGCCTGGGGCGTCACGACGCGGCCACCCTGGCCAGCCAGCGTGCGACTGCCGAGGGTGCGGCGTCGACGGCCAGCTGCTTGCGCCGGGCCGTGTCGCCGCGCAACAGCTGCACACCGCGCCGCGGCAGGTCCAGCTCGGCCGCCAGCCAGGCCACCAGGGCGTCGTTGGCCTTGCCGTCCACCGGCGGCGCGTGCAGGCGCACACGCAGGCAGCCGTCGTGCAGGCCGCAGGCCTCGGTGCGCGGCGCGTTGGGCGTCACGGCCACCAGCAGCAGGCTGCCCGTGCCGTGCACACGCAGGCAAGGCCAGGTGGTGTGTTCCAGGGCGGCGCTCCGCCGCCGCTCAGGCGGCGGCCTTCTTCGCGGCCACCTTCTTTGCGGCCGCGGCCTTGGGCGGGAACTTGGCCGCGCGAGGCTCGAACTCGAAGCTCACCTTGCCCTCCTTCGGGTCCCAGGCCAGGAAGGCCTTGAACTTGCGCCGCGTCTTGTTGCTGACGAAGTTCTCCAGCAGGCTGGTCTTGCCGGTGGCCAGCAGCTTCGTCGCTTCCTCGGGCGGCACCGGCTGCTGCAGGATGATCTTGCCGGTCTTGAAGTCGCAGGTGACGTGCGCGCCGACGGCGTGTTCGCACAGGTAGTTGCTGCCGTGCTCGAAGACCTTGCCCTTGCACTTCGGACACGTGCCCAGGCTCTCCTGGCCCGAGAAATCGACCGGCTCGCCATCACCCTCGGCGTTCTTGGCGTCGTCGCCGAAGTCGAACTCGAGCTTCCAGTTCTTGATCTCGTCGTCGTAGGCCAGCTTGATCTCGGCCGTGAAGGGCCAGCCGGCCTTGCTGCGGAAGCCTTCCAGCGGGCCGATCTGCTTGTCGCGTATGAGCGCTTCCGCCTCGGCCGTCTCGAAAGCCCGGCCGGCGGGGATCTTGGTGATCGAGAAGCCGCAGCCTTCTTCGTTGCCGGTGCTCCCCGCGCAGGCAAAGCGGCGGTAGTTCTCCTTGATCACCCCGCCACAGTTCGGGCAGGGCACGGCCAGCGTGGCGTAGTCGCCAGGGATGGTGTCGCGGTCGTATTCCTTGGCCTTGCGCACGATGCGCTCGGCCATCTTCGCGATCTCGGCCATGAAGGCGTCGCGGGAGAGCCTGCCGTGTTCCATCTCGGCGAGCTGGTACTCCCAGTTGCCGGTGAGGTCGGGGCGTGTCAGGTCCTCGATGGCCAGGCCGCGCAGCAGCGTCATCAGCTGAAAGGCCTTGGCCGTGGGCACGAGCTCACGGCCGTCGCGCAGCATGTATTTCTCGGCGATCAGGCCTTCGATGGTCTGCGCACGCGTCGCCGGCGTGCCCAGGCCCTTTTCCTTCATCGCGTCGCGCAGGTCCTCGTCCTCGATGAGCTTGCCCGCGCCTTCCATGGCACTCAGCAGCGTCGCTTCGGTGTAACGCGCCGGCGGCTTGGTCTTCAGCGCGTTGACGTCGACGTTCTCCACCCGCACCTGCTCGCCCGGTGCCACGGCGACGAGGTTGGCATCGTCACCCTGCTCTTCCTTGCCATAGACCGCCAGCCAGCCCGCGTTCACCAGCACCTTGCCGTTGGTCTGGAAGACGTACTCCTGCCCCGCGTGCTGCACCTTGCTGTGCCGCGTGGTGACCATGAACTCGGCCGACGGGTAGAACACCGCCAGGAAGCGCTTGACCACCATGTCGTAGAGCTTGAGCTCGATCTCGGTGAGCGACTTCGGCGCCTGCAGCGTGGGGATGATGGCGAAGTGGTCCGACACCTTGGTGTTGTCGAACACGCGCTTGGTGGGCTTGACGTAGCCCTCCTTCAGGCCCTTCCTTGCATGCGCGCTCAGCTCGCGCAGCGGGCCGGGAAGGTCTTCCTTGGCCAGCATGGTGAAGGTGTCCTTCACGGTGGCCAGGTAGTCCTCGGGCAGCGCACGTGAATCGGTCCGCGGGTAGGTCAGTACCTTGTGCTTCTCGTACAGCGCCTGCGCGAGCGACAGCGTGGTCTTGGCGCTGAAGCCGAAACGCGAGTTGGCCTCGCGCTGCAGGGTCGTCAGGTCGTAGAGCAGCGGTGACGCCTGCGTGCTTGGCTTGGCCTCGTCGGTGACCAGCGCCGCCTGGCCGCGCACCGCGGTGGCAATCGCCTCCGCGTCGGGGGCGTTCCACAGCCGGTCGGCACGTGCTTCGGCGTCGTCGCTGTTCTTCTTGTACTTGGTGTCGAACCACTTGCCTTCGTACTGGCCGGCGACGGCGTCGAAGGTGGCCTTCACTTCCCAGTAGGGGCGAGAGACGTGCTTGCGGATCTTCTCTTCGCGTTCCACCACGATGCTCAGCGTGGGCGTCTGCACGCGGCCGACGGTGGTGAGGAAGAAGCCGCCGTCGCGGCTGTTGAAGGCCGTCATCGCGCGGGTGCCGTTGATGCCCACCAGCCAGTCGGCTTCCGAGCGGCTGCGCGCCGCATCGGCCAGGCCCTTCATCTGCTCGTCGCTGCGCAGCTGCGCGAAGCCGTCGCGTATGGCCTGCGGCGTCATGCTCTGCAGCCACAGGCGCCGGATCGGCTTGGCCGTGGTGGTCGGCTTCTTCTCGCTGTCGGCCGCGTACTGCACGATCAGGCGGAAGATCAGCTCACCCTCGCGTCCGGCGTCGCAGGCGTTGACGATGGCCGTCACGTCCTTGCGCTTGACGAGCTTGACGACCGCGTTCAGCCGCGACTTGGCCTTGTCTATGGGCGCGAGGTCGAAGTGCGGCGGCACGACGGGCAGGTTGGCGAAGCTCCACTTGCCGCGCTTGACGTCGTATTCCTCCGGCGCCTTGATCTCCACCAGGTGGCCCACGGCAGAGGTGACGACGTAGGTGTCGTTCTCGAAGTGGTCGGCGAGTTTCTCGAACTTGCCCGCCACGGGGGTCAGGGCGCGCACGATGTCCTGCGCCACGCTGGGCTTCTCGGCAATGATGATGGTTTTGCTCATGGTTCCCTGGGAATCTAACCTGCGGCGGGCCTGCGGGCTGCCTTGCCTACAATGCCGCCGTTCTCGCGCGCACCTGCATACGCACATGCGCGCGCTCGTACGATTTCAATGTACCGAATGCGCAAAGCCCCGCAAGCCGCCAGCAAAGACAAGCGCCGCATCCAGGTACGCAAGAGCGGCGTGCACGGCAAGGGTGTGTTCGCGCTGCGGCCCATCGCCAAGGGTGAACGCATCATCGAATACAAGGGCGAGGTCATCGGCTGGCCCGAGGCGCTGCGCCGCCATCCGCACGACCCGGCCGACCCCAACCACACCTTCTACTTCAGCCTCGACGACGGCACGCACGTCATCGACGCCAAGGTGGGCGGCAACGCCGCGCGCTGGATCAACCACGCCTGCGACCCCAACTGCCGCGCCGAAGAGAGCCAGGGGCGCGTCTTCATCAAAGCCTTGCGCCGGCTGAAACCCGGCGACGAGCTCTTCTACGACTATGGCCTCGTCATCGACGAACGCTACACGCCCAAGCTGAAGAAGGCCTACGCCTGCCGCTGCGGCAGCCCGCTGTGCCGCGGCACGATGCTGGCCCCCAAGCGCTGAAGCCATGACCGCCACCGTCCACCTGCACTGGGGCGCCGACGCGCTGTGGCAGCAGTTGCAGCCGCTGCTGCCGGGGCTGAGCGTGGAAGTGGTGGCGCGCGTCGAGTCGACGAACACCGTGCTGCTGGAACGTGCGCGTGTGCTGGGCGGCGCGCGCGATGCGCGCATCAGCCGCCCGGGTGAACTCGACAGCGCCGGCGTGGGCGGCCCCACACCGCTGGGCCGCCGCGGCGCAGACGTGCAGCCCTGCCTGCTGGTGGCCGAGCAGCAGACGCGCGGACGCGGCCGCCTGGGGCGCGACTGGGTGTCGAGCACGGGCGCGTCGCTGACTTTCTCGCTGGCGTTGCCGCTGGCGCCGGCCGATTGGTCGGGGCTGTCGCTGGCCGTGGGCCTGGCGCTGGCCGAGGCGCTGGAGCCGCTGCCGTCGCTTTCAGACGCCGATGCCGACACCAGCCTGCCGCCGCGCCTGCAGCTGAAGTGGCCGAACGACCTCTGGTTCGTCGAGGACCCGACAGCGCCGGGACGCGGCCGCAAGCTGGGCGGCATCCTCATCGAGACCGTCAGCGTCGGCCAGCGCCGCATGTGCGTGGTGGGCGTGGGCCTGAACGTGCTGCCGCAGCCCGTGCCCGACTTTCCGCACGGTTACGCCAGCCTGCAGGAACTGCAGCCCGGCATCGGTGCCCCTGCGGTGCTGGCGCGCGTGGCCGAACCCCTGGTGCGTGCGCTGCTCGACTTCCAGGCGCGCGGTTTCGCCCCGCTGGTGGCGGCCTACGCGCGGCGCGACCTGTTGCGCGGCCAGGCGGTGACGACCACGCAGGCCGACGTGCCCGCCGGCGTGGCCGACGGCGTCGACGAACGCGGCGCACTGCGTGTACTGGCCGGCGGCGTGCACCTGGTGGTCAGCGGCGAGGTCAGCGTGCGGCTGGACCCGGCCGCGCCGGCATGATGCTGCGCACCGTCGTCGCGCTGCTGCTGCTGGCCAACCTGGCATTCTTCGCGTGGACAAGCGGCGGCCTGGCGCCGGGCTTTCCACCGCCGCGCCACGGCCAGCACGAACCCGAGCGCATTACCGCGCAGCTCAACCCCGAGCTGGTGCGGGTGCTGCCGCCCACGGCGGCCAGCGCGGCGGTGGTGGCCGCCCGCGCCGCCGCTGCGCGCTGCATGGAAGCCGGGCCGCTGGGCGAAGACGACATCGTCGCCGCCGAAGCGCTGCTGGCCACCGCGTTGACCCCGGCCAGCTGGCCCGCGGGCAGTTGGGCGCGTGAGACCGCGCCGACACCGCCGCTGTGGCTGGTCTACGCCGGCCGTGTGCCCGAAGCCGCCGCGCGCCGCGCGCGTGAAGCCGAACTGCGCCGGCTGGGTCTGGAATTCGAACTGCTGCAGGCGCCGGCCGAACTGGCGCCAGGCCTCGTGCTGGGGCGCCACGCCACACGCGCCGAGGCCGAGGCGGCGCTGGCCGTGCTGGCCGCCGCGAGCGCGCCGCTGAAGGGTGGGCGTGTGGTTTCGCTGCCGGCGTCGCGGCCGATGTCGGTGCTGCGCGTGCCGCGGGCCAGCGCCGAACAGCAGGCACGGCTGCAGGTCTTGCCGGTCGAGGCCTTTGCCGGCGGCTTCAGGCCCTGCGCGAACGGCCGTCCCTGAACAGCGCTGCCGCGGCCAGCGCCAGCAGCGCCAGCCAGGGCGCCGAGGTGGCGCCGCCGCCGCCGCCGGCGGTGGCCGGTGGTGCGACAGGCGGCGTGACGGGCGGCGTGACGGGCGCCGCGGCCACCGTGACGGTCTGGCTGGCCAGGGCGGTGTTGCCCTGGCCGTCGCTCACTGCCAGCGTCACTGTGAAACTGCCCGCCGCGCTGGGCGTCAGCGTGGCCGTGCTGGCGTTGCTGGCGCTGTCGAAGCCGGTGACGATGCCGCTGCCCGGGCTCAGCTCCCACTGGTAGCCGGTGATGCTGCTGCCCGACGCCACCAGGCTGCCCGCGGCCGACAGCGTCACGGGGCTGCCGGCTGTCGGGTTGGCCGTGGCGACGGTAATGCGTGCCAGCGGGCCCGCGACGGCGTTGACGGCCGCGCCTGCGTCCAGCATCCCGGCGCCACACAGGGCGGTGGTGCAGTAACACTGCAGCTGCTGGATGCCGCTGCTGGGCGCCACGCACACCGGCACCACGCTGCCGTCGCCGTTGTCGCCGCCGGTGGTCGGGAAGGGGCGTGCCGTGGCCTGCACACGTGCCAGCAGCACGGCCGGCGTCAGCGCCGGCTGCACCGAGAACATCAGCCCGGCGGTGGCAGCCACCAGTGGCGAAGCGAAGCTGGTGCCCACGCTGGCGTCGTCGCCGTCGGTCCAGCGGGAGCTGACGGGGCCCTGCGTACCGCTGTTGGTGGCCGTCAGCAGCGGGTAGAGGCAGGGCGAGCCTGCCGTGACGTTGATGCAGTTGCCGCCAGGTGCCGCGATGGCGATCTGCGGGCCGAGGTCGGAGAAACCCACCTTGAGCCCGGCGTGGCGCACCGCCAGCACGCCGATGACACCGGGGCAGTTGGCAGGCGCGCCCACCGGCCCACCGGCGCTGTTGCCGGCGGCGGCGACGATCACGGCACCCTTAGCCAGCACTTCGTTCACCGCGGCCTGATACCCGGCGCTGCAGCTGCCACCGCCGCCCAGGCTCAAGTTCAGCACCTTGGCAGGGTTTGGGTTGTCGGGCACGCCAGGTATCGAGATGCCCGCAGCCCACTTCATCGCTGCCCAAATGTCCGACTCGCTGCCGTAGCACTTGCCCAGCACCCGCACCGGCAGCACGCTGACGCCCGGCGCGGCGCCGGCCATGCCGACGCCGTCGTCGGCCGACGCGCCGACCAGCGCTGCCGTCTTGGTGCCGTGCCAGCTGCTGGCCTCGGCTGCGCAACCGGTGAAGGTGCCCGTACCCGCCTCTGCGGCGGTGACCCAGTCACCGGGGTCGCTGGGGTCGGCATCGCGCCCGTTGCCGTCGTTGGCCACCGTGGTGTTGGTGACGAAGTCGTAGCCCGGCAGCAGGCGCCCGTTCAGGTCGGGGTGCTCGGGCCGCACGCCGGTGTCGAGCACGGCCACCACGACGGCCGCGCTGCCGCGGCTGCGCGCCCAGGCGCGTTCGATGTCAAGCGAGGACACCGGGCCTTGGGCCAGCGTCGCTGCCGGCGCGCGCAGGTACCACTGGCCGCTGGCAGGGCCGTCCTGCTCGAAGAGGCCGTTGCTGCGCCGCTGGGTCGCCGACAAGGGATACAGCGGATCGTTGGGCGCCGTCAGGCGCCGCGCGCGGCCGTTGGGCACGGCAAATTCGACGTCGGGGTCGGCGGACAGCTTCGTGGCCAGTTCGCTGGCGCTCATGCCGCTGGTGCGAAGCACCTGCGTGCGTTCGCCCACCGCGCTGCCGGCTTGCAGCGTGCGGCCCAGGCGCGTGCCCATGGCCGCGGCGCGCCGCGCCAGCACCTCGCGCACCGTGCCGGCGGCGGCGCGTGCCGGCAGCGCGTGTGTGCGCACCAGCGCCGCACCGGGCTTGAACTGCACGATCACCTCGCCTTCGACGGGCGCCATCGCGGCGGGTGTGGTCGTCGCCGCGCTCGCAGGCAGGGCCAGCAGCAGGGTCAGGGCCAGCAGGGGCATCGCCAACGAGGCGGCAGGTCGGAGTGTCATCGGATCAGTGTAGGCGGGCGCTGCCCGGGGCACCTGCAACAGGCTGTGAGGGGCGGGCACGGCGGTCGTGCACGAACTGGCATTCGCCATCCGGCCGTGGATTCACCCCCAGACCTGGGGGTGGGTCGGCCACGGGCGCGGCTCTATCGTCGCGCCTCGAGCGCAGGACCGACAAACCCGGCACCACAGCCAGGCTGCGCGCCCCACACGGAGCCTTCCCATGCACAGAACCCTCGTCGCGGCGGCGGCGACCGCCGGCCTGTTGGCCTTCAGCGGCGCCGCGCAGGCGCTGACCTTCAACTTCAGCTTCACGGCCAGCACCACGGTGGAGCAGCAGCAGGCCTTCATCCAGGCCGGGCAGCGCTGGTCCAACCTGTTCACCGACCCCGTCACGATCGACCTCACCGTGGGCGTGGACGCACTGGGCTCCGGCATCCTGGCTTCGGCAGGTTCACGCCGCGTCAGCTACGGCTACGGCGACTTCCGCGCCGCGCTGGGCGCTGACCGCACGAGCGCGGACGATTTCCAGGCCTACTCGACGCTGTCGGCCGCGTCGTCGTTCAGCCTGCTCATCAACCGCACCAGCGACAACCCCAACGGCTCGGGCTCGGCCACGCCCTACATCGACACCGCGGGCACCAACAACCAGACCATCAACATCACCGCATCGAATGCCAAGGCCGCGGGCCTGAACGCCGGCACCGGCACGCTGGCGAACTGCATCGGCAACTGCGACGCCATCATCCGCTTCGGCAACAGCTTCAACTGGGACTACGACGTCAGCAACGGCATCGCTTCCAACGCCTACGACTTCGTCGGCATCGCCGCGCACGAGATCGGCCACGCCCTGGGTTTCGTCAGCGGCGTCGACGTGCTCGACGGCAACGCGCCACCGGTGAACGGGCCGTTCTCGGCCGACCAGTTCACCTTCGTCAGCTCGCTGGACCTGTTCCGCTACTCGGCGCTGAGCACGGCCTCGGGCGTGATCGACTTCACTGCCGACACCCGCGTCAAGTACTTCTCGATCAACGGCGGCGCCACCGTCTTGGCCCAGTTCTCCACCGGCCGCAACTTCGGCGACGGCCAGCAGGCCAGCCACTGGAAGGACAACCTGGCCATCGGCATCATGGACCCGACCGCCGGCACCGGCGAACTGCTGAACATCACGCCCTACGACGTGCAGGCGCTCGACGTCATCGGCTGGAACCTGGCCACCGTGGTGCCCGAGCCCGCCACCTACGCGCTCTTCGGCCTGGGCCTGCTGGGCATCACGCTGCGCCGGCGTCTGGGCCGGCGCGCCTGAAACGGCGCATCCCGACGCCCCAGGCAAAAAGGCCCGCATCAGCGGGCCTTTTCATTGGGCGGCCGGCCTTGCCGGGCCGACCCTCTGCGACGCTTCAGCGCGCCATCACCTGCACCATCTCAAGGATCTTGTTCGAGTAGCCCCACTCGTTGTAGTACCAGGCCACGACCTTGATGAAGGTCTTGTCCAGCGCGATCGAGGCGTCGGCGTCGAAGACGCTGGTGCAGGGCTCGCCGCGGAAGTCGGTGGCCACGACCTTCTCGTCGGTGTAGGCGAGCACACCCTTCATGGGGCCGTCGGCGGCGGCCTTCATCGCGGCGCAGATCTCCTCGAAGCTGGCTTCCTTGATCAGCTCGGCGGTGAGGTCGACCACGCTCACGTCACTGGTGGGCACGCGGAAGGCCATGCCGGTGAGCTTCTTGTTCAGCTCGGGGATGACCACGCCCACGGCCTTGGCCGCACCCGTGCTGCTGGGGATGATGTTCTCCAGGATGCCGCGCCCGCCGCGCCAGTCCTTGTTGCTCGGGCCGTCCACGGTCTTCTGGGTGGCGGTGGCCGCGTGCACGGTGGTCATCAGGCCGCGCTTGATGCCCCACTTGTCGTTGAGCACCTTGGCAATCGGCGCCAGGCAGTTGGTGGTGCACGAAGCGTTGGAGATGATGGCCTCGCCCTTGTAGGTCTTGTTGTTGACGCCGAAGACGAACATGGGGGTGTCGTCCTTGGAGGGAGCCGAGAGGATGACCTTCTTCGCGCCGGCGTCCAGGTGTTTCTGGGCCGTGACCTTGTCGAGGAACAGGCTGGTGGATTCAATGACGACGTCGGCGCCGACTTCATTCCACTTCAGACTCGAGGGATCGCGCTCTTGCGTGAGGCGGATCTTCTTGCCGTTGACGATCAGGGTGTTGCCCTCGACCGAGACCGTGCCCTTGAAGCGGCCGTGCACGCGGTCGTACTGCAGCATGTAGGCCAGGTAGTCGGGCT
>JAURZK010000136.1 GCA_030653505.1 Rubrivivax sp.
CGCCCCCACGCCGCCGATACCCAGGAAGCGGCAGCTCGTGTATCCACGGGCTGCTTGCCCGCCATGCCTCCAGACACCCCCTTCATCACCCACACACCGCGCGACCTGGCCGCGTGGACAGGGCTGTTCGAGCACGCCGAACTGCCGGTGCTGGCCGCGACGGCCGAGGCACTGGCGGAACTGGCAGCAAATGAAGATGCGGTCGACGCCCACATGCTGGCCGACGCCATCGTCGACGACCCGCTGATGACCCTGAAGGTGCTGGCGCACGTGGCGCAGCTGCGCCGCGGTCGCGAGGGCAGCGACACCGAGACGGTGACCGAGGCGTTGGTGATGCTGGGCATCCCGCCCTTCTTCCGCGCCTTTGCGGCGCAGCCGGTCGTCGAGGACCTGCTCGCCGGTCAGCCTGCCGCCCGCGCCGGTTTTCACCGCGTGCTACGGCGAGCCCGCCGTGCAGCGCGTTTCTCGATGGGCTTCGCGGTGCATCGCATGGACCATGACGCCACGGTGCTGCACGAGGCCGCGCTGCTGCACGACTTCGCCGAACTGCTGCTGTGGCTGCGCGCGCCGGCTCTGGCCATGGTGATCGAGGCACGCCAGCGTGCCGACCCCACGCTGCGCAGCGCCGCCGTGCAGCGTGAGGTGCTGCACGTCGAACTCGACGAACTCAAGCACGCGCTGATGAACAAGTGGCGCCTGCCGGCACTGCTGGTGCAGATCAGCGACGGCCACGCACGCCACGCGACGGCACAGATGCGCAACGTGCAGCTGGCGCTGCGCGTGGCCCGTCACAGCGCGCTGGACTGGGACAACGCGGCCCTGCCGGACGACCTGCAAGGCATCGCCGAGCTGCTGAACATCTCACCCGACTCCGCGGCCCGGCTGCTGCGCGACATCGACGCCGAAGACGACTGACGCGCGAAGGACTCGACGCGCGCCGGGCAGCGTTGGCACGCGCCTGCGCGCGCGCCAGCGGCACTGCGCCCGCCGCCCTGGACGACGTGGCCTTCATGCTCGTTGTCAGGGGTGTTCCACACTTTGTCGAAGATCTTGCGCACGGCGCGGCTCTGGGGGCCCTGGGCACCCGTCGCCTCAGGGTCCCAAGGCCGGGGCTTGGGCGTCACCGGTACGCAAGTGCCGCTGCAGTTCGGTCCACGGCGCATCATGGTCGGCCATGTGCACGTGCGCGACACCGGGCAGGTGCCGGTTGTCGGCCCCCGCCAGCGTGGCGGTCGACGGTGGGAAGACGATGTTGTCGCAGTGGCTGTAGAAGCACGTGAAGCGCCGCCAGCGTCCGGGCGGTTCACGCGCCATCAGTGTCGCCAGCCACGCCGAACCGCGCTGCATCTGGCGCGCGTTAGGCGACACCGCAAGACGCGCCAGCCAGGCGCCGTGGTGGGGTGTGCCGATGGTGATGGCGTGGTGCAGGCGCGCGTCGTCGCCGTGCTCCGCCCACCAACGGCGCAAGGCCAGGCCGCCCATGCTGTGGCAGACGACGACGGGTGACTGCCCGGTGCAGGCTTCCAGACGTTGCACGCCGTCCTCGATGGCCTGCGTGAGCAGGTCGATGCTGGAGAACACGGGCTCGAGGTTCACGGCGACGACAGGCACGCCGGCGGCCTGCAGGCGCTGCAGCCACGGATTCCACACCCCGCGGTTGCACACAAAACCGTGCACCAGCAACACGCCGCGTCGGCCCCGTGCCGACGGCGGAAGGTGGTCGGGCCAGCGCCGGCTGCAGAAGGGCTGGCGCCAGCAGAAGACGATCGGTGCGCTGAGCACCTCGCCCCACCAGGCACGCAGCAACTGCACGGCGCTGGCGCGCGGTGCGGGGTCGTCGCCGTGCATCAGGCGCAGCAGCAAGAACTCGAGCGCCAGCACGAGCGCGTAGCCGCCGACGATGAGGACCGCGCCCACGAGGGCCCAGCCCGGATGGCCCGCGTGGACCCAGAATAGCGCCCACAGCAGCGCTGCCAGCACGGCGCCCAGCGTCAGCGCTTGTTGCAGCCTGGCCAGCACGGCGGGTCGGCAGTTCGACGGGTGACGCTCATGCGGGCCAGTGTTGCATCATTGCGGCCCGGCCCCTAGGGGCGGCTGACTAGCCGCCGCGGCGGGCGACTGCGAAGATGAACCCCATGCCCTTTCCCCGTAGACACCAGCAGCCGTGTTGGCCATGAACCCGGCCAGTGAACAGATCCTGACCAGCCTGCAGGCCGTTGCAGCGCAGCGCGCGCTGCGCAAGCAGGACGCCGAGCTCGGCCGCCGTGTGCAGGCCTTGAAGGCCTACCAGCACGCGCGTTTCATGCAGACCTATGCCGATCTGCTGGCCCACCCGCGCTACGGCGGGGCGGCGCTGTTTTTCCTGGAAGACCTCTACGGGCCTGGCGACTTCACGTCGCGCGACGACCAGTTCGCGCGCATCGTCCCCGGCCTGGTGCGCATGTTCCCGCGCGACATCGTTGCCACCGTGCAGTCCCTGGGCCAGCTGCACGCGCTTTCGGAAGGGCTGGACACGGCAATGGCCGTGGCCTGGCGCGACATGCTGGCTGCCGACGGCCCAGGCGATGCCGGCAGCCTGGTCGTCGACGGCCCGTGCTACGGGCGGTGCTGGCGCAGTGTGGCCGGGCCGGCCGAGCGTGAACGGCAGATCGCGCTGATGCTTTCGGTAGGCGAAGCCCTGGAGGGCTATACCCGCAACCCGCTGCTGCGCACCAGCCTGCGCCTGATGCGCGGCCCTGCCCAGGCGGCCGGGTTGGGTGCCCTGCAGGCCTTTCTGGAGCGCGGATTCGACACCTTTCGCGCCATGCGCGGCGCGCGCGAGTTCCTGGCGGTGATCGCCAGCCGCGAGCGCGCGCTGGCCGCAGCGCTGTTCGATGGCGCCGACGCGCCGACGGTGGTGATCTGAGCTTCTGCCGATGCCGGTCCGCAGCCTAGGACAAGCACCGAGCGCGGCGCAGGTGCCGGGCGTTCACCATGCGGGCCTGTTTCTCGACGGAGCTTCGTGACCGTGCCTTCACCCTGGCTGGACCATTACCCCCCCGGCGTGCCGGCGCAGGCCGACGTGAACGCCTACCGCAGCGTGGCCGACCTGCTCGAAGCCGCGTTCCGGCGCCACCCGCAGCGCGACGCGCTGTGCTGCATGGACCAACGGCTGCGCTACCAGGACGTTGACGCGCTGTCCGAGGCGCTCGGCGCCTGGTTGCAGTCCCGCGGGCTGGTACGTGGCGACCGCGTCGCCATCATGATGCCCAATCTGCCGCAATACCTTGTGGCCATCGCCGGCGTGCTTCGGGCGGGCTTCGTCGTCGTCAACGTCAACCCGCTGTACACCGCGCGCGAACTGCAGCACCAGCTGCAGGATGCCGGCGCCGCAGCGCTCATCGTGCTCGAGAACTTCGCCCATACGCTGGAAGAGGTGATCGAGCACGTCGGCGTGAAACACGTGGTGCTGGCAGCCGTGGGTGACCTGCTGGGCTTCTGGCGCGGGCGGCTCGTCAACTTCGCCGTCCGGCACGTCAAGCGGGCGGTACCGGAGTTCAGCCTGCCGCTCGACGAGGCTCGCACGGTGACGCGCTTCACGGAGGTGATCGAAACCGGCGGGGGCATGAAGTTGCGCCGCCCGGACATCACGGGCGACGACATCGCGTTCCTGCAGTACACGGGTGGCACCACGGGCGTCAGCAAGGGTGCGGTGCTGCTGCACCGCAACGTCGTCGCGAATCTCATGCAGTGCGACGCCTGGTTCAAGCCGACGTTGGACCGCGTAGGTTCGCAGCAACTCACCATCGTCTGCGCGCTGCCGCTGTACCACATCTTCGCGCTGACCATCTGCGCCCTGCTCGGCGCGCACATGGGTGCGATGAACCTGCTGATTCCCAATCCGCGCGACACGGCGGGCTTCGTCCGCGCACTGGGCAAACATCGCTTCAACATGTTTCCCGCCGTGAACACGCTCTTCAACCTGTTGGCCAGCGACCCTGACTTCCAGCGTTTGGACTTCTCGGGGCTGCTGGTGTCGAACGGCGGTGGCATGGCGGTGCAGCAGGCCACGGCCGAGAAGTGGCTGAAGGTGACCGGGTGTCCAGTGGTCGAGGGCTACGGACTTTCTGAGACGTCGCCCGTGGCGACCAGCAACCGCCTGGACATTGCCGGCTTCAGCTGCACGATAGGTCTGCCGATCCCGTCGACGGAAATCGCCATTCGCGACGACAGCGGCCGGGAAGTGCCGCTTGGCGAACCCGGCGAGATCTGCATCCGCGGCCCCCAGGTCATGGCAGGCTACTGGCAGCGCCCCGACGAAACGGCCCAGGTCATGACCGTCGACGGTTATTTCAAGTCGGGCGATGTCGGGTTGATGGACGAGCGCGGCTATATCCGCATCGTCGACCGCAAGAAGGACATGATCCTGGTCTCGGGCTTCAACGTGTACCCGAACGAGATCGAACAGGTGGTCAGCCTGCATCCCGGCGTGCTGGAGTGTGCGGCGGTGGGCATACCGGACGAGAAATCCGGCGAGGCGGTCAAGCTCTTCATCGTCAAGGACGATCCCACCTTGGCCGAAGACGACATCGCGAGTTACTGTCGCGACAACTTCACTGCGTACAAGCGCCCGAAGTACATCGAGTTTCGCGACGAACTTCCGAAGAGCAATGTCGGCAAAATACTGAGGCGAGAGCTCCGTTCGGCGGCCTGAACACTGTGCGGATTGCGTCGCCAAAAAGCAGAAGGGGCCCGGTCGATTGACCGGGCCCCTTTGCGTCGTAATTAGCCTGACGATGTCCTACTTTCACACGGGAACCCGCACTATCATCGGCGCAAAGGCGTTTCACTGTCCTGTTCGGGATGGGAAGGAGTGGGACCACCTTGCTATGGTCATCAGGCTTGACTGGTAGCCATGCTGTCCTCTGGACAGCACAGCAAATTCATAGAGTCTTATCAGTATGACTGCGTACCTTGGCATAACGCCTTAACTCGAACCACTCGCCTTGCGGCGATCGTCAAAGTTATAGGGTCAAGCCTCACGAGCAATTAGTACCGGTCAGCTCAACGCATTACTGCGCTTCCACACCCGGCCTATCAACGTCCTGGTCTCGAACGACTCTTCAGGGGGCTCAAGGCCCCGGCAAGACTCATCTTGAGACGAGTTTCCCGCTTAGATGCTTTCAGCGGTTATCCCTTCCGCACTTAGCTACTCGGCTATGCCACTGGCGTGACAACCGATGCACCAGAGGTGCGTCCACTCCGGTCCTCTCGTACTAGGAGCAGGCTCTCTCAATCTTGCAGCGCCCACGGAAGATAGGGACCAAACTGTCTCAC
>JAURZK010000138.1 GCA_030653505.1 Rubrivivax sp.
GACGCCAACATCCACAACATCGCCGTCGAGGGTGTGTTCGACGACTGCCAGGACATCGTCAAGGCCGTCAGCAACGACCTCGAGTTCAAGCGTCGCTTGCGCATCGGCACCGTGAACAGCATCAACTGGGCGCGGCTGCTGGCGCAGGTGGTGTATTACTTCGCGGGGTACTTTCAAGCGACCTCCGGTCGCGTCCAGGCCACGCCGGAGCGCGTGAGCTTCACCGTGCCCAGCGGCAACTTCGGCAACATCTGCGCCGGCCACGTCGCCCGCATGATGGGCCTGCCCATCGCGCAGCTGGTGGCGGCGACCAACGAGAACGACGTGCTCGACGAGTTCTTCCGCACGGGCACCTACCGCCCACGCGCCACCGCCGAGACACACGAGACGTCCAGTCCTTCGATGGATATCAGCAAGGCCAGCAACTTCGAGCGCTTCGTGTTCGACCTGCTGGGGCGCGACGGTGCTCGCACGAGGGATCTCTTCGGCGCCGCGCTCGCACGCGACGGCGGCTTCACGCTCACGCCCGAGGAGTTCACCCGCATCGCCGACTACGGCTTCGTCAGCGGCAAGAGCACCCATGCCGACCGCCTGGCCACCATCCGCCGCACCTGGGAGGTCAGCCGGACGCTGGTCGACACCCACACCGCCGACGGCCTGAAGGTCGCGCGTGAACACCTGCAGCCCGGCGTGCCCATGCTGGTGCTGGAAACCGCGCTGCCGGCCAAGTTCGCCGACACCATCGAGGAGGCGCTGGGCTTCAAGCCCGAACCGCCGCCGGCACTGCGCGACATCGAGGCGCTGCCCAAGCGCTTCGTTGTCCTCGCCCCCGACGTGATGGCAGTGAAGGGCTTCATCGAAGCCCACTGCCACGACGCATGAACGGCCCGCGCCCGCTGCTGAGCCTGGACGATGCGCTGGCCCGCCTGACGGCCGCCGCTGCCGGCCACGCCATCGCCGAGACCGAAGCCGTTTCCACCTTCGAAGCGCTGGGCCGCGTGCTCGCCGCCGACGTGCTGTCGGCGCTGGACGTGCCGCCGGCGGACAACACCTCTATGGACGGTTACGCGCTGCGCTGCGCCGACGTGCCCGCCGCCGGCGCGGTGCTGGCGGTGGCCCAGCGCATCCCGGCCGGCCACGTCGGCCAGGCGTTGCAGCCGGGCACGGCGGCGCGCATCTTCACCGGCGGCCAGTTGCCCGCAGGTGCCGATGCCGTCGTCATGCAGGAACAGTGCGAGGCCGTGGCCGGGGAAGGCCTGGGCGCCGTGAGGATCGACACCGTGCCCGCCCCCGGCCAGTGGATACGCCGCCGCGGTGAAGACGTGCAACAAGGCAGCGCCGTGCTGCACCGCGGTGAACGCCTCACACCGCAGGCCCTGGGGCTGGCGGCCAGCGTCGGCGCCGGCACGCTGCCGGTGCTGCGCCGCCCACGCGCTGCGCTGTTCTCCACGGGCGACGAACTGCAAATGCCCGGCGAGCCGCTGCGCCCCGGCGCCATCTACAACAGCAACCGCTACACGCTGCGCGCACTGCTGCAGGCCGGCGGCTGCGAGGTGCAGGACCTGGGCATCGTCGGCGACAGCCTGGCCGCCACACGCGCGGCGCTGCGCGAGGCGGCGCTGCACAACGACCTCATCATCACCAGCGGCGGCGTCTCGGTCGGCGAGGAAGACCACCTCAAGCCCGCCGCCGAGGCCGAAGGGTCGATGGAAAACTGGCAGATTGCCATCAAGCCCGGCAAGCCGCTGGCGCTGGGCCGCATCCGCCGGCCCGACGGCAGCGCGGCGCTGCTCATCGGTCTGCCTGGCAACCCGGTCTCGTCCTACGTCACCTACCTGCTGACGGTGAGCACGGCGCTGCGTGCGATGCAGGGCATGCCGGTCGGGCTGCCGGCGGGCCTGCCCATGCGCGCGGACTTCGACTGGCCGCGCCCCGACAAACGCCGCGAATTCCTGCGCGTGAAGCTGAATACCCAAGGCGGGCTGGACCTCTACCCGAACCAGAGCTCGGGTGTGCTGACCTCGGCCGTCTGGGCCGACGGCCTGGTCGACAACCCACCGGCTCAGGCCATCGCCAAGGGTGATCGGGTGCGTTTCCTGCCGCTGTCGGCACTGGTCTCGCGGTGAGCCACCGACGATGAAGATCCAGGTGCGTTATTTCGCCTCGCTGCGCGAGGCCCTGGGGCCGCAGGAGAGCGTCGAGCTGCCCGCCGGCAGCACGCTGGGGGCGCTGCGCGACAGGCTCATCGCCAGCAGCCCGCGCCACGCCGAGGCGCTGGCGCGCGGCCGGGCGTTGCGCGGCGCCGTCAACCAGGCCATGAGCGACGACACCACCCCGGTACCCGAAGGCGCCGAAGTGGCCTTCTTTCCCCCCGTCACCGGCGGTTGAGGCAGCATCGCGCCATGCCCGCCCGCGTCAGCATCCAGACCGACGACTTCGACCTCGGCGCCGAAGTCGCGGCGCTGCGGGCCGGCGACCCGGCAGTCGGCGCCGTCGCCAGCTTCATCGGCACCGTGCGCGACCGCAACGGCGGCGGCGCCGGCGAGGTCGCGGCGATGGAACTCGAGCACTACCCGGGCATGACCGAGAAGGCCATCGAGGCCATGATCGACGAGGCTCTGCGCCGCTTCGACATCCGCGCCGCGCGTGTCGTGCACCGTGTCGGGCCGCTGCTGCCGGGGGACCAGATCGTGCTCGTGGCCGTCAGCTCGGCGCACCGCGGCCAGGCCTTCCAGGCCTGCGAGTTCCTGATGGACTACCTGAAGACGCAGGCGCCGTTCTGGAAGAAGGAAACCACCGCCGACGGCGCCCGCTGGGTCGACGCGCGTGTGGCCGACGACGCCGCGTTGACGCGTTGGGGCCTGGCCTCGGGCAACGCCGCGGCGCCTGCCGTGCCCGGCTCGGGCCGCTGATGGACCCGCGGCGGCTGCGTACCGCGTTAGGCAGGTTCACCACCGGCATCACCATCGTCAGCTGTGTCGACGACGCCGGCGCCTACGTGGGCCTGACGGTGAATTCCTTCAACTCGGTGTCGCTCGACCCGCCGCTGGTGCTGTGGTCGCTGCGGCGCGAGAGCCCCAACCTGGGGGCCTTCGAAGCCGCATCACGCTTTTCGGTGAACGTGCTCACCGAGGCCCAGATCGGCCTGTCGCGGCGCTTCGCCAGTGCACATGCGCACCGCTTCTCCGAAGGCGACTGGACGCTGGGCACCCACGGCGCACCGGTGCTGAAGGACGGCGCCGCCGTCTTCGAGTGCGCGTTCCATGCCCGCCACGACGCCGGCGACCACCGCCTCTACCTCGGCCGTGTGCTGGCCTTCAGCGAAAGTGCCCGCGCGCCGCTGCTTTACCGATCGGGGCATTACCACCGGCTCGGCGAAGCGCTCTGACGCACGTCGCCTGGTGCGACGGCGACGCTCAGTTCAGGTTCAGGCCTGGCACCTGCACCGGCTCGGTCCGCCGCAGTTCGCTCGAGCCGATGCCCAGCTGACCTGCAGCGTTGGCGCCCCAGGCGTGTACGCTGCCGTCGACCTGCACGGCAAGCGAGTGGCTGCCGCCGGCCACGATGGAGCGCAGGGCGCCGGGCACCGCTGCGAGCGCCCCCGGCTGCGGCCGCGGGGCCGTGCCCGTGCCGCTGCCCAGCTGGCCGTCGTCGGCCGCGCCCCAGGCCTGCAGTGCGCCGTTCACCGGCAAGGCCAGCGCAAAGTCGTCGCCGGCCGCCAAGCCCTTGCTGGGCAGGGTGCCTTGGCCGATCAGCGTCGGCGTGGCGCTGGCCACCGTGTGGCCCAGCCCCAGCTGCCCGCTGCCATTGCGGCCCCAGGCCCAGAGCCGGCCGCCGATGTCGAGCGCCAGCGAGTAGCCGTCGCCGGCTGCGAGGCCGGCCACGGCGTGCAAGCCATTCAGCAGCACCGGCGACGGGTGCATGGTGACACCGTCGGCCAGCGGCACGGCCACCTCGCCGAAGCTGAAGACCTCGCCATCCGAACGCAGTGCCAGCGTGTGCCGCGCACCGGCGGCCACGGACACGATGCTGTCGAAATCGGCGATGTTGCGGCCCACCGGCGCCGGCACCAGCATGTTCACGGTGGTGCCCAGGCCGAGTGCGCCGGAGCTGTTTTCGCCCCAGCCGAGCAAACTGCCGTCGGCGCGCAGCGCAAACGAGCGGCCGTTGCCGGCGGCGATGGCGATGACGCCGCCGACACCGTTGACACGCTGCGGCAGGGCGCGGCCGTTCAGGCTGCCATCGCCCAGCGCGCCGGCGCGGTTGCTGCCCCAGGCCCAGACACTGCCGTCGGCGGCCAGCGCCAGCGTGTGGTCGGCGCCGGCAGCGATGGCCTGCAGTGTGGGCAGTCCGCCCACCACCGTGGGCAACCCGCGCGAGCTGGTGTCGCCCAGGCCCAACTGGCCCTGGCGGTTGTCACCCCAGGCCCACAGCGTGCGGCCGTCGGCCGACAGCGCCAGGCTGTGCGCGCCGCCCGCGGCGACGCGGGGCACGTCGACGATGGAGAGCGTGGTCGTCGTCGAGGTCGAAGCCCCGTCGGCGTTGTTCACCGCCAGCGCGTAGCTCGTGCCGTCGTCTGCCGCTGTCTGCGCGGCCGTCGTGAACTGCACCAACGCGCTGTTGCTGCTGCCTGCGGCACCGGCGATGGGCTGGCCGTTGCGCAGCCACTGGTAGCTGAACGGCAGTGCGCCGGCCACCTGGGTGGAGATGACGACACGCTGGCCGGCGGCAACCATCACCCGCTTTTCCAGCGGGGTGGGCAGCGGCACGGCCGTACTTGCCGCCAGCGTGAGCGTCGCGGCCTCGCTGGTGGCCACGCCGGCCGCGTTGCGCACGAGCACGCGGTAGCGTGCGCCACCATCGGCCGCGCCGGCGGCCGGCAGCGTGTAGGTGGCGGCCTGGGCGCCGGCGATGTCGACGCCGTCGCGCTGCCACTGGTAGCTCAGCGGCAGCGAGCCGACCGCACGCACGGCGAAGCTGGCCGGCCCGCCAGCCGCGACGGTCAGCGACGAGGGTTGCTCGGTCAGGCGAGGTGCCAGCGGTTGCACGGTGACGGTGGCGACGGCGGTCAGGTCGCTGGCGCTGCCGTTGCTCACCAGCACCGCAAAGCGGGCGCCGCTGTCGGCCAGCGTCAGCACGGGCGTGACATAGGCGGCGTCGTTGGCGCCGACGATCGTGGTGCCGTCGCGCTGCCACTGGTAAGTCAGCGGCACGCTGCTGGTGGCCACGACCTGCAGGCGGGCCGACTGGCCGTCGCTGACGGACTGGTTCGCTGGCGCGCTGGTGATGGTGATGGGTGCCGGCGTCGGCGCCACGGGAGTGACAGGCGCACCGGGGCCCACCGGTGGGGCCGTGACGCCGCCATCTCCGCCGCCGCCGCCCCCACCGCAGGCCGCAAGCAGCAGGAAAAGTGCAGCCGCGGCGACCAGTGCCAGTCTGCCGCGGGTCGTGGGAAAGCGGGTCGCGTCGAGCGCGTGGTGGTGCATGACGGTCTCCAGCTGTGGGATGGAGCAGTCTTGCTGCGCCCCGGGTTCCGGTCTGTGCGATGTCGAACGCAGGCGGGCGCGCCTGCAACGGCCTTCCAGGCACCTGCGGCGCGAGCGGTTCAGCTCAGCAGGCGGCCCGGCTCGGCGCCCGCCGGCTCGGCCGCCGACGCGCCGCCATCCGGGACCAGCGCCGGCAAGCCCCACTCGGCCACCACCAGCGCGCTGTCCAGCAGTCGCAGCAACGCCCCTGCCAGTTCGGCGTTGAGCGCGATCTCGATGCGCCGGCCGCGCGGCTCGCGCACCGCCAGCGTGAGCTGGCCTGCGGCACCCGGGCGCAGGTCGGCGGCGTCGGGCAGCAGCGGGTCCAGGCCGAGAGGATGGGTGGCGTCGGCGATGGCAAAGGGCTGGGCGAAGTCGGCGCCCCGCAGCGTTTGCTGCAGCGCCGCATGCTCCAGCATCTGGCGCGCCTCTGGCACGGGCAGCGCCTGCGGCGTGGCGCTGGCCACGCTGGCCTGCGCCACCGCCTGGCGGAAGGGCGGGTACAGCCGCTGCAGCATGCGCCGCGTCAGCCACACCGCATAGACCTCGGCTTGGGTCGTGCGCAGTTGCAGCAGCAGGCGGTCGGCAGTGGCTTCGTAGCGGACCTGGATCTGGTGGATGGCCATGCCCGTCATTCTGGCGTGGGGGCGGCGCCCGCTTGCCCTGGCGCAATGTCGGGTCGCAGGCATGGTCTTGAAACCGGCGCACTGCCGCCCCATGTGGCCTGCAAGCGAAAGAGGACCCTCATCATGCGTTTCGACAAGCTGACCACCGCCTTCCAGCAAGCCCTGGCCGACGCCCAGAGCGCCGCCGTGGCGCGCGACAACCCCTACATCGAGCCCGCCCACCTGCTGGCCGCGATGCTGGCCCAGCCCGACGGCCCCAAGGCGCTGCTCGACCGCGCCGGCGCCAACACCGCGGCCTTGAGCGTGGCGATGGAGACGGCCATCCGCAACCTGCCGCAGGTGCAGGGTGGGGGCCAGGTGCAGGCCGGGCGTGAACTCGGCCAACTGCTGCAGGCTGCCGACAAGGAAGCCAGCAAGCAGGGCGACCAGTTCATCGCCAGCGAGATGTTCCTGCTGGCCCTGGCCGACGCCAAGACCGACCTCGGCGGTGTCGTGCGCGGCCACGGCCTCAGCCGCAAGGCGCTGGAGGCCGCCATCCTGGCCGTGCGCGGCGGGCAGTCGGTCGACTCGGCCGACGCCGAAGGCCAGCGCGAGGCGCTGAAGAAGTACACGCTCGACCTCACCGAACGCGCCCGCCAGGGCAAGCTCGACCCGGTGATCGGCCGCGACGACGAGATCCGGCGCGCCATCCAGGTGCTGCAGCGCCGGACCAAGAACAACCCGGTGCTGATCGGTGAGCCCGGCGTGGGCAAGACGGCCATCGTCGAGGGCCTGGCGCAGCGCATCATCAATGGCGAGGTCCCCGACAGCCTGAAGAACAAGCGTGTGCTGGTGCTCGACATGGCCGGCCTGTTGGTCGGCGCCAAGTTCCGCGGCGAGTTCGAGGAGCGTCTGAAGGCGGTGCTGAAGGAAGTGGCCGCCGACGAAGGCCGCATCATCCTGTTCATCGACGAACTGCACACCATGGTGGGTGCCGGCAAGGCCGAGGGCGCCATCGACGCCGGCAACATGCTCAAGCCCGCGCTGGCGCGCGGTGAACTGCACTGCATCGGCGCCACGACGCTGAACGAGTACCGCAAGTACGTCGAGAAGGACGCAGCGCTCGAGCGTCGCTTCCAGAAGGTGCTCGTCGACGAGCCGACGGTGGAAGCCACCGTCGCCATCCTGCGCGGCCTGCAGGAGAAGTACGAGGTGCACCACAGCGTGCAGATCACCGACCCGGCCCTGGTGGCCGCGGCCGAGCTGAGCCACCGCTACATCACCGACCGCTTCCTGCCCGACAAGGCCATCGACCTCATCGACGAGGCGGCAGCCAAGGTCAAGATCGAGATGGACTCCAAGCCCGAGGCCATGGACCGGCTCGACCGCCGCATGATCCAGCTGAAGATCGAGCGCGAGGCCATGAAGAAGGAGCACGACGACGGCTCCATCCGGCGCCTGGGCCTGATCGAGGCCGAGTTGCTGACGCTGCAGCGCGAGTACAACGACCTGGAAGAAATCTGGAAGGCCGAGAAGGCCGCGGCCCAGGGTTCGGCCGATGTCAACAAGCAGATCGAACAGACCAAGGTGCAGATCGAGGAACTCAAGCGCAAGGGCGACTTCAACGCCGTCGCCAAGCTGCAGTACGACGACCTGCCCAAGCTGGAGAAGCGCCTGAAGGAAGCCCAGGCCACCGAGGCCGGCAAGTCCAAGGCCGGCCGGCCGCAACTGCTGCGCACGGTGGTCGGCGCGGAAGAGATCGCCGAAGTGGTCTCGCGTGCCACCGGCATCCCGGTCAGCAAGCTGATGCAGGGTGAACGCGACAAGCTGCTGCAGATGGAGACCAAGCTGCACGAGCGCGTGGTCGGCCAGGAGGAAGCGATCGTCGCGGTGGCCGACGCCATCCGCCGTTCACGTGCGGGCCTGTCCGACCCGAATCGGCCGCTGGGCAGTTTCCTCTTCCTGGGCCCCACCGGCGTGGGCAAGACCGAGCTGTGCAAGGCGCTGGCAGGGTTCCTCTTCGACGGCGAGGACCACATGATCCGCGTCGACATGTCGGAGTACATGGAGAAACACTCGGTCAGCCGTCTCATCGGCGCGCCGCCGGGCTACGTGGGCTACGACGAGGGCGGGGCGCTGACGGAAGCGGTGCGCCGCAAGCCCTACAGCGTGCTGCTGCTCGACGAGGTCGAGAAGGCGCACCCCGACGTGTTCAACGTGCTGCTGCAGGTGCTGGACGACGGCCGCCGGACCGACGGCCAGGGCCGTACGGTGGACTTCAAGAACACCGTCATCGTGATGACCAGCAACCTGGGCTCGCACATGATCATGCAGATGGCCGGCCAGCCCACCGCCGACATCCGCGACGCGGTGTGGGTCGAGGTGAAGCAGCACCTCCGCCCCGAGTTCCTGAACCGCATCGACGAGACGGTGGTCTTCCATGCGCTGGACATGAAGCACATCGAGAACATCGCGAAGATCCAGCTCAGGCTGCTGGAAGGGCGCCTGGAGAAGCTGGAGATGAAGCTCGAGGTTTCGCCCGCGGCGCTCGCCGAACTGGCCAAGGTGGGCTTCGACCCGGTGTTCGGCGCGCGGCCGCTGAAACGGGCCATCCAGCACCGCATCGAGAACCCGGTGAGCAAGCTCATCCTGCAGGGCAAGTTCGGCCCGAAGGACGTGATTCCGGTGGACGTGGAAGGTGGCGAGTTCGTGTTCTCGCGCATCGTGCACTGAAACCCGACGTGCGACAGGCCCTGTGGCCCGTCGCTCGCCTGACGAAGGCCCGGGCGCAGGCTTGCGACCGGGCTGAATCCGCTGCGCATGCCACGAGTTGACCGGGAAACCGGTCCCATATGCAGCGCATGCGCGGCAGGGGCGAATCCGACAATCCGTGGCTGTGCCGGGGCCAGCGTGCCGCGGCGCGTTTCGAACAACCACAGACACACCGCACCTGGGAGCCCCGCATGCTGTCCTTCCCCGCCCGACGCCTCGTCACCGCCTGCAGCGTGGCGGCCGTCGCGCTTGTCGCCGCCCCGGTCCATGCCGGCGAGATCTACACCGGCATCGGCATCCCCGGCATCGGCCTGGGTTACGCCCAGCCGATGAACGAGAGCCTTACGCTGCGCGGTGACATCTACACCCTGGGCTCGCGCAGCAAGTCCACGGTCGAGGAGGGCATCCTCTACGACGGCCGCTACAAGCTGCAGCGTGCCGCGTTGCTGGCCGACTGGTTCCCCTTCGCCGGCAGCTTCCGCTTCACCGGCGGTGCCGCCTTCAACACCTACAAGGTCACGCTCGATGCCAACGGCGCGGGCGGCTCGATCACCATCGGCGACCGCACCTACACCACCACGGCCGCAGACGGCCTGAAGGTGCAGATCCAGTTCCCGAAGACCACGCCCTACATCGGCATCGGCTGGGGTCACCAGACCGGTTCGGGGCTGCGATTCTCGGCCGACATCGGTGCGTCCATCGGCCGTGCCACCGTGTCGGCGACGGCTCGCGGGCAACTGGCGGCCCAGCCCGACATCCAGACCAACATCGACAAGGAACTCGCCGAGTTGCGTGATGGCGCGGCCAAGGTGCGCGCCGTGCCGCAGCTGTCCATCGGCCTGGGCTACAGCTTCTGAGCCTGCGCGTGAGGGTCCGGAAGGACCCGAACGGCAGGCGTTGGGCGAGCGGCGATTTCACGCCGCGACAAAAACACGGCGGGCCCCTCGGGGCCCGCTCTGCTTCAGCGCCCACCCGGCGGGCGGCGCCAGAAGGCCGCATCACTGCGGCGCTTCGATGCGCTCGAGCTGCATGCGCGCCAGCGTCAGGTTGCCAGTGGTGGCCGAGACCACCACGTGCACGGCCACGCCGTTGTGGCCCGGCACCGGGCGTAGCAGCAGGTGGTGGCTGGCGGTGCTGACGCTGGCCTCGGCGCTTGCCGGGCCCAGGCCCAAAGCGCGCGATGCGTCGTTCATCTGTGCCAGCAGCGTGGTGCCCTGCTGCGCCAGGCGGTCGGCTGCGGGCGCGCCGCCGGCGTGGGCCAGCGGCTGCGAGTTGTGCAGGTCGAAGACGCAGACCGACACCGCACCCTTGATCAGGGTGCAGCGATCGGCATAGGCCTGCCAGTTGACACCGCCCACCTTGGGCATGGGCGTGGGCGCCTGCGACATCAGCGGCATCGGCATCGTCGGCGCCGGGCCGATGGGGCGCAGCTCCATCGGCTGTGTCGGCGCCTCGGTGGGCGGCAGGCGCGGTCTCGTCACGGCCTGCGCCATGTCGGTCGGCAGCGTGCGTGTGCCGCCGGCACTGTTCATGCGGTTCCAGGCGCCGCCGATGTAGGCCCAGGCCTGGCGCGGCTTGTCGGCGTGCGGCGTGACGTGCACCGAGACCGCGCTACCCTGGGCCAGTTGCACCGCGTGCGCCGCCATCGCCAGGCTGGAGCCCAGCGGCACCAGCAGCATCTCGCGGTTGGGCCAGGTGCTGCGCATCAGCGCTTCATGCAGCGGCGCCAGCTGCCCGGCCAGTGCGTGCGGCGGCAGTTCACCCACCAGCAACACACCCAGCGTGCTGAAGGCCAGCAGCGTGCGCGCCACCTGGGCGCGGGTGGGGTTGTCGGCGTTGATGTCGGTGGCGTAGACGCGCAGCTGCGTGCCGTCGGCCAGCGGCATCTCGACGAACTGCAGCACGGCCAGCGCCACGCCGTGGCCCTGGCGGCGGATGGACAGGCGCTGCACGCGCGCGCCAGCCGCGCCGGCCAGGCTGGTGAGCAGGCGCAGGCTGGCGCTGGTGCCCAAGTCGTGCAGGGCGATGAACTCGGGCGTGTGCTGCACGAACTCGCGTTGCAGCGACCCGGCCACGTCGCCGGTGATGAAGAGCTCGACCTGGTCGTCCGAGATGCGACGCCCGACGTCGTGCCGGCCCTGGCCCAGGTAGGCCTCGCGGTCGGTGACGATCTGCGTGCTGGGGGCGTTGAGCTCGTCCTTCGTCGGCGGGCGCACGGGCGCACGTTGGGGTTCCTGCCAGCCGGGTTCGTCGCGCCTGATGTTCATCGGCGCATGATAGGGGCGGCCTGCCGGTGGTGCGCCGTCCGCAAGGACGGTTGTTCATACAATCCAACCCCCTGCACCGCGCCACGTTGCGCCCCTCGTGAAATGATCAACGATCCTTCCTCCGCCGGCGCCGTGCCGCCCGTCGTCGTCGTGGGTGCGGGGCTGGCCGGGCTGGCGGTGGCGCTGCAGCTGGCCGACCGCCTGCCGGTGGTGGTGCTGGCCAAGCGAGAGCTCACCGAAGGGGCCACGCCCTGGGCGCAGGGCGGCATCGTCGGTGTGCTGGGCAGCGACGACAGCATCGCCAGCCACGTGCACGACACACAGGACGCCGGCGCGGGCCTGGTCGACGAGCACACCGCGCGATTCATCGCCGAGCACAGCGCCGCGGCCATCCGCTGGCTGGTCGACGCCGGTGTGCCCTTCTCGCCAGACGCCGGCGGGCCGCTGGGCCTGCACCTGACGCGCGAAGGCGGCCACGCCGTGCGGCGCATCGCGCACGCCGCCGACGCCACCGGCAAGGCCATCCACGACACGCTTTTGCAGCGCGCCCGCGAGCATCCGAACATCACGCTGCGCCAACGCTGGATGGCGGTGGACGTGATCACCTCGCGCCACCTGAAGCGCACCGAGCCGCCGCGCTGCTCCGGCGTCTACGCGCTGGACATCGACGGCGGCCGCGTCGAGACGCTGCCCGCCACGGCCGGGGTGCTGGCCACGGGCGGCGTCGGCAAGGTCT
>JAURZK010000140.1 GCA_030653505.1 Rubrivivax sp.
ACCGTCACGTACAGCGTCGCCGGATCCAGTTTCCATTCCTTGGTCAGCAGGTTCCACGCCAGCTCGATGGCGTCGTGCTTGAAGTAATCGCCGAACGAGAAGTTGCCGAGCATCTCGAAAAAGGTGTGGTGGCGCAGCGAAGGCCCGACGTTGTCGAGGTCGTTGTGCTTGCCGCTGACGCGCATGCACTTCTGCGACGTGGCCGCGCGCGCGTAGTCGCGCTTCTCGCGGCCGAGGAACACGTCCTTGAACTGGTTCATGCCGGCGTTGGTGAACAGCAGCGTGGGGTCGTCGCCGGGCACCACAGGGCTGCTGGCCACCACGGCGTGGCCCTGGCTCTCGAAAAACTTGAGAAAGGTGGAGCGGATCTCGGAGGCTTTCATCTTCGGCTTTCGTCTCGGGTGGGTGCGTGCCGCGCTCAGGCGGCGCGGTTCAGGTACAGGGGAACGCCGACACGGCGTGCCGCATGGGCGAGCAGCTTGTCCTTGGTGGCCAGCGGCAGGCGCTGCTGCAGGGCCGTGTCGAGATAACAGGCATCGTAGGCCGACAGGCCCCAGTCGGCGGCGCGCTGCGTCCAGTGGCTGGCCTCGCCTTCCACCGGCACGGTCTGCAGGCCCACGCGCGCCAGCTGCTGCCAGCTTTCCTCCAGCGCGCCGGCACTGATGCGTCCGGCCCTCAGCGCCCGCGCCAGGATGTTGCCCATCTCCAGGTGCCACAGCGCCGGCACCACGGCCTGCGCGTCGGCCAGCGACTGCCACACGGCCAGCGAATAGGCGTCCTGCTCGTCGTGGAAGAAGGCGCCCAGCGCCACCGAGCTGTCGAGCACGAAGTGGCTGGGCACGGCCGGGCTCAGGGCCGCCCCTCGTCGCGCAGGGCACGCCAGTCCATGCCCAGCGTGCGGCCGGCCGCCGCATGCAGCAGCGCGGTGACGGCGGCACGGCGCGCGGCCGCGTCGGGCATTTCGGCCTGCATCGGTACCAGCTTGGCCACGGGCTTGTTGTGGCGCGTGATGATGACTTCCTCGCCCCGCTCGGCGCGGGCCACGAGTTCCGACAGGTGGGTCTTGGCTTCGAAGAGGCCGATGGATTCCATGGCAGCTTCCTGATTGGTTGAATCAACCAGATTCTATCCCGCGCGTCCTGAAACAGCCTGCGGTTAGAGTGCCGCCGAAAGGAGTTCCACCATGCCCGAGACGAACACCCCCCTGGCCGCGCTGAAGGACCCCAGCCTGCTGAAGACCGAAGCCCTGATCGGCGGCGCCTGGGTCAGCGCACAGGACGCACAGGCCCGCTTCGCCGTCACCGACCCCGCCACCGGCGCCGAGCTGGCCCAGGTGGCCAACCTGGGCCCGGTGGACTGCGCCGCCGCGATCTCGGCCGCAGAGAAGGCCTGGCCGCTGTGGCGCGCCAAGACGGCCAAGGAACGTGGTGCGGTGCTGATGAAGTGGTTCGCGCTGCTCAACCAGCATGCCGACGACCTGGCGCGCATCATGACCGCCGAGCAGGGCAAGCCGCTGGCCGAGGCGCGCGGCGAGGTGGTCTACGGCGCCAGCTTCGTCGAGTGGTTCGCCGAGGAAGCCAAGCGCATCTACGGCGAGACCATCCCCACCACCGACAACAACAAGCGCTACCTGGTCATCAAGCAGCCCATCGGCGTGTGCGCCGCGATCACGCCGTGGAACTTCCCGATCGCGATGATCACGCGCAAGGTGGCGCCGGCGCTGGCCGCGGGCTGCCCGGTGATCATCAAGCCGGCCGAACAGACGCCGCTGAGCGCGCTGGCGGTGGCCGAACTGGCACAGCGCGCCGGCATGCCTGCCGGCGTGCTGAACGTGCTGACCGCCGACGGCGACAACAGCATCGAGATCGGCAAGGTGCTGTGCAGCAGTGACGTCGTGCGCCACCTGTCCTTCACGGGCAGCACCGAGGTCGGCCGCATCCTGGCGCGGCAATGCGCGCCCACGATCAAGAAGCTGAGCCTGGAACTCGGCGGCAACGCGCCCTTCATCGTCTTCGACGACGCCGATCTGGACAGCGCTGTCGAAGGTGCGCTGGCCAGCAAATACCGCAATGCCGGCCAGACCTGCGTCTGCGCCAACCGGCTGTACGCGCAGGCTGGCATCTACGACGCCTTCGTGCAGAAGCTGGCCGCCAAGGCGGCGGGCATCAAGGTGGGCAATGGCTTCGAGACGGGTGTGAACCAAGGCCCGCTGATCGACGACGCGGCGATGGCCAAGGTGGAAAGCCACGTCGCCGACGCCGTCGCCAAGGGCGCCACGGTGGTCATCGGCGGCGAACGTGTGGCTGGCGCAGGCGGCAACTTCTACGTGCCTACCGTGCTGTCGGGCGTGACGAGCGAGATGCTGTGCGCCCGCGAAGAGACCTTCGGCCCCGTGGCGCCGGTGTTCCGATTCGAGACCGAGGCGGAAGTCATCGCCGCTGCCAACGCCACCGAATTCGGCCTGGCCAGCTACTTCTACAGCCGCGACATCGGCCGCGTCTTCCGCGTCGGCGAGGCGCTGGAGTACGGCATGGTGGGCATCAACACCGGCCTCATCAGCACGGCCGAAGTACCCTTCGGTGGCGTCAAGCAAAGCGGCCTGGGCCGCGAGGGCGCGCGCCAAGGTGTCGACGACTACGTCGAGCTGAAGTACCTGTGCCTGGGTGACATCCAGAAGTAGCGTGTGACGCGGCGCGGCTGCGGCGCGCCGGATCAGGACGCGACGTCGTCGTTGGCCGCCCCACCCGCGCCGCGTTCGGCGTGGCCGGCGAAACCCTCGCGTCCCATCGTCGCCACCGAAGCGGCCTGCGCCGTCGCGCGCCGCAGCAGGCTCTCGGCGTCCTTGCCGTGCGCCGGGTACAGCGCCATGCCCACCGCCGCCGACACCGCGCAGGGCTGGCCCGCCACCACCAGCGGCTGCTGCAGGCTGCGCACGAGCTTGGACGCCACGCGTTCGCCGTCGGCCAGCGCTTCCAGATGGCCCAGCAGCACGGCGAAGGCGTCGGGGCCCAGGGCGGCCACCACGTCGCCGGCGCGCAGGCCGCCACGCAGCCGCACCGCCACCTTGCGGCGCAGGATGTTGGCAGCCTCGGCACCCAGGCGCGCCGCGACGCTGCCGACGCCGTCGATGCGCAGCACCAGCAGCACCATCGGCGCCGGCACCCGTTCACGCAGCGCCAGCAGTTGTGTCATGTGCTCGAGCAGCTGCGCCTGGTGCGGCAGGCCGGTGGCCAGGTCGGTGGCGTAGGCGTTGCGCGCCGCGCTCTCGTGGCGCTTGCGCAGCACGGCATGGCGGATGGCGCGCGACAGCGCGGGGTCGGCTGCCGAGATCACGTCCTCGACACCCAGGCCCAGCAGCGCGGCCGCGGTGGCCTCGTCGGTGACGGGGGTGAGCACGAGCACGGCGGCGTCCAAGGCGGCCAGCGTGAGGTCGGCGCCATGCAGCAGCGCCGCCAGCGCGGCGGGCGTGGGGGCGGCCAGCAGCACGGCATCATGGCTGCGCGCGGCCCCGGCATCGGCAGCCTGTGTCACGGCGAAACCGGCCGCGCGCAGCAGCTGCGCCAGCCCGGGGGCCGGCGGTTCGACGAGCAGGACCGACAGGGGGGGCGCCGACATCCGCCGATCATGCCGCAAGCCAACCGGCACGACCACGGGGCATGCCACCGCCAGCGCCTGCGCCTGCGGCCTGCGGCCTGCGGCGTAGGACAGCAACTACGCGGGCCGGTGGCGGCGTCCGACCGGCGTGGCGGCCGCAGCGGCCCACACTGTCGGGCATGGGAAGGTGACGCGGATTGCGCTGCCCCCGGGACTTCAGGAGAAAGCCATCAACAAGCTTGCAAGATTCACCCTGGCCCTGGCGGGCGCTGCGATGGCGGCACACGCCGCGGCGCAGGTCACGCTCTACGAGGGCGACGCCTACCAGGGCCGCTCGTTCACCACCGCCGGCGAGGTGGCACGGCTGGACCGCAGCGGCTTCAACGACCGTGCAACTTCGGCCGTCGTAAAGGGCGACCGCACGACACGCTGGGAAGTCTGCGAAGACCGCCGCTTCCGTGGCCGCTGCGTCGTGCTGCGCCCGGGCGCCTACCCTTCACTGGCCGCGATGGGCCTGAACAACCGCATCCTGTCGGTGCGCGAGGTGCCGCGCAACGTGCGCGTGTCCGACAACCGCTACGCGCCACTGCCCCCGGCGGCACCGCCCGTGTCGGTCGGCAGCATCGCCTTCTACCGCGACGAAGGCTTCCGCGGCCGCAGCTTCACGGCCGAAGCCCCGATGCCGGACTTCCGCGCCAGCGGGTTCAACGACCGCGCCTCGTCGGCCGTGGTCCGTGGCGGGCCGTGGCAGGTCTGCGAGAACACGGGCTACGAAGGCCGCTGCGCGGTGTTGCCTCCGGGCGAGTACCCTGACCTGGGCGCGATGGGTCTGAACGACCGCATCTCGTCGACACGCGCCGTCGGCCGCAACATGCGGCCGGACGACGACCGCCGGCCGCCGCCAGTGGTGGCTGCGCCGCCGGCCCGCGTCGGTCAGGTCGACTTCTACGAAAGAGACGGTTTCCAGGGCCGCAGCTTCACGACCCAGGCTGCCGTCGAAGACCTGCGAGGCAGCGGCTACAACGACCGCGCCTCGTCCGCGGTGGTCACTGGTGAACGCTGGGAAGTCTGCGACGACACCGGTTACCGCGGCCGCTGTGTGCTGCTGCGCCCGGGTCAGTACCCTTCGCTGGAGGCGATGGGCCTGAACAACAGCATCTCGTCAGTGCGCAACGTCGCTAGCGACGAGCGCGTCGACGAACGCCGCTACGCGCCGGCGCCGCTGGTCTCGCGGGACTACCGCCGCCGCGACAGTGAGCAGCTCTTCCAGGCCGAGATCACTTCCGTGCGTGCGGTGGTCGACGATGCCGGCCGCCGCTGCTGGGTCGAACGTGAACAGGTGCAGCAGGAGCGCAGCGGTGCCAACGTGCCCGGTGCGTTGCTCGGCGCCGTCATCGGCGGCATCCTGGGTCACCAGGTCGGCGGCGGCTCGGGCCGCGACGTGGCCACCGGCGTGGGCGTGGTGGCGGGTGCGGCCATCGGTGGCAACACCGGCCGCGCAGGCCCGACGACGACGACGCAGGACGTGCAGCGCTGCAGTGAAGCCACGCGCGCTGCCCGACCGACCTACTACGACGTGAGCTACCGCTTCCGCGGCCAGGACTTCAAGGTCCAGCTGGCCGCACCTCCCGGCGCCACGATCACGGTGAACGACCAGGGCGAACCACGCGCCTGAACGGCCTGGGCTCGATCGCAGGACAACGGCCCTTCGGGGCCGTTGCTGTTGGCATCGACGTGCCTGGTGGCGCGGCCATCAACGCCAGGCCTGACAGTGCGGCGGGCGCGGGCGGCTGGAGCGGGCGAAGGGAATCGAACCCTCGTCTTAAGCTTGGGAAGCTTCAGCTCTGCCATTGAGCTACGCCCGCAACGCGGCTGGATTCTAGCGGGCGACAACGGCGGCAGCGGATTGTCGACGGTTGAATTCAACTGAATTCAACGCTACAGTCGAGACCTTCCCTTGCCGAGAGCCGATCTTGAGACTTGCCACCTTCGTCACCCCCGACGCCCCCCACCAGCCGCGCGTGGGCGTCCTCGCCGCCGGCCTGCTCCTCGACCTCGGCCGCGCCTCCGCGCTGCTGGAACCCGGCGTCGCGCCGCCGCCGATGCACATGCGCACGTTGCTGGAAGGCGGCGCCGCGGCACTGGCGCAGGTGCAGCGCCTGCTCGCCGCGGCCGAGACCCGCCCCGAGGTGCGGGCCCAGGCCGCTCACGCGTTGGACGCGGTGCAGCTGCTGCCGCCCATCCCGGACGCCCACAAGCTCCTGTGCGTGGGCAAGAACTACCGCACCCACCTCGAAGAGCTCAAGCGCACCGACCTCATCAAGGAACTGCCCAACGAGCCCACGGGTTTCATCAAGCTCAATGAGTGCCTGGCCGGCCACGGCGCCGACGTCGTGCGCCCGGCCACCGTCACGCACCTCGACTACGAACCCGAACTGGTGTTCGTCATCGGCAAGCCCGCCTATCAAGTCAAGGCCGAGCACGCCTTCGAGCACGTGGCCGGCATCACGATCCTGAACGACCTCACCTGCCGCGACACGCAGAAGCGCGAGGTGGCGTCCGGCTCCCGCTTCTGGACGGCGAAGAACGCCCCAGGCTTCGGCCCGCTCGGGCCCTTCATCATCACCATGGACGAGGTGCCCGACCCCTACGACATCTGGGTCACCTGCAGCGTCAATGGCGAGCAGCGCATGCGCGTCAACACCGGCGACCAGATCTGGAAGCTGCCGCGCATCATCGAGCACTTCTCGCGCCTGGTGCCGCTGCAGCCCGGCGACATGTTCTCCACCGGCGCGCCAGGCGGCGTGGCGGTGGGCAAGCCCAACGCCGAGGAACTCTTCCTCAAGCCCGGTGACGTCGTCGAGTGCGCTTTCGAGGCACCGCACATGGTGCTGCGCAACCGCATCGTCGCGCCCGCCTGAGCCACCGCAGAACAACGCAGAACAACGCAGGAGACCCACAAGCATGCATCCGCATCAACCCCCACGCCCCGACCAGGCCACACGTCGCCGCTGGCTTCAAGCCACCGGTCGCACGCTCACGTTCGCTGCGCTGGCCGTGGCCGGCCTGGCCTGTGCCAGCGCAGCCAGCGCACAGAGCTGGCCGACACGCACGGTCACCATCGTCGTGCCCTTCCCGCCCGCAGGCGGCGCCGACTCGCTGGCGCGCATTCTGGGCGCGCACCTGAGCCAGGTCTGGAAGCAGACCGTGGTGATCGAGAATCGCCCAGGCGCCGCAGGCAAGATCGGCGCTGGGCAGGTCGCGCGCGCGCCGGCCGACGGCTACACGCTGCTGATGAGCTCGACGGCCTCACTCGACCTCGACAACGTCAAGCAATTCGCGCCCATCGCGCTGGTCTCGGCCTCGCCCTACGTCGTCACGGTGAGCCCCAGGCTCGGCCTGAGCAGCGTGAAGGAACTCCTGGCCAGGGCAAGGGCCGAACCCGGCAAGCTCACCTTCGGCTCGTCGGGCGATGGCTCGGCCTCGCACCTGTCGGCCGAACTGTTCAAGCAGCTGGCCGGGGTCGACCTGCTGCATGTGCCCTACAAAGGTACCGGGCAGGCTGTCAATGACTTGCTCGGCGGCACCATCGACATCATGTTCGCGCCAGGGCAGACGGTCTCGCCGCACATCGCCGCTGGCAAGCTGCGTGCGCTGGCCGTCACCAGCGCCACCAGGGCCAGGGCAATGCCCGAGTTGCCGACCCTCACCGAAGCGGGCGTGCCCGGCTATGCCGCTGTGGGCTGGTTCGGCCTGCTGGCGCCGGCGGCCACGCCCAAGGCCCTGGTGGCGCAGCTGGCCAACGACGTGAATGCGGCGCTGCGCGACCCCGGCGTCGAGAAGACCATGCTCGCCGCCGGCGCCGAGCCGGCCGAAGGCACGCCCGACAAGTTCGCCAAGTTCATCCTCGACGAACTGGCGATGTGGGCGCGGGTGACCCGGCAAATTCCAGCCGGCACGTCGCGCTGACGGCGGCGCTGCGTCGGCGGGGCCGACCCGGCCGCAAACGCCTGCGTCAGTATTGCTCGCGCTGCATCATGTGGCGCAGCCGCGCGCGCTGCCCGCCAGCCAGGTGCTGCGTGATGGCCGTGCGCGCGGCATCCGGGTCGTGGCGCGCGATGCTCCGGACCAGTTCGATGTGCTCGGCGTAGGCGCTCTGCAGACGGTCGGGGTCGCTGGCCGTGGCGGGCCCGAGCAGGATCATCGGTGTCTGCAGCGCTTTCAGGCTCGTCAGCAGGTAGCGGTTGTGCGCGCTGCGGTAGAGCGCCTCGTGGAAGCGCCGGTTGTGACGCTCGCGCCGGATGGGATCGCCCAGCACCTGCTGCTCAAGATCGACCATGTCCTGAAGCACCGCGATCTCGGCCTCGGTGGCGTTCTGCGCCGCCAGCCCCGCCGCCGTCGTCTCGAGCACCAGCCGGATGGCGTAGAGCTCGGTGATCATCTGGCGGTCCAGCGACGCCACCACGCGACCCAGATAGGGCTCGTGCACGACGAGACCGTCGGTCTCCAGCCACGCGATGGCCTCGCGCACGGGCGTGCGGCTCATCTGCAGTGTCTCGGCCAGTGCGTTGACGCTGATGCGGTCGCCGGGCTTGAGCGCGCCGGTCTCGATGGCCTCGTGCAGCTGTTCGTAGGCGGCCTGGCCCATCGAACGGTTGGCGCCGGCAGCAGTGGGCGATGGCGCGGGGCTTTGGGCTGACGGCATGGGCGTTCCGAAGCTGGGGGCAGTGGGGGGGGGTTCGGGCAAAGTCGGGGAAGCTTGAGTTACCGCAGCAAGCGTGCGCGCCACGAAGTGGCGCGCTCGGTGTCGCCGCTTAGCATAGGCTTGCGTTCATTTTCGCTGCACGGCAGGCCTGCCCGCCATGACGCCGATTGACACCAGCTCCACCAACCCGGGCACGCGCCCCGACGCCTACCACGCACTCGACGGCCTCGTCCACGCTCGGCTGGCCGAAGCCAGCCTGGGCCTGTCGCCCATCGCGCTGGCCCTGGCCCACGCCGACTGGGCCTGGCACCTTGCCGTGTCGCCTGGTCGCCAGTTGCAGCTGGCGCAGAAGGCGCAGGCACTGGCGCTGCAGGTGTGGTCGCGTGCGGTGAACCCCGCGGCCAATGACGAAGCTGCCAATGCGGCCGAAAGCGACCTGCACTTCGCCGACGAAGGCTGGCGACACTGGCCTTTCCGCGTCTGGAAGGACGGCTTCAAGGCCACCGAAGCCTGGTGGCGTGAAGCTGTGCAGGTCGAGGGCCTGTCTGCGCACCACCGCCACATGGTCGACTTCTTCGCCCGCCAGGCTGTCGATGCGCTGTCGCCCGCCAATTGGCCCTTCACCAACCCGCTGGCCGCCCAGGCCGCGCTGAACAGCGGCGGCATGAGCCTGCTGCGTGGCGGCCAGAACCTGCTGCAGGACCTGCAGGAGATGCAGCCCGCCGCCATGCCCGCCGCCAAGGGCGAGGGCGACGCAGCCTCGGCCACGATGGCGCCGCTGCCCTACGCCGTCGGCAAGGACGTCGCCGTCACGCCGGGCAAGGTCGTCTACCGCAATGCGCTGTTCGAACTGATCCAGTACACGCCCACCACGGCGCAGGTGCACAACGAGCCGCTGCTCGTCGTGCCGTCCTGCATCATGAAGTACTACATCCTCGACCTGTCGCCGCGCAACTCGATGGTGCGCTACCTCGTCGACCAGGGTTTCACCGTGTTCATGATGTCGTGGAAGAACCCGGACGCCGACGACCGTGAACTCGGCATGCAGGATTACCTGCGGCGCGGCGTGATGGAGGCCATGGCGGTGGTGAAGTCGCGTGCCGACGCGCCCCGCATCCATGCGCTGGGTTATTGCCTGGGCGGCACCTTCCTGGCCATCGTGGCGGCCGTGCTGGGCCGGCTGCAGCGCCAGGCCGCGGCCCGGCCCACGGCCCCGAACACACCGGCCGCGGCCCGCGGTGCTGCCGCGCCACCGCCGCGCCGCCGCGGCGACGACCTGCGGCCAGAGTCCCTGCCCGAACTGGCCAGCGTCACGCTGCTGGCGGCGCAGACCGACTTCAGCGAACCCGGCGAACTGGGTGTCTTCATCGACGACGACCAGTTGCGCACGCTGCGCGAGAACATGGCCCGCACGGGTTACCTGTCGGGCCGCGCGATGGCCGCTTCGTTCCAGTTCCTGAACTCCAGCGACCTCGTCTGGGCGCGCAACACACGCCGCTACCTGCTGGGCCAGGACGATGGCGGCAACGACATGATGAGCTGGAACGCCGACGTCACGCGCCTGCCCGAGCGCATGCACGACGAGTACCTGTCGTCACTGTTCCTGAACAACGCCTTGGCCGCGGGCCACTACCGCTGCGGCGGCGAGGGCGTGGCGCTGCGCGACATCAGCATGCCGCTGCTGGTGCTGGGCACGGTGCGCGACCACGTCTCGCCGTGGCGCTCGGTCTACAAGATCCACCTGCTGACCGACACCGACACCACCTTCGTGCTGGCCGCTGGCGGCCACAACGCGGGCATCGTCTCCGAGCCCGGCCACCCCAAGCGCAGCTACCAGATCGGCCACACGCCGCGCGGCCACGGATGGACCGACCCCGACGCGTGGCTGGCCCAGGCGAGCACGCAGACGGGCTCGTGGTGGCCGGCGATGGCAGACTGGCTGCAGCAGCACGCGTCGGGCCAGCGCAAGCCGCCGCCCATCGTGCGTTCGGCGGTGCTGGGCAAGGCACCCGGCACGTATGTCATGGTGCGCTACGACGATTGAGACCCCATGACCGCGGTCCGACCCGCCCGACCGAGCCCCGGGTCCCCGCTTCCGAAACCTCCCCCTGAAGCCCGCATGAACGACATCCACACCACCGAGTGGCTCGAGAACATCACCTACGACGAGCTGAAGATCGGGCAGAGCGCGCGCCTGCTGCGCACGCTGACGCTGGCCGACATCCAGGCCTTCGCCGCGGTCTCGGGCGACACCAACCCGGCGCACCTGAGCCCCGAGTACGCCAACGACACGCTGCTGCACGGCGTCGTCGCCCACGGCATGTGGGGCGGCGCGCTGATCTCGGCGCTGCTGGGCACGCAGTTCCCCGGCCCCGGCACCATCTATGTCGACCAGGCGCTGCACTTCGCCAAGCCGGTGCGCATCGGCGACACGCTGGCAGTGACGGCCACCGTGATGGCCAAGGACGACACCAAGAAGCACGTCGAGCTGCGCTGCGAGGTCACGAACCAGAAGGGCTTGCTGGTGCTGCACGGCACCGCCCGCGTGCTGGCCCCGACGCAGAAGGTGCGGCTGCCGCGCCCGGGCACGCCGCAGATCCAGCTCTTCGACCCTGAGGCGCGTTTCCGCGACCTCTTGCGCCTGGGCGAGGGCATCACACCGGCGCGCTGCGCCGTCGTGCACCCCTGCGACAACGAGTCGCTCACCGGCGCCATGGACGCGGCGCGCTACGGGCTGCTGATCCCGGTGCTGATCGGGCCCGAGCTGCGCATCCGCCACCTGGCAGATGAAGCCGGCATCGACCTCACCAGCGCCGAGATCGTGCCCGTGCCACACAGCCACGCCGCCGCCGCCGCGGCCCCCGAGATGGCGGCCAAGGGCAGTGTCGAGGTGATGATGAAGGGCAGCCTGCACACCGACGAGATGATCCTGGCCGTGCTCAGGCAGCCCACGCTGCGCACCGGCAGGCGCATGTCGCACGTCTTCCGTTTCGACGTGCCGCTGTACCCCAAGCCGCTGCTCATCACCGACGCGGCGCTGAACATCGCGCCGACGCTGGCCGAGAAGGTCGACATCATCCAGAACGCGATCGACTTCGCACGCATCCTGGGCGTGGAGCGGCCCAAGGTGGCCATCCTGTCGGCGGTGGAGACCGTCAACCCGGCGATCCCGTCGACGCTGGACGCCGCGGCGCTGTGCAAGATGGCCGACCGCGGGCAGATCAGGGGCGGCGTGCTCGACGGCCCGCTGGCCTTCGACAACGCGATCTCGGCGCACGCGGCGCAGGTCAAGGGCATCGTCTCGCCGGTGGCCGGCGACGCCGACATCCTGGCCGTGCCCGACCTCGAGTCGGGCAACATGCTGGCCAAGCAGCTGGAATACCTGGCCGGCGCCTCGGTCTCGGGGCTGGTGCTGGGCGCGCGGGTGCCCATCGCGCTGACCAGCCGCGCCGACGGCCCGCGCGCCCGCGTGGCCTCGGCGCTGCTGGCGCTGCTGGCCGCGAACAACGCGCGCCGCGACCACGCCCGGCAGGCCTGGCCGGCCTGAGCGGCACGCGCCCATGGCCATCCTCGCCGTCAACGCGGGTTCGTCGACGCTGAAGTTCTCGCTCTACCCGCGCGCCGGGCGCGAGGTCGGGCCCAGTGTGCTGGGCGGCAATATCCAGGGCCTGGAGCCCGGCGGCCGGCCGCACATCGAATGGAACTGGCTCGGCCGCACACAGACGCAGTTGTTGCCGCAGGCCGAAGGCGACGCCTTCACCGGCGCGCTGCAGCACCTGGGCGAGTTGCTGGCCGCGCAGGCCGACCTGCCGGCCATCGAGGCCGTGTCGCACCGCGTCGTGCACGGCGGGCCCGACTTCCGTGCCAGCGTGGCCGTCACCGAGCCCATCCTCGAGCGGCTGGCGCAGTTCAACTCGCTGGCGCCGCTGCACCAGCCGCAGAACCTGCAGGGCATACGCGCCTTCATGCGCGCCTTCCCGGGGCTGCTGCAGGTGGCGTGTTTCGACACCGCCTTCCACGCCACGGTGCCCGAGCTCGACTACCGCTTCGCGCTGCCGCGCACGCTGTGGGCGCAGGGGGTGCGGCGCTACGGCTTCCATGGCCTGTCCTACCGGTATGTGATGGGCCTGTTGCAGCAGCACAGCCGCCGCGCCAGCGGCCGCGTGCTCATGGCGCACCTGGGCAACGGCGCCAGCCTGTGCGCGGCGCTGGACGGCCGCAGCCGCGCCAGCAGCATGGGTTTCAGTGCCCTGGACGGGCTGATGATGGGCACCCGCTGCGGCACGCTCGACCCCGGGGTGCTGCTCTACCTGATGGAGCAGGGCTGGACCCACGACCGGCTGCAGACGCTGCTCTACAAGGAGAGCGGGCTGCTGGGCGTTTCGGGTGTCTCGGCCGACATGCGCCGGCTGCGCGCCGACGGCAGCGCCGAGGCGCGTTTCGCCATAGAACTCTTCACGCACAGCCTGCTGCGCGAGGCCGGCGCCATGGTGGCCTGCCTGCAGGGCCTGGACCTGCTGGCCTTCAGCGGCGGCATCGGCGAGAACGACGTGCAGCTGCGCGCCGACGTCGCCCACCAGCTGGCCTGGCTGGGCGTGCAGGTCGACCCCGTGGCCAACGCCGCGGCGACGGGCGGCGTGGTGCGCGCCATCCACGCCGCGGGCAGCGCGGTCGAGTTGTGGGTGGTGCCTACCGACGAAGGCAGCATCGCGGCGCTTGACGCGGCAGCACTGCTGAACTGAGGGACGGGCCGCGCGCCACTACACTCGCGGCCCGATGCACGAGCCCCAGCCCCAGCCCGCCCCCGAGGCGCCCGAAGCCGAAAAGCGCGCGCACCGCCCGATGCGCAGCTTCGTGCTGCGCGCCGGCCGCCTGGGCACGGGCCAGCAGCGCGCGCTGGAGGAGCTGGGCCCACGCTACCTGCTGCCCTACACCACGCAACCGCCCGACCTGGACGCCGTGTTCGGCCGCCACGCACCGCGTGTGCTGGAGATCGGCTTCGGCATGGGCGACGCCACGGCGCAGGTGGCCGCAGCGCTGCCAGGCACCGACTTCATCGGCGTCGAGGTGCACACGCCCGGCGTGGGCGCGCTGCTCAGGCGCATCGGTGAACGGCAGCTCACCAACCTGCGCCTGGTGCAGCACGACGCGGTGGAGGTGCTGGACCACATGCTGGCGCCCGGCAGCCTGGCCGGCGTGCACGTCTGGTTTCCCGACCCCTGGCACAAGAAGCGCCACAACAAGCGCCGCCTGGTGCAGCCGGCCTTCGTCGCGGGGCTCGTCACGCGCCTGGCGCCGGGCGGCTACCTGCATTGCGCCACCGACTGGCAGCCTTATGCCGAGCAGATGCTCGAAGTGCTGGCGGCAGAGCCGCAGCTGGCCAACGCCAGCGCGGACCCGCGTGGCTACGTGCTGCGCCCCGATTGGCGCCCACTGACCAAGTTCGAGCAGCGTGGCCTGAAACTCGGCCACGGCGTCTGGGACCTGGTCTTCAGGCGTGTACCGGCACCACTCGCGGCGCCCAGGATAATCACGTCATGACGGTCTTCTACTGGGTGATGGGCGTGCTCATCGTCGGCACGCTGGCGCCCTCGGTGTTCTACTTCCTGCTCTATGCCACCACGGGCGAGCCGGCCTGCGAGCGCCGCGCGCGAACGCTGTGGAACGTGTCGCGCGTGTTTGCGCTGGCCGGCTTCAACCTCCTCGTCTGGGGCCATGTCCTGGTCGGCCTGTGGCGGCTGATGTTCCGTTAGTCCAGACCCAGCCGCCGCAGCCGCGCGCGCAGCGCCGCCAGTTCGTCCTCCAGATCGGCCACCAGCGCCGCCAGTTCGGGCACGGCGTCGAAGTCGCGTTCCAGGCCCGCCAGGCGTCGGGCGCGGCGCAGGTCGGCGGCGTCGAAGCGCAGCCCGTCACGGGGCGCATCCAGGGGCGCGAAGGGCCGTCGCGGCAGCAGCCCGCCTTCCAGGTGTTCGTGCAGCCAGGGCTCGCTGACGCCGGCAAGGCGGCACAGCGCGTCCATGTCGAACCAGAGTTCGTCGAGCAGGGCCTCGACCGCTTGCGGGGGCAGGTTCATCGTGTCTCCTCGCGGCCTGGGCGTTCGGCTTGCGCGGCAGCGACCTTGCGCGCATCGAAGTCGGGCATGTCGCTGGCCATCTGTTCGTATAGCTTCTTCGCGCGCGGGTCGAAGGCGCTGGGCAGCACCACGCGCAGCTGCAGTTCCAGGTCACCTGGCGTGCGAGCAGGCAGGCCGCGGCCGCGCACCGTCACGCTCTGGCCGCCCTGTGCACCGGCCGGCACGCGCACCTTCAGCGTGCTGCCGTCGGGCAGCGTCACCGGAACGACCGCGCCGAGTGCCGCTTCCCACGGCGCCACGGCGAGTTCGGTGACGAGGTCTGCACCGTCGACGCGGAAGCGCGGGTGCGGCTTGAAGTGCACTTCCAGCATCAGGTCACCGGCCGGCGCACCGCCCAGCCCCGGCCCGCCCTGCCCCGCCAGGCGGATGAACTGGCCGGCCTTCACGCCGGCCGGGATGTTGACTTCGAGCGTGCGCTCGACCAGGCGAACGCGGCCCTGCGCGTCGACCTGCGGCACCTTCAGCGTGATGCGACGGTGGGCACCGCGCCAGGCATCCTCGATGTCGAGCAGGATCTTGGCGTGGTGGTCCTCGCCGGCGGCGCGGAAGCCGGCGCCGCCGTCACCGCGCGGCGCGGCACGCGCCTGGCCCCGTGCACCCTGGCCCATGCGGCCGAAGAGTTCGGAAAAGAAGTCGCTGAACTCGCCGGCGTCCATGCCCTCTGGCCTGCCGCCGCGAAACTCGAAGCCGGCGTCCCAGTCGGGCGGCGGCGTGAAGCGTTCGCCGGCTTGGTGGCCCTGGCCGATGGCGTCGTAGGCGGCGCGGCGCTCGGGGTCCGAGAGCACGGCGTTGGCCTCGTTGATCTCGCTCATGCGCGCGGCGGCGTCGGCTTCCTTGCTGACGTCGGGGTGGTACTTCCGCGCCAGCTTGCGGAACGCCTTCTTGATGTCGTCGGCGGTGGCGTCGCGTGCGACGCCGAGCACGGCGTAGTAGTCCTTGAACTGCACGGTGGCGTGTCTCCAGCAGGGCATGTGGGTATGCGCCGGCGTGAATCAAGCGGGTCTTGAAAGCGCTGGACGCAGCCCCATCATCCTCCTTGCCCCGGGGCGTCATCCGTGCGGTGGACGCCTCTCCAACCGAAGGAGGTCAACACCATGTACCGCAGCCTGTTTTCCGGCGACGTGTTCGCCGAAGTGGACCGCCTGCAGCGCCAGTTGCAGCAGGCCTTCGAGATGTCCTCGCCCAGCATCCGCGGCGTCGCCGGCGGCTTTCCGGCGGTGAACGTCGGCCAGACGCCCGGCTCGACCGAGGTCTACGCCTTCGTGCCCGGCATCGACCCGGCGAAGATCGACGTCACGCTCGACCGTGGTGTGCTGTCGATCACCGGTGAACGCGCCGCCGCCGTGGCAGCCAGCGACGCCAAGCTCACCTTGCACAGCAACGAGCGTTTCGACGGCCGCTTCCGCCGCGTCATCAGCCTGCCCGACGACAGCGACCCGAATGGCGTCAGTGCCGACTGCCGCGACGGTGTGCTGCACATCAGCATCAAGCGCCGCGAGGCGGCCCTGCCGCGTCGCATCGAGATCCAGTGAGGCGCGGCGCCACGCCCTCCCCGTAGACACAGGAGTGACACCATGAACAACACTGTTGTGAAGACCCCTGAAGCCGGCTCGACCGCCACCACCGCCACGACCGCCAAGGACAACACCCCGGCGCGCGACGAGCGCACCCTGCTGCCGCCCGTGGACGTGGTCGAGGACGCCACCGGCATCACCCTCTACGCCGACCTGCCAGGTGTTTCGCGCGAGGGCCTGCACCTGCGTGTCGAAGGCGACACGCTGGCCATCGAAGGCGAGGTCAGGCTGCCCGTGCCGCATGAGATGCTGGCCAGCCATGCCGAGGTGCAGCAGTCGCGCTACCGCAGGCTGTTCACGCTCAGCAAGGAGCTCGACGCGACCAAGATCGGCGCCGAACTCGCGCAGGGCGTGCTGCGTGTGCGCATCCCGAAGGCCGAGCATGCGCAGCCGCGGCGCATCGAGGTCAAGGTGGGCTGAGCCGCGCCGCAGGTCGGGCCTGACGGGTGGCGGCGGGCGCGGCTTCCGCCGCGCCGGCCGTCAGGCCGACCAGTTCACCATGCCGCTGTAGGCCGTGGCCAGCACGATGAGACCGAAGCCGATGCGGTACCAGGCGAAGATCTTGAAGTCGTGTGTGGAGACGTAGCGGATGAGCCAGCGTATGCACAGCAGCGCGCTGAAGAACGACACGACGAGCCCGACGGCGAACATCGGCGCGTCGTGCCAGTGCAGCGCGCTGCGCTCCTTCCACACCGAGTAGGCGCCGGCCGCCATCAGCGTCGGGATGCCGAGGTAGAAGCTGAACTCGGTGGCGCACTTGCGCGAGAAGCCCAGCGTCATCGCGCCCATGATCGTGGCGCCGGATCGGCTCGTGCCCGGGATGAGTGCCAGGCATTGCAGGAAGCCCACCTTCAGCGCGTCCATCGCGCCCATGTCGTCCACCGTCTCGACCCGGGCGCGGCGTTGGCCCTCGAGATCGCGCTCGCCGTACTTCTTGTGGTGCCAGTGCTCGATGATCAGGATCAGGATGCCG
>JAURZK010000146.1 GCA_030653505.1 Rubrivivax sp.
GAGGCCGACCACATGGGTATCTCGGTGTGGCGCGGCAAGTTCAACAAGAGCAGCGGCAAGGTGCTTTACGACAAGACCGCCGGCACCGGTAGCGTCGAGATCATGACCGAGCTGGCCAGCGTCGACTTCGGCATGGACGCGCTGGCCACCTGGGCGCGCGGCAAGGACTTCTTCGACGTGAAGAGACACCCTCGCGCGGTCTTCAAGGGCAGCCTGCAGTCGCCGGTGGGCGGCGTGCCGACACGGCTCGTGGGCGAACTGACGCTGCACGGCGTGACGCGCCCGCTGACGCTGGCGGTCAACTCGCTGAGGTGCATCCCGCACCCGATGCTCAAGCGCGACTACTGCGGCGCCGACGCCAGCGGCAGCTTCAACCGCGACGACTTCGGCCTGGGCGCGGGCAAGGAATATGGCTTCAAGATGAACGTCGACCTGCGCATCCAGGTCGAAGCCATCGCACAGCCCTGACGCAGCAGGCAGCGCGACTTCGTTCCGAACAAGCGGTCGCGGGCATCGCCCAGCAGGCGGCTGGGTTCTGGCGGGCGCCCAGTGCAATAACGGCCGACCGGCCCTGCGCGTCCGCCTCGGCGCACAAGTGCGCTTTGGGTCTGCGGCCAACCCGCTATGGCGTCGCAGATTGGCCGCCCGGGGACAGCCGTCCCGCGGCGCGTCTCGTCGGGGCGAACGCGCTCGTGCCCAGCCACCGCCATAAGTCTTTCGCAGCGCGCTTCGCACCATCCACACGGATCTCGCGCGACTGAAGGGCGTGCTGAGGCGTGCGGTCACCCGCCCACACTTCGGTCAGTGCGCGCACGGAAGCATCCACCACGAGCGTCAGCTCGCGCCCGGGGTCGTCGCGACACAGGTCGGCCACACCGTCCTCGACGACGAGCCACCAGGCGCGTTCGCCAGCCCGCGCGTCGCGGAACAGGAAGTGGATGACCACGGGCGTCGACGGGAACTCGGGGATGCACGCGAATCGGCGCATGTCCCACATCAGCAAGCCCGCATCCAGCTCATCGTCGCGCAGGCGGCTGCCGATCCACCGCGCACCCCAATGGCCCAGCGCCATGACAAGGGGGCGAAGGTCCTCGCCGGCCTCCGTGAGGCTGTAGTCCCACACCTTGCCGACGGCGTCGCGGCGCACGACACCGAATTCCTCGAGGCGACGAAGCCGCTGCGTCAGCAGGCTGGTCGACATCCGCGGTACGCCGCGATGCAGGTCGTTGAAGCGCTTGCTGCCGCACAGCAACTCGCGCACCACCAGGGGCGTCCATCGCTCGCACAACACCTCGGCGCCCCTGGCAACGGTGCAGAACTGACCGTAGGTGCTTTTCATCGCATCGTCTCCGGAGCCTAAACGCTTCAGATTCTGGACTGGTCTGGACGCCTCGTCACGCGCAAGCTGCCCCTGTCGGGCAATGCCTGCCCAGGAAAGACGCCATGACGATGATCGCCATCATTCAACGCCCGCCGGTCCTGCTCGATCGTGTCGCCACCATCACCCGGGCCGTGCAGTGGATCGCCGAAGCCGCAGCGGCAGGTGCGTCCCTGATCGTCTTTCCCGAGTCGTTCATCCCGGGTTACCCGTCCTGGATATGGCGGCTCGCGGCAGGAAGGGATGGCGCTGTCGTAGGCCAATTGCACGCACGCTTGCTTGCCAACGCGGTCGATGTCGGTGCCGGCGACCTGGCCGAACTGTGCGAGGCCGCGCATGCCCACGGCGTGACGATCGTGTGCGGCATCAATGAAACTGACCGGACCCTGGGCGGCGGGACGCTCTACAACAGTGTTGTCGTCATCGGCCCCGACGGCAGGGTGCTGAACCGGCACCGCAAGTTGATGCCGACCAACCCCGAACGCATGGTTCATGGCCTGGGCGACGCGTCCGGGTTGCGCGTGGTCGACACGCCTGTCGGCCGCATCGGCTGCCTCATCTGCTGGGAAAACTACATGCCGCTGGCACGCTACGCGCTTTACGCCCAGGGCGTGGAGATCTACGTCGCGCCCACCTACGACAGTGGCGACGCCTGGCTCGCCACGATGCGCCACCTTGCGCTCGAAGGTCGCTGCTGGGTGGTCGGCGGCGGCACGGCGCTGCGTGCCAGTGACATTGCGCCGGACTTCCCGGCCCGCGCAGCGCTGTTCCCCGATGCCGACGAATGGATCAACGACGGCGATTCGGTGGTGGTCGATCCGGCGGGCAAGGTCGTCGCGGGTCCATTGCGGCGCGAGGCCGGCGTGCTGTATGCAGAGACAGACATCGCGCGCGTGGCGCCGGCACGCCGAACGCTCGACGTCACCGGGCACTACGCGCGCCCCGACATCTTCGAGTTGCAGGTGCGCCGCGCACCGGCAAGGCCCGTGCGCTTTGTCGACGGGTAAGCACCATGCGCCCAGATCGATTGCAGGACCCGCCGACCCGGTGCGTCGCTCGAACACTTGCCAGGATGGCGGCCGGCAAGCGGCAGCAGGACGACACACTCCACCACCCTTCCCGGAGATGACCCATGACACTCAAGCTCGCACGAATGGACGGCGGGACCGTGGACCTGTCGCCCGAGGTCCTGCAGTCGTTCAAGGCCGCATTCAAAGGTCAGGTGCTGACTGCGGACGACCCGCAATACGAGGAGACGCGCAAGATCTGGAACGCGATGATCGATCGTCGCCCTGGCCTGGTGGCCCGTTGCACCGGGACGGTCGATGTCGTGCAGGCCGTTCGGTTCGCGCGTCAGCACGGGCTTCTGAGTTCCGTGCGCGGCGGCGGCCACAACATCGCAGGGCTTGCGGTCTGCGAGGGCGGCCTCATGATCGACATGTCGCTGCTGAGAGGCGTTTGGATCGATCCCGTGCGCCGCACGGCTCGCGCGCAAGCCGGCTGCACGCTGGCCGATGTCGACCGCGAGACACAGCTGCACGGCCTGGCAACCGTGCTCGGTTTTGTTTCTGCCACCGGGATTGCAGGCCTCACCGTCGGCGGCGGATTTGGCTACCTCACGCGTCGCTACGGCTGGACCTGCGATAACGTGGTCTCGATGGAAGTGGTGACCGCCGGCGGCGAGGTCTTGTGTGTGTCCGCGGACGAGCACGAGGACCTGTTCTGGGCGCTGCGTGGCGGCAGCGGCAACTTCGGAATCGTGACGTCCTTTGAGTACCGACTCTTTCCCGTCGGCCCCGAAATCCTGGGGGGCGCGATCGCGTGGCGCGGCGAAGACGCCAAGCAAGTGCTCGACGCCTACCGTGAGTTCAGCGCCGGCGCGCCGCGCGAACTGACCAGCGTGGCCGTCCTGCGGATCGCGCCGCCGGCACCCTGGCTCCCGAAGGATGTGCACGGCGAGCCCATCGTCGCCATCTTCGTCTGCTACAGCGGCAAGGTCGAGGACGGCGCAGCATTGATCGCGCCGCTGCGTGGGCTTGGTCGGCCCGTGGCCGACACCGTGACGCCTCGGCCCTATACGCAGATGCAAAGCCTGCTCGATGCCACGCAGCCCAAAGGGCGACGCTACTACTGGAAGTCACACTACCTGCCAGGCATCGATCGTCAGACCATCGACCTCGCGGTGGAGCATGCGGGCCGAATTCGATCGCCGCACTCGGCCATCCTCCTGTTCCAGATACAGGGTGCGTTGGGCGAGCTGCCTGCAGGGCACTCGCCGGCAGGCAATCGAGACGCGACCTATGTGCTGAACATCGCAGGCTCTTGGGAGCACCCGGGCGATGACGACATCAATGTCAAGTGGGCGCGGGACTGCTTCGAAGCGACGCGCTCGTGCTCGACCGGCGGCGCCTACATCAACTTCCTCACCGAGGACGAGGGCACCGACCGCATCGAGGCCGCGTACGGCCGAACCAACCTGGAAAGACTCGCGGCGCTCAAGCGCAAGTACGACCCCGAAGACTTCTTCCGCCACACGAAGAGCGTCTCGGGTTGAACCGACCGACTGGATCGAAACTCCGCCTGTGCTGCGCGCAGCACACGAACGCGATGTCGCGCTTGAAAGTGACGTGCCCAGACGAACGGACAGCCGACGGCTGCCGTTCAGCGCTTCGCTTCACCTCATCGTCTTGCTCAACGAGATGCCGCCCGAAGTGATGGGCGGCGACGTGACGCAGCAACACCCGTGTCCATGGTGGCGTCCAGACCAGCACCCGTCGGCCACTGATCGGCCACCGCCGCGCCGGCGTCGCCGGATTACTTGCGCGCCGCCACCTCCACGGGCAACTCGACGACGTTGTCGCCCGTGGGCGCGTCGGTCACGTCATTGCCGGGCGCTGTCTTCTGCAGCTGCCCGCGCACCGAGGCGCCGACGTCCATGTGCAGGTGTTCGTAGTGGATGGTGCCGGTGACCTGCGCGTTCGGCTTCAGTTCGAGGAAGTGCTCGATGTGCAGGTCGCCGACGATGCAGCCGTTGATGACGGCGTCGCCGCAGCTGACGTTGCCATCGATGCGGCCCTTGTCCGACAGCACCAGCAGCGCACGTGCCGGCCCCGTGCCAGCACGGCCGACCACGTTGCCGGTGATGCGGCCGTCGACGCGGATGCCGTTCGTGAAGCTGAGGTCGCCGGTGATCTCGACGTCCTCGGCGATCAGGCTGGACAGCTTGGTGACCTCGATGAACGGGGGCTTCTTGCGCTTGGCAAACATGGTGTGGTGTCCGTGCGGTTCCGCGGGGCTAGCGCGTGGTGTCGCGGCCCTTGCGGAAGAAGGTCACTTCTTCCAGGCAGGCACGCAGGCGCTGGTTGAGGGCGTCGATCTGCTTCTCGAGTTCGCGGCCGTGGGCTTCGGACACCTGCAACTGCAGGCGGGCCTGGGCCAGCGCCTGCTCTGCGAGGTGCAGGCTCTGCATCGGCACGGCGTCCTGGCGCCACTGCGCGCCTTGTTGCTGCCAGTAGAGGTGGCTGGCAGTGGCGCCGGCGAGCAGCGCCGCTGCCAGCGCCGCGGCCTGCACCAGCTGCGTGCGCCGCCGGTTGCCGGGTGCCAGCACCAGCTGCACACCGCTCAGATCCTTCGCGCGGGCGGGCCAGTGGCGCAGCGGCATCGGTCGTCGTGGGCTAGAGGCCGGCGAGGTAACGCCGCGGGTTGACGGCCTCGCCCTGGCGCAGCACCTCGAAGTGCAGGTGCGCACCGGTGGAGCGGCCGGTGGAGCCGACGGCGGCGATGGCGTCGCCGGGTGCCACCAGGTCGCCGGTCTTGACCCACAGCGCCGAGGCGTGGGCATAACGTGTGCTCAGGCCGTTGCCGTGGTCGATCTCGACGACCTTGCCGAAGTCGGCCTTGGTGCCGGCATAGGCCACGGTGCCCCCTGCGGCGGCGAGGATGGTCGTGCCCGATGGGGCCGCGAAATCGATCCCAGCATGGAAGGCGCGGCGCCCGGTAAAGGGGTCGTCGCGGTTGCCGAAGGCCGACACCATGCCTACGTCGTCCAGCGGCGGCCGCGTCGGCAGCCGCATCAGCGACACGTTCTGCAACGAAGCCGCGTCGGCGACACGCTCGATCTGCAGTTCCAGGCTGGCCAGCCGCGCCTGCAGCGCATCCAGGCCCTCGGGTTCCGGTCGCGGCGGCAGCATCGGCCCGCCGCTGTCGGCCCGGACGCCACGTGCAGTTGCGGTAGATGCGGCAGGTGCTGCAGGCGCCGCCGGCCGTGTGGCATGGCCCTGCAGCAGGCCGATGCGTTGGCTCAGCTGGCCGGCCTGGCTCTCCAGCGTGAACAGGCGGCCCGACAGCGTACCCAGCTGCTCGACGGCAAACGGTGCCGGGGTCGGGGCCGCGCTGGCGTCCAGCGGCGCCTCCACCTGCTGCGACATCCAGTAACCGAGGACGACTCCTGTCGCGAGAAGCCCGAGTGCGCCGAACACCGCAGCGCTGAGCAGCGCCCGCAGGGGCAGGGTGCGCACACGCGACGAACTGGACGGGCCGGCGGCAATCATGACAAACGACATCGGGTACCTCGGCAATGGGCTCGGTTCCGGCACGCAGCAAAGAAGGGAGAGAAGGGCCCCAGCCGTTGAACCCTGGCACCCGCATCCTAGGGGGGTAGGCCGCGCGCGGCTGTGTGGAGGCGCAACGGAATGTGTGCCGACCCGCTGGGCGGCGGTGGGGCGCCTGCAGCGCGAGCCGCGGCCCGCGTCAGCCCAGCAGGCGGGGCAACGCGTTGGCCAGCATCGCCACGCCCGACACGGTGAGCAGCGTGAGCACGACAGTGCGGAAGGCCTGCGGGCTGATGCCGACGTAGACCTTCATGCCCGCCAGGGCCGGCAAGGCCAGGGCCGGTGCCACGGCCGCCATCAGCGGCAGCATGGGCCGGGTGACGGCGCCACTGGCCAGGTAGGCCGCCATCGTCGTGGCCAGCATCGTGAGATTGAAGTTCTGGATCACCGCCCGCTGGACGTCACGCTCGAGCCGGCGCAGCGTGCACCAGAGCGTCGGGATCACTCCCGTGAAGCCGCCCAGGGGCCCCATCAGGCCGCCGCAGGCCCCAGCGGCCGCATCGGCCCAGCGGCCGCCCATCTCTATGCGTGGAAGGCGTGCCGAGAACAGCATCAGGGGGCACCAGATCGCCAGCAACGCGCCCACGGCGGCGCGGAAGCGCACCGCGTCGAGGTGCGGCAGCAGCAACAGGCCCAGCGGCAGACCGACCAGGCCGCCCGCGACATAGGGCAGGACAAGCCGCCAGTCGTAGCCACGACGCACCCTGATCGCAGCCAGGATCTGGCCCGTGAGTGCGCCGAAGACCGCCAGCACGGCAGCCAGCTGCGGCTCGAGCACCCAGGCCCAGAAGCTCATCGCCACCAGCCCGAAGCCGAAGCCCGTGAGCCCTTGCACGAAGCCGGCGCAGGCCGCGCCGACGACGATCCAGAGCAGGGTTGCATCCATGGTGCATGCTAGCCAAGGCCGGCCGCGCAGACGAGGTCGTGATGGGGTCGCGGGATTTCGACGCGTCGGTGGCGCATCTGCGCCAGCCGCGCTGCCATCACAAAGGCACAGATCCGGGTTGCGCCCGCGCATGGCCGGGGCCTAGCATGTCCGCGGCCGGTCCGGCACGTCCAACACAACGGGAACCCTCCATGTCGACGCCCCACGTTCTGCTCAGCGCGCTGCTCCTGTCCAGCGCCATGCCTGGCGCGCAGGCCGCAACGGCCTGGGACGAGGCGGTGTCGGGTGACCTGGCCAACGTGGGGACGAGCCCGACGGCCTTGTCGCTGGTGCCCGGCACCAACCTCGTCAGCGGCACCACCGGCCGCAGCGCCGCCGGCGTCGTCGACCGCGACTACTTCACCTTCACGCTGCCCGCGGGCTGGCAGCTGGATGCACTGACCATGCTGCCCGGCACCACTTTCCTGGGGCCTTCGGCGCTGTCCTTCATCGCCGTGCAGGCCGGCACGCAGGTGACCGTGAACCCCACAGGCGGGAGCGCCGCGGGCCTGCTCGGCTGGTGGCACTACGGCGAGAACGACATGGGCACCGACATCCTGCCCTTCATCGGTTTCGGCCCCGGGGCCACGGGCTTCATCGGCCCCTTGCCGGCCGGCAGTTATGCCTTCTGGATCCAGGAGACCGCCACCGGCAGCGCGGCCTACAACTTCGACTTCAGCGTGTCCGTGGTGCCCGAACCGGCCAGCCTTCTCTTGCTGGCGGCGGGGTTGGCCGGGCTCGGGTCGCTGCGCTCGCGCATGCGGGTAAACCACGGCTCACTCGATATGCCGCTACTACCCGCATGCGCAGCGGCTGCGAACAATGGAGGCTGCGCTGTTCCACCCTCTCAACGGAGACCTTCGAGATGAGCAAGATCCTGATGCTGTGCGGCGACTTCGGCGAAGACTACGAAACCATGGTGCCCTTCCAGGCCCTGCAGGCCGTGGGCCACACCGTGCATGCCGTGGCGCCCGACAAGAAGGCCGGTGACTACGTGATGACGGCCATCCACGACTTCGAGGGCCAGCAGACCTACAGCGAGAAGCCCGGCCACCGCTTCACGCTCAACGCCAGCTTCGTCGACGTCGACCCCGCCAGCTACGACGCACTGGTGGTGCCCGGCGGCCGTGCGCCGGAATACCTTCGCATGAACCCGCGCGTGATCGAGATCGCGCGCCATTTCCTGGCCGCCGACAAGCCGGTGGCTTCGATCTGCCACGGCGCGCAGCTGCTGGCCGCCACCGGGCTGATCAAGGGCCGCAAGCTCAGCGCTTACCCGGCCTGCCAGGTCGAGGTGGAACTTGCCGGCGCCGAGTACATGGGCATCGCCATCGACGCGGCGGTCACCGACGGCAAGCTCGTCACCGCGCCGGCCTGGCCCGCGCACCCGGCCTGGATCGCACAATTCCTGGCCGTGCTGGGCACACGCATCAGCCTCTAGCATTTCGCTCAGGCCAGCCCTGCAGGAGCCGCTTCATGTGCAGGATCTTCATCGGCGCCGACCCCGCCAGCTACGAGAGCCGCACACGCTCGGTGCGGCTGCACGGCGTGGTCACCAGCCTGCGGCTGGAGAACCTGCACTGGCAGGTGCTGGAAGAGATCGCCGGCCGTGATGGCCTGACGGTGGCCCAGCTCATCGAGACGCTCTACGACGAGCTGGTCGCCGACCGCGGCGCGGTCGGCAACTTCTCTTCCTTCCTGCGCGTGTGTGCGTTGCGCTATGAGAACCTCATCGCGCAGGGCCTGATCCCGCGCGACGCGGCGATCCCCATCCGCTCGCGCGATGCCGAGCAGGTGCTGCGCGGACAGCCGCCGACGCCGCGTTCACCGCATACACCGCATACACCGCATACACCGCGGACGGTGCCACAGCCCGCCGCGGCCGGCCCGGCCAGGCGTGCGCTGAACTGAACCGGTGTCGGGCGGGGCGTCTGCCGCCGGCCGGCCCGCGGCACGCTGCCCAAGGCCGTTGCTTGCGCCGCAAGGCCCGGGTAGGCACCGACCCCGGGCCGGCCACAAGTTGAGCCAGCGCAATTTTCCCACTGGCGCTGCGGAACAGACTTCGGGTCACTTGTCCCTGAGCGTGCCTTCCAGGGCGCCTTCGGCGGGCAGGCCAGGACTTCCGGGTCGAGTGGTCGTCTCTCTTCACCTGTCAGGGCATGAGCCGTGGCCGGCGGGCAGGCTGGCCATGCGCCCGACAGGCACCGCGTTTAAGGAGGACAGGATGGACAAGTCAAGGCTGATGGGCTGGGGTCTCGCGGCACTCATGGCGTTGAGCCTGGTGGCCTGCGGTGGTGACGACGGCGCTGCCGGCCCGGCCGGCGCTGCCGGTACCGCCGGCCCTGCCGGCCCGGCGGGGCCCAGCGGGCCCGCCGGTCCTGCCGGTCCGGGTGTCACGCCCGCCGCACCCACCGCCGCACCTGCGGGCGACATGGCCGGCGCCATCACCGGCGTCAGTGTCGACGCCGCGACGGGCCTGGCCACGGTGACCTTCACGCTCAACAGCGCCACCGGCGTACCCGTCACCGGCGCGACGAACTTCGAGTTCACGGCCGCCAAGCAGATCCCGGCCACCACGACGAGGCCGGCCTACTGGCAGAGCTACCTCAACCGTTCTGTGATCGCCACCGGCGGTGCCCGTGTGCTGCGCGCCGTGGGCGAGCGCCGCACGGCCACCGAGGTCGAGCCCGGCGTCTACCGCTACACCTTCTGCACCAGCCTCACCGAGGCGGCCGCCTTCAAGTACTACGGCAGCGGCACCGAGCCTGCCGGCGCCTGCAACACCACCGCGGTCGGTCGTTCGGGCGTGCTGAACTCGGCGGCTGCGGCGCCCATCCTGGCCGGGCTCGACCTGGCCTACGCGCCCGCCGCCGTGCACCGCATCGGCATCGCCGGCCGCATCACCGGTTCACGCTTCAATGCGGTGGTCGACTTCGTGCCTTCGCAACTGCCCGCGCTGCGTGCGGTGAAGGCGGCCCAGATCGTCACCAACGAATCCTGCGGCGCCTGCCACGCGGCCGACTCGGCGAACCGCGGCAAGCTGGAATTCACCGGCTTCCACGGCAACACGCGCTACGACGTGAACCTGTGCGTGACCTGCCACAACCCGTCGACCTACAACTCGACGAGTTCGACGGACACCGCGTGGACGGCCATCGACCTGGCCACCATGGTGCACAAGATCCACTCCTCGGTGCCGGGCTACAAGGTCGGCCCGAAGGACTACTCGCACGTCACCTACCCGCAGGACGCACCTTTCGGTGGCACGGGCGCCATCGGTGCCGGCTTCAACGGCGGTGTCGCGGTGTCGGGCGTGGTCAACTGCCGCACCTGCCACGACAACCAGAGCCCGAAAATCACGCAGCCGGCCGACCGGCCCGCGGCCGACAAGGTGGCCTGGATGGAGAACATCACCCAGCAGGCCTGCAACAGCTGCCACGCGACCAACTTCGCGGCGCACTTCGGCAACCAGCCCGACAACGCGCAGTGCACGCTGTGCCACGGCCCGGGCCGTTCGCTGCCGGTGGCCATGGCGCACGCCACGCCCTACTCGACACCGAACAACCCCGAACTGCCGGCCGGCGCGAAGAAGGTCGAGTACCAGATCTCGTCGCTGACGGTCAACGCCTCGAACCAGCCGGTGGTGAAGTTCCGCGTGCTGGTCGACGGCGCCGCGCTCAACCTGAAGACGCTGCCCGCGGGTGGTGTCGCCATCGGCGCGGCCAACCTGAAGCTGGCCTGGAGCAAGCCCATGGCGCAGCCGGTGAGCCTGGCCAACGGCCCGGCCATCGCGCAGCCGCTGGACTGGAACAACCTGGGCTCCACCGCCGGGCGCACCTACTGGAACAACGAAGTGACGATGGACCTGCGGGCCTATGACCAGCCGTTGTCGGTGAACCTGTCGACCGCCGGCGTCATCGCCTCGCTGACCGGTCCCGACACCGACGGCTGGTTCACCACCGCAGCCGGCATCAACCCGGCGGCGCCGCTGGCCTTCCCGGCCGACGCGCGGCTCAAGGGCGTGGCCATCGAGAGCTACCTGGCGATCAACGGCATGAACATCAGCGGCAAGGCGGCGCTGAAAGGTGTGGACGGCGCGACGAACACGCTGCGCCGCTCCATCGTCGACATCGACAGCTGCAACACCTGCCACGAACGTGTCGGCTTCCACAGCAACGCCGGGCGTGTCGACAACGCCGAGTACTGCGCGACCTGCCACAACCCCGAGGTCTCCAGCAGCAACATCTTTGCCGGCACGCGCGCCGACGGCAAGCTCTACGCGCAGAAGTCGAACAACTTCAAGGAGATGATCCACTCGATCCACGCCGCGAGCATCCGCAACGTGCCCTTCAACTTCATCCGCGGCAACCCGAACGCCACCGGCGGCAACGGGCCGATGGTCTTCGACGAAGTGGGCTACCCCTCACGCATCGCCGACTGCGCGGCCTGCCACAAGCCGGGCACCTACAACATGCCGGACAACGCCAACTACGCCTGGTCGGTGATCGACGCGCAGCCGGCGCTGGGCGCCACGGCGGCGGCGTTCAACCCGCTGCTGTCGGTGCGCCAGGGCCCGGGAGCCGGCACTTGCGGTTCGTGCCACGACAGTGCCGCGTCGCAGGCGCACTACGCCATCAACACGGCCAGCGAGATCGGCGCCGAGAGCTGCAGCATCTGCCACGGGCCAGGCAAGTCCTACGACCCGGCTGCGGCGCACAAGCGCTGAGGCCTTGACGGGCTGACGGGCGGCGCTGCCGCCCTGCGACGGGGGAGCCGAGGCTTCCCCGTCGCACTTTTCGGGTCACTCGGCGCCCGTCGCCTCCGGCCGGATCAACGCCACCAGCTGCGGCAACCGCTTCGCCACGGCACGCTCGGCGTCACGCTCGATGGCGCGGTAGACGGCCAGCACCTGCTCGCCGGTGGCCGTGAGCTGCGCGCCACCGCCGGCGCTGCCGCCGCGCTGGCTGTGGACCAGGGGCGCGATGAAGTCAACGTTCATCGCCCGCACCAGCGACCACACACGCTGGTAGCTCATGCCCAGAACACGCCCGGCCTGGGCGATGGAGCCGGTCTCTGCCACCGCCTGCAGCACCGCGGCCTTGCCGGGGCCGATGGCCACCGCGTGCTTGATCTGCACGCGGAAGCGCATGCGGGCGTCGAGCGGTGAACTGTCCAGGCGGGTTTTCATGCAGGCGCGCATTCTCGCCCGCAAGCGTGCGGCAGCGCCGGCGCCACTCCGTAGCGAGGCCTGGCGATATACTTTGCGGAAGATATCGATACGCATTGCCCACGCACCATGCACATCCCCCGCCGACTGTTCTGCCGTGGCGCTGCGGTGTTGCTCGGTACCGCGATCGTGCCGACCGCGCAGGCGCAGACGCCGGCCACGCTGGCCGCCGCGTCGGACCTGAAGTTCGCCATCGAGGAAGTGGCGGCGCGCTTCACCGCGGACACCGGCCACAAGCTCAGGCTGGTCTTCGGCTCCTCGGGCAACTTCCACGCGCAGATCCTGCAGGGTGCACCTTTCCACCTCTACATGTCGGCCGACGAGAGTTATGTCTTCAAGCTCGCCGATGCCGGCAAGACGGTCGACCGCGGGCGCCTGTACGCGGTGGGCCGCATCGGCATCATCGTGCCGCCCGGTTCACCGCTGCAGCCCGACGGTGAACTGAAAGACCTGGCCGCGGCGCTGCAGGACGGCCGCCTGCAGAAGTTCGCCATCGCCAACCCCGAACACGCCCCCTACGGTGCGCGGGCCAAGGAAGCGCTGCAGCACGCGGGGCTGTGGAACGCCATCCAGGGCAGGCTGGTGCTGGGCGAGAACATCTCGCAGACGGCGCAGTTCGCCACCTCGGGCTCGACGCAGGGCGGCATCATCGCGTTGTCGCTGGCGCTCGCCCCGGCCGTCTCGCGGCTGGGGCGCTTCCAACTCATCCCCGAAGCCTGGCACCAGCCGCTGATGCAGCGCATGGTGCTGCTGAAGGACGCACCCCCGGCTGCCATCGCCTTCTATGACCACCTCTCGACCCCGGCCGCGCAGGCCATCATGCAACGCTACGGCTTTGCGATGTCCAGGGACTGAGGCCGGACCGAGCGGCCACCTGCGTGGCCGCGAGTGCCTGCCGAAGGCCCGGCCGCATGCTTGCGGCCGGGCTGACGCCGCAGGCATGACCACGGAAATCCGCGCGTGATGGACTGGCAGGCGCTGACCCTGTCGCTCGAACTGGCCGCGGCCACCTTGCTGGTGCTGCTGCCCGCCGGGCTGGCCCTGGGCCGCTGGCTGGCCTACAGCCGCTTTGCCGGCAAGGCGGCGGTCGAGGCCCTGGTGGTGCTGCCACTGGTGCTGCCGCCCACGGTGCTGGGCTACTACCTGCTGGTGTCGCTGGGCGGGGCTTCGCCCGTCGGCCGCTGGATGGCCGAGACCTTCGACATCCGGCTCACCTTCAACTTCCAGGGCCTGCTGCTGGCCTCGGTGGTCTTCAACATCCCCTTCATCGTGCAGCCGGTGCAGCGCGCCTTCGAGGCCATCCCGCGCCAACTCGGCGAAGCCGCGGCCGTCAGCGGGCTGGGCTTCTGGCAGACGCTGTGGCGCGTGGAACTGCCGCTGGCCTGGCCCGGTGTGCTCTCGGCGATGGTGCTGACCTTCGTGCACACGCTGGGCGAGTTCGGCGTCGTGCTGATGGTCGGCGGCAGCATCCCCGGCGAGACCAAGACCATCGCCATCGCCATCTACGACCGCGTGCAGGCTTTCGACCTGGCCAGTGCCGACCGCATGGCGCTGCTGCTGCTGCTGCTGTCGCTGGGCGCGGTGGCGGCGTCGTTCTTCGCCTCGGCGCGGCTGGCGGTGCGGCGGTGAGTGCACCGGCCGACTTGGCGGCGGCGCAGCCGGTCGAGGGCGGCGCGCTCGTCGCCGAGGTCGAGCAGACGCTGCCGATGCCGCTCGCGGGCGCCTTCCGCTGCGAGCCCGGCGAACTGCTGGCGCTGGTGGGGCCTTCGGGCGCGGGCAAGACCTCGATGCTGCGGGTGCTGGCCGGGTTGATGCGCCCCACCTCTGGGCGCGTGGTGGTGGGCGGACAGACCTGGTGCGACACCGCTCAGGGCCTCTTCCTGCCGCCGCAGCGCCGCCATGTCGGGCTGGTGTTCCAGAACTACGCGTTGATGCCGCACCTGGACGCGCTGGACAACGTCGGCCTGTCGCTGCTGCAGCTGCCGCGCGCCGAGCGTGCGGCGCGCGCCCGCCACTGGCTGGACCACGTGCAGCTGACGCCCGAACAGCAGGCGCGGCGGCCTGCGGGCCTGTCGGGCGGGCAGCAGCAGCGTGTGGCGGTGGCGCGCGCGCTGGCGCGTGAACCGCGGCTGCTGCTGCTCGACGAGCCCTTCTCGGCCGTCGACCAGATGAGCCGCCAGGGCCTGTACCGCCTGCTGGCCGACCTGCGGCGCGACCTCGGCATTCCCATCGTGCTGGTGACGCACGACCTCAACGAGGCGCGTTTGCTCGCCGACCGCCTGGTGGTGATGGACGCCGGCCGCGTGCTGCAGCAGGGCGCACCCGCGGCCATCCATCGCACCCCGCGCAACGCCCGCGTGGCCGACCTGGTGGGGCTGCAGAACCGCTTCCACGGCCGCTGGGAAGGCGCGGCCGATGCGGCAGGCCAGGGCTGGCTGCGCTGGGTGGACGGCGCGTCCGCAGCGGCCGGACCACGGCTGCAGGTGCGCGACAAGCGCCGCCTGCCCGAAGGGCAGGTGGTGAGCTGGGTGATCCCCGGCGACGGCATCCACGTGCACGCGCTGGATGCGGCGGGTGACACCGTGGCCGGCAGCTACGCCGCGACGGTCAGCGAAGCGCGTTTCCTGGGCGAGATCACGCTGGCCACGCTGGTGCTCGAGACCATGCCCGGCGCGCCGCTGCAGCTCACACTGGCGGGCCCCGAGAGGCGCGGGCTGGCGGTGGGGTCGCGCGTGGCGGTGCAGCTCGATCTCGAGCTCGTGCACGTGATGCCGGTGCGCACCGGCGGCGGCTGAAGGCGCCCGGCCAGGCCGAAGGGTTCGACCGGCCCCGGGCAGACCCGGATTTGAAGATCGCGGCGGGGCGTCACACTTTTGCAGACCACGACAAGGACGGGCCCTGCATTCCCGGCAGAGCGCACCGCCACAACAGGAGATCTTTCCGATGCGCTTCTCCCCGACCACAGTTGCGGCGTGCGCCTGCACGCTTGCCGCCCTCACCGCCGCCACGGCCAGCCACGCCGTCAGGCCGGACGGCCCGCAGTACCAGGCCCAGGTGATGCGCACCAGCTACGGCATCCCGCACATCCAGGCCAGCGACTGGGGCAGCCTGGGCTACGGCTACGGTTATGCCTTCGCGCAGGACAACGTCTGCGTGCTGGCGCGCGAGGCGCTTGCCGCGCAGGGCCGCCAGGCGCGCTATTTCGGCGCCGGCAGCGGCAACGCCACGCTGGCGGCCGATTGGGTCTACGCGATGGTCAACAGCGAAGCGCGCGTGAACGCCGCCTGGGCCACGCTCGACAGCGACACCCGCGACCTGCTCAGCGGGTACGCCGCCGGCGTCAACCGCTACCTGCGCGACACCGCGCCCGCCGCGCTGCCGGCCGACTGCCGCAGCCAGCCCTGGGTGCAACCGCTGACGGGCAAGGACGCGCTGAAAGTGCTGCGCAAGCTGCTGGTGCGCGCCAGCACGGGCAACTTCGTGAGCTCGCTCGTCGGCGCCCAGCCGCCGGCCGCGGCGGCAGGCGCGCGCGGCGCAGCCCCGCACGCGCAGCACGTGGCACACGTGGCGGCCGACGACGATGAAGACGTCGCCAAGCTGGACGTGGCGGGCCTGCCCGACTTCAGCCCCGAACGTTTCGGCAGCAACGCCGTCGGCCTGGGCAGCGACCTCACCGGCGGCGCCGGCGCGCTGCTCGGCAACCCGCACTTCCCGTGGTACGGCATCGAACGTTTCTACGCCGTGCACCTGACCATCCCCGGCCGCTACGACGCCATGGGCGGCTCGATCTACGGCTTCCCGCTCGTCAACATCGGTTTCAACAAGCATGTGGCGTGGAGCCACACGGTGTCGACCGCGCGTCGTTTCATCCTGCGTGAACTGACCATCGTGCCGACGGCGCCCACGAACTACGTCGTCGACGGCCAGGTGGTGGCCATGACGCCCGAGACCGTCACCGTCCAGCTGCTGCTGGGCGACGGCAGCGTGGTGCCGGTGCCGCACACTTTCTGGCACACGCAGTACGGCCCGGTGCTGGTGCCCGCGTCGGCGCCGCAGGCGCTGTGGACGACGACCAGCGCCTACGCGCTGACCGACGTCAACCTCGAGAACATCCGCGCCTTCCGCCAGTACCGCGAGATGGGCCAGGCGCGCAACCTCGACGAGTTCGCTGCCACGTTGCGCCAGCATGCCGGGCTGCCCTGGGTGAACACGGTCGCCGCCGACAGCGGCGGCCAGGCCTTCTACGGCGACATCGGCGCCATGCCCAATGTCAGCAACGCCAAGCTGACGGCCTGCATCAAACCCGGTTTTGCGCAGGCGCTGGCGTTGTCGCGTGTGTACGCGCTCGACGGCGCGACCTCGGCCTGCAACCCGGGCACCGACGCCGACGCACCCGAGCCCGGCATTTTCGGCGCCGCCAACATGCCCGGGCTGATGCGCCGCGACTTCGTGCAGAACTCCAACGACAGCTACTGGCTGGCCAACCCGGCAGTGCCGCTGGTGGGTTACTCGCAGATCATCGGCGCCGACGAGAACCGGGCGCAGGGCCTGCGCACGCGGCTGGGCATCACGCAGATCCGCGACCGCATTGCCGGCAGCGACGGCCTGCCCGGCGCCGGCTTCAACCGCCAGTGGCTGCAGGACGTGCTCTACGCCAACCGCCACCACAGCGCCGAACTCATGCTCGACGGCGTGCTGCAGTTGTGTGCGACGCAGAGCCCCGACGTGGTCATCGGTGGCCAGACGGTCAACGTCGCCCAGGCCTGCAGCGTGCTGGCCAACTGGGACCGCCGCAACAACGTGGCCAGCGTCGGCGCGCATGTCTGGACCGAGCTCTGGCGGCGCCTGAGCGGCAGCGCCAGCGCCGGCTTGCCGGCGGTGACGAGCGTGCTCTACGCCGTGCCCTTCAGCGCCGCCGACCCGGTGGCGACGCCGCGCGGGCTGAACGTCGCCAACACCAGCGTCATCACGCGCACGATGGGCGAGCTGGCCTACACGGTGAAGTTCTACGCCGACAATGCCATCCCGCTCGACCGCCCCTGGGGCCAGGTGCAGTTCGACGTGCGCAACGGCCAGGTGCTGCCCATCCACGGGGGTTCGGGCAACTCGGGGGTCTACAACGCCATCACGCCCTCGTCGCTGGTGGCGGGCGTGGGCAACACGCCCGTCCTCGGCGGCACGAGCTACGTGCAGTCGGTCACCTTCACGAACAAGGGGCCCGAGGCGCGCGCCGTGGTGACCTACTCGCAGTCCAGCGACCCGGCCAACCCGCACTTCGCGGACATGACGGCGCTGTTCTCGAACTACGGCTGGGTGACGCTGCCCTTCGCCGAGGGCGACATCCGCAGCGACCCCAACCTGACGGTGATCAAGCTGCGCGAGAAGCGCTGACGACAGACACTGACGGGACACGCCCGCAGGGGCAGGCGCGGTGCGCTGCAGGCACACTGCGAGCCATGCACCCCCACGCCCCGGCCCCTGCCCGCACCGAAGGCGAAGTCCGCGCCGACCTCGCCGCCGCCTACCGCCTGGCGGCGATCAACGGCTGGGACGACACCGTCTACACCCACCTCTCGGCCAGCGTGCCCGGTGAGCCCGGGCACTACCTCATCAACCGCTTCGGCTTGCTCTTCGACGAGGTGTGTGCGTCGAACCTGGTGAAGGTGAACCTGCACGGGCGCGTGGTCGACGGCTCGGGCGCACGCGTCAACCCCAGCGGCTTTGCCATCCACGGGGCGGTGCACGCGGCGCGGCCCGAGGTCGGTTGCGTGATCCACCTGCACTCACCCTGGGGCGTGGCCCTGGCCATGCTGCCGGGCGGGCTGCAGCCGACATCGCAATGGGCGATGCGCCTGCACGGCCGCCTGGGCCGCCACCCCTACGAAGGGCTGGCACTGGGCGCTGAAGAACAGCAGCGGCTGGTGGCCGCCCTGGGCACGCTCGACGGGCTGATCCTCGAGCACCACGGCCCGCTGGTGGTGGGCCGGACCGTGGCCGAGGCCTACATGCTCATGCACATCCTGGAGCGTGCGGCGCAGGCGCAGTTGCGCGCGATGGCAGCCCACGGCGTTGTGCTGCCCGGCGTGGGCGAGGCGCTGGCGCAGCGCACTTACAGTCAGTGGGTCGGCGAAGGCAGCGAACTCGACGGTGATGTCGAATTGCCCGCCCTGCTGCGCCGCCTGGGCCGCATCGCGCCCGGTTTCCGTGACTGACCGAGAGAGACTGAACATGCCTACCATTCGCGTCGAACTCTTTGCCGGCCGTACGGTCGAGCAGAAACGCGCCCTGGCGCAGGCCCTCACCGAGGCTGCCGTGAAGACGCTGGGCGGCTCGCCCGACGGCGTCGACGTGGTGTTCTATGACGTCGAACGCCACGACTGGGCCACCGGCGGGCAGTTGTGGAGCGACAAGGCACCGCCGAAGCCGGTGGGCTGAACGATGCTGCCAGGTTGTCGGGTGCAGCGCTGTACGGCATGAGACCCGAGGCCGGCCGGCCCAAGGGCTTCGTGCGCACAGGGCGTGAGGCGGTGCATGGCTGAGCCGCTGCCGCTGGCCGGCCTGCGCGTGGTCGAGTTCACGCACATGGTGATGGGCCCCACCTGCGGCATGATCCTGGCCGACCTGGGCGCCGACGTCGTCAAAGTCGAGCCACTGGCCGGCGACAACACGCGCCGGCTGCAGGGTTCGGGTGCCGGCTTCTTCCCGATGTTCAACCGCAACAAGCGCAGCCTGGCGGTGGACGTGAAGGACCCGCGCGGCCGCGAGATCGTGCTGAAACTCGTCGCTGGCGCCGACGTCTTCAGCGAGAACTTCAAGGCCGGCACGGTGGAGCGTTTGGGCTTCGGCGCGGATGCGCTGAAGACGCTGAACCCGCGCCTGATCCACGTCTCGCACAAGGGCTACCTGCCCGGCCCCTACGAACACCGTACGGCGCTAGACGAGGTGGTGCAGATGATGGGCGGCCTGGCCTACATGACCGGCCCCGAAGGCCGGCCGCTGCGCGCCGGCGCCAGCGTCAACGACATCATGGGCGGCATGTTCGGTGCCATCGGCGTGCTGGCCGCGCTGCAGCAGCGCGACAGTGTGCGCAACGGCAGCGGCCGCGGGCAGCAGGTGAGCAGCGCGCTGTTCGAGAACAACGTCTTCCTCGTCGCGCAGCACATGATGCAGTTCGCGGTGACCGGCCAGCCCGCCGCGCCCATGCCCGGCCGCATCAGCGCCTGGGCGCTGTACGACGTGTTCGACGTCAAGGACGGTTCGCAGATTTTCCTGGCCGCGGTGAGCGACACGCAGTGGGCACTGCTGTGCCGCGACTTCGGTTTCGACGACCTGGCCGCCGATGCCCGCCTGGCAAGCAACAACGCCCGCGTGGCGGCACGCAGCTGGATGCTGCCGCTGCTGCGCGAACGCCTTGCCGCCTTCACGGCCGATGAACTGGCGCGCCGCTTCGAGGCCATCGGCCTGCCTTACGCGCCGATCACGCGGCCGCAGGAACTCTTCGACGATCCGCACCTGCTGGCCACCGGCGGGCTGGCGCCCGTCACCGTGCCGGCCGACGCCAGCGCCGCCGGTCACGCCTTCGACACGCGCATGGCGCTGCTGCCGCTGGCGCTGGACGGCCGGCGCCTGCCCGTGCGCCTGCCGCCGCCGGCCTTGGGTGCGCAGACGCGGAACCTGCTGCGTGAGCTGGGCTACGCCGACGAAACGATCCAAGCGCTGCAGGCGGCGCAGGTGGTGGGCATGCCGGCCGGCGCGGCCTGAATCGCGCCCCGCCGAGGGACCCCGGCCTGTCAGCGGCGGCGTCTGCACGCGCCGTGCGAGCATCGCGGGAACACACCCCCGCCCCATGGACCTGCCCCGCCTGCCGCCCCTGGATCACCTGCCCGCGTTGCCGACGCTGCCCGAGTTGCAGGCGCTGGCGCCACGGGCCATCGACTGGGGTGTGGTGGCGCTGTTCGGCGTCGTCTACCTCGGCATGTTCCTGGGCGGGCTGCCGCGGTTGAAGCTCGACCGTTCGGGCGTCGCCTTGCTGGGTGCCATCGCGATGATCGCGCTGACGGGCATGCCGATGGCCGAGGCCGCGGCTGCGGTCGACCTGCCGACCATCGTGCTGCTCTTCTCCTTCATGGTGGTCTCTGCGCAGATGCGCTTGGGCGGCTTCTACACCGCCGTCACGCGCGCCGTGGGGACGCTGCCCCTGCCGCGCGCCGGCCTGCTGGCAGTGCTGATCGCCGTGGCGGGGGCGCTGTCGGCGGTGTTCTCCAACGACATCATCTGCCTGGCGATGACACCCGTGGTGGCGAGGCTGTGTCTGCGCCGCGGCCTGGACCCGCTGCCCTTCCTCATCGCCCTGGCCTGCGCGGCCAACATCGGCTCGGCCGCCACGCTCATCGGCAACCCGCAGAACATGCTCATCGGCTCGGTGCTGAAGCTGCACTTCGGCGACTACCTGCGCGTGGCACTGCTGCCGGTGGCTTCCAGCCTGGTGCTGCTGTGGGCCTGGCTGGCCTTCGGGCCCGGTGCGCGCCAGGCCGCGGGGATATCGCCCTGGCCCGGGAGCGCGGTGCCGGCGGCCGATGACTTGCGCGACGCCAGCACCGACCCGCCCTTCGACCGCTTCCAGACCTTCAAGGGCCTGACGGTGGCACTGCTGCTGATGTTCGTCTTCCTGTTCACCGACTGGCCGCGCGACGTCGCTGCGCTGGTGGGTGCGGGTGTGTTGCTGCTCAGCCGCCGGCTGCACTCGGCGCAGGTGATGGGCTTCGTCGACTGGCAGCTGCTGCTGCTGTTCATCGGCCTGTTCGTCGTCAACCACGCCTTCCAGCACACCGGGCTGGCGGCCGATGCGGTGGTGGCGCTGGCCGCGCGTGGTGTGCACCTGAACGACCCCGGGCCACTGCTGGTGCTGGGCGCGCTGCTGTCGAACCTGGTCTCCAACGTGCCGGCGGTGATGCTGCTGCTGCCGCACCTGGACGGCCCGGGCGCGCAGCGCGCCGGCATGCTTCTGGCGCTGGCCAGCACCTTCGCCGGCAACCTGCTGCTCGTGGGTTCGGTCGCCAACCTCATCGTCGTCGACCTCGCCGAGAAGGCCGGCATACCCATACACTGGCGGCGTCACGCACGCACCGGCATCCCGGTGACGCTGGCTTCGCTGGCTGTGCTGTGGGGGTGCTTCGTCGTCTGGGCGTGAAGCCGCTCGACGCCCACGCGCCGGCGGCCTGCGCGTCGACCAGCAACTGCCCGTGCCGTGGCGCGTCCGGCGCCGATCAGGCGCTGGATCAGACGCTGGCTCGGGCGCTGCGGATCAGGCTGCGGGTTCGCGCAGGAAGATCTCGACGCGGCGGTTGCGCGCGCGGCCCTGGTCGGTGGCGTTGTCGGCCACCGGCTCTCGTTCGCCGCGGCCGGCTGTCTGCACGTGCGAAGCGGGCACGCCGCGCGCCGTGAGGTAGTCGCGCACACTGTTGGCACGCGCCACCGACAGCGGGTCGTTGATCGCCGGCGAGCCCGAGCTGTCGGTGTGGCCGATGATGTTCACGCGCGCGTTCGGGTCGCCGCGCAACTGCTCGGCGAAGGGGTCGAGCACGTTGCGCATCTCGGGGCGGATGGCGGCGCTGTTCAGGTCGAACGAGACGTCGTTGGGGATGTTCAGCTTGAGCTGGTCGTCGGCCGTGCGGCTGACCTCGACACCGGTGCCGCGTGTGGCCTGCTCCAGCACGACGCGGCGGTCTTCCTGGCGCTTGGACCAGACGTTGCCGATCACCGCACCCAGGGCGCCGCCGATGACGGCGCCGGTGCCGGCCTTGCCGCCCGTGGCCGAGCCGACGACGGCCCCCGCCACCGCGCCAACGCCGGCGCCGGTGGCCGTGCCTTGCTGGCGTTCGCTCATGTTGCCGCAGCCGGTGGCCAGCAGGGCGGCCAGGGTCACCGTGGCGATGGCCGCCTTCGAGATGTTCGTGTGTTTCATGGGTTTGCGCTTCCAGCGCCCTCGGGCGCTCTGCGCGGGCGACGCGCCCGCTTGCCCGATTCTGTTGCCGGGTGCGGGGCCCGGCCATCGGCGCCGGGCGTCATCCCCTGTCGGCGGAGGCCTACAAGCGACGCCCGTTGCTGCCGTCCGCGGCGGCGCGCAGCCTGCGGCGACGTGTCCACCACACCTTCGCCGCCCAGGCCCACGAGATCCCGAAGTAGGTCAGCAGCCCGATGCCGGAGGCGAGGATGGCCAGCCCCAGCAGCAGCGGCTTGCCCACGCCTGCCAGGCCGAGCTTCAGCCGCTGCCACCAGCTTGCGCCGGCGGGTGCGTCGGCGGCATCCGCCAATGCTGGCGGCTGCTGGTGGCTGCCCACGTTTTCGCCCAGCAGCGCGCTGCCCAGGCGCCAGGCGGCGTAGTACACGGGCCCGAAGGTCACCGGGTTGGTGACCAGCGTGCTGGCCACCGCGGCCGGCACGTTGGCACGCAGCACCACCGCGGCGGCAGCACTGAAGGGTATCTGCGCCACCGGGATCAGCAGGCCGAAGAAGATGCCCAGCGCCATGCCCAGCGCCAGCCCGCGGCGGCTGAAGTGCCACAGCCGCGGGTGCTGCAGATGTGGCCCCAGCCAGCGCAGCCAGCGGTTGCGCTGGATGGTCTCGGGGCTGGGCAGGAAACGTTGCAGTCTGCGCATCGGGTGGGGTTGCGGGCTGGGGTTCGACGTGCTGCGCCTCAGCGGCGTGCGGTGACTTCGGCTGACGAGGCCACATTCGCCGTTGCGGCCGGTCCGGCCGTCTCTGCCAATTGCACCAGAGCGGTCAAGGCCTGGTTCACCGGGGTGACGATGCCCAGCGCGGCGCCGCGCCGCACGACATGGCCGTTGAGGTGCTGGATCTCGGTGCGCCGGCCGCGCGCCAGGTCCTGCGCCATCGACGAACGCTGCCCCGGCATGGTGGTCGCGATGCGCGCCACCGCGGCGAGCAGGGTGTGCGTCGACAGCGCAAAGCCTTCGGCGCGTGCCACCGCCACGGCCTCGTGCACGACGGCCTGCTGCAACGCCAGCACTGCCGGCAGCGCGGCCATCTGCGCGTAGCTGGACTGCGCCAGCGCCGAGACGGCGTTGCAGGCGCAGTTCACCACCAGCTTGGCCCACAGCTCGGTCATCACACTGGCCGAGAGGCGCACCGCGACCCCGGCCCCGGTGAACAGCTCGGCCACCGCCTGCAACTGCCTTTCGGCAGCCTCGGACGTGGCGCCGGCAGGCCCGACGACGACTTCACCGCCGCCAAAGTGCTGCACCACGCCGGGCGCCGGCATGGCCGTGGCGGCGTAGACCACCACCGGCATCACGGTCTGGCGCAGGTGGCGGGCCAGTGTGTCGACGTTCTCGACACCGTTCTGCAGGCTCAGCACCAGGGCATCGTCGTCGAGCAGCGGTGCCAGCGCGCGGGCGACCTCTTCGGTGTCGCCACACTTCACGCACACCAGCACCAGGTCGGCGCCCTGCACGCCGGCCAGTTCCGTGGTGGCGCTGGGGTGGACGGTGACGCTGCCGCCTGCACGCAGCAGCTGCAGCCCCTGGCGCTGCACGGCCTGCACGTGCGCCGCGCGGCCGATCAAGGTGACGCGCTGGCCGGCCAGCGACAACCGGCCGCCGAACCAGCTGCCCACGGCACCCGCCCCGACGACGGCGATGGCGCGCAAGGGGGCTGGTGATGGGTTCTCGGGCATGGGTGGTGGCTATCGGGGCCCCCGCATCTTGCCAGCACGCTGCGTGCCGTTGTCGATGGCGTCCAATACGCGCATGGACAACGACCAAGACCCCATCGAACGCCGCCTCACCGCGCTGGAGATCAAGGCCAGCTACGGCGAAGACCTGCTCGACCGGCTGAACGAGATCGTGGCGCGCCAGCAGGCGCAGATCGACCAGCTGTTGCGCGAAGCGGCGCTGTGGCGCCAGCAGGCGAACAGCGAAGATGCCCCCGCCGCGCGCAGCCTGCGCGACGAGCTGCCGCCGCATTACTGACGCGGGCCGCGCCGCGGCCAAACACGGTCAGCCGGGACCGGCCGCCGGGGCGGGTTGGCGGCGTTGCTCGCGCAGCATGAAGGCGTAGAGACTTTCCACCTTCTCGCGCGCCCAGGGCGTGCGGCGCAGGAACTTCAGGCTCGAAGCGATGCTGGGCTCGTGCGTGAAACAGCGCAGCACGATGCGTTCACCCAGGCCGGGCCAGCCGTAGTGCGCCACCAGCGCGTTCAGCATGGCTTCGAGCGTGACGCCGTGCAGCGGGTTGCGCGGCTGCGCCGGCGCGGCGGCTTCGTCCACGCCTTCAGTGGAAGCGACCGCCGCGGCCGCCCGAAGCGCCGGGCTTGCCACGCGGCGGCTGGGGCTCGGGGGCCGGCGGCTCGGGCAGGCCGCGTGCGGCGGCCTGCGCGGCCAGCGCCTTGCCGCTGACGCCCGCGAACAGTGCCGCGGCGCGCACCTTGATCTCCAGCAGTTCGCTCGCGCTCACCGAGTACTGGCCGGTGACGGTGTTGACGTCGATGCGGAATTCGACGTCCTTGCCGTTGTTCGACAGCGTGCCGCAGGTGAACTCGTAGTCGTCGTGCTCGAAGGGCAGGCCCTCGGCCTCGAAGTCGTAGTCCTGGTATTCGACGCGGCCGATCTCGCCACTGGCCAGGTTCAGCTGGCCGGTCGACGTGATCACCTCGTCACTCAGTTCGTCCACGATGACGATCGGCACTTTCAGGTCCACGGCGGTTTCCTCGCATCCAAGACCATGGATTCTCGCCTGCCGGGCCGCGCGGCCGGCGGTGCAGCTTAAGAAAGCACTAAGACCCCGTGGGCACCATGCCTGTCATCGCGTTGTGACGAGCCCACCATGACCCTACAGAAACCCCTCTCCCCACGACGCCTGCGCCCCCTGCGCGTGGTCCTGGTGCTGGGCGCCCTGGCCTGCGCTGCGGCGCAGGCCGCCACGCCGGCCGAGCTGCTGGCCGCCTATGGCGCCGCCGCCGGCGCCCCGGGCGTGGCCGCGCGCGGACTGGCCTTGTTCACCTCGAAACACGGCCGCGAGTGGTCGTGTGCGTCCTGCCACGGCGCCACGCCGGTGCAGGCCGGCCGCCACGCCGGCACCGGCAAGGCCATCGAGGCCCTGGCGCCGGCGGCCAACCCCAAGCGCTTCACCGACGCGGCCACCACCGAGAAGTGGTTCCGCCGCAACTGCAACGACGTGCTGGGCCGCGAGTGCAACGCCGGCGAGAAGGCCGACGTGCTGGCCTGGCTGCAGACGCTGCGCCCTTGAACACCTTGAACACCCTGGAGAACCCGATGACCCCGAATCCCAAGCGCCGCCCGTTGAAGCGACCGCCTGCCGCCCTGGCCGTGGCCCTGGCACTGCTGGCCGCCAGCACCGTGAGCTGGGCCGACGACGACGGCAAGCGCAGCCCGCGTGTGGCGCCGCTGCCGAGTTACGCGAGGGAATGTGGCGCCTGCCACGTGGCCTTCCCGGTCGGCCTGCTGCCGGCGCAGAGCTGGCAGCGCCTGATGGCCAACCTGCCGCGCCACTACGGCACCGACGCCAGCCTGGACGCCGCCACGGCCAATGCCATCGGCGTCTGGCTCACGGCCAACGCCGGCAGCGGCAAGCGCGCCAGCGAAGCACCGCCTGAAGACCGCATCACGCGCGGCAGCTGGTTCGTGCGCGAGCACCGCGAGGTGAGCCCCCAGACCTGGAAGCTGGCCGCCGTGAAGAGCCCGTCCAACTGCGCTGCCTGCCATCGCAGTGCCGAACAAGGAAACTACAGTGAACGCGACATCGCCATTCCCCGCTGATACCGTGGCCGCGGCTGCGGCCGCCCCGGCCGCCCGCCGTGTGCTGGTATGGGACGCGCCGGTGCGTGTTTTCCACTGGTTGACCGCGCTGAGTTTTGCCGGCGCCTGGATCACCGCCGAAACCGAACGCTGGCGCCTGCTGCATGTCACGCTGGGCTACACGCTGGCCGGGCTGGTGGCCTTCCGCCTCGTCTGGGGCCTGGTGGGCACACGGCATGCCCGGTTCGCCAGCTTCGTGCGTGGCCCCAAGGCGGTGTTGACTCACCTGCGCGACATGGTGCAGGGCCGCTTCGACAGACACGCCGGCCACAACCCCGCCGGCGCGCTGGCCATCGTCGCGATGCTGGGCGCCGCGGTGGCGGTGACGGCAAGCGGCTGGGCGCTGTTCGACGGCCCCGGCGGTGAATGGCTGGAAGATCTGCACGAAGGCGCCGCCAACGCGATGATGGCGCTGGTGGCCGTGCACGTGGCCGGCGTCGCGCTGGCCAGCTGGCTGGGCCGCGACAACCTGGTCGGCGCGATGATCAGCGGCCGCAAGGACGTGTCGCCTGCCGAGGGCATACGCAGCGCCTGGCGCAGCGTCGCCGCGCTGATGGTGGTGGCGGTGGCCGGCTTCTGGTTCTGGCAATGGCAGCAGGCGCCGGCGCCCCTCGACATGGCCGGCACCGCGGCTGCGGCCGCGCAATACGAAGACGACTGACGCGCCGCCTGGGCACCCCGCGCCGACACAATCCCCCCCGATGCGCATCCTGCTTGCCGAAGACGACACGCTGCTGGGCGACGGCCTGCGCGCCGGGCTGCGCCAGTTGGGTTTCCAGGTCGACTGGGTGCGCGACGGCGCCGCCGCCGAGCGTGAACTGCGCGCCGAGCCGTATGCCGCCGCGGTGCTCGACCTTGGCCTGCCGCTGATGGATGGCATGGACGTGCTGGCCGCCGTGCGCCGTGCCGGCGTCACGCTGCCGGTGCTGGTGCTGACCGCCCGCGACGCCGTGCCCGAACGCATCCGCGGCCTGAACCTCGGCGCCGACGACTACGTCGTCAAGCCGGTCGACCTGGAGGAACTGGCCGCGCGCCTGCGTGCGTTGGTGCGCCGCGCCCACGGCCTGCCGCAGGAAAGCCTGGTGGCACAGGGCGTGGTGCTGGAACCGGCGGCGCGCAGCGTGAGCCTGGCCGGCGCGCCGGTGGCGCTGTCGGGCCGCGAGTTCGACCTGCTGCACGTGCTGATGCTCAACGCCGGTCGTGTGCTGTCGCGTGAGCAGATCGAGCAGCACCTCTACAGCTGGGGCCAGGAAGTCGAGAGCAACGCGGTCGAGGTGCATGTGCACAACCTGCGCCGCAAGCTCGGCGCCGGGCTCATCCACACCGTGCGCGGCGTGGGCTACACGCTGCGGTCCACGCCGGCCGGCTCGGCATGAAACCCCTGGCCTCGCTGCAGGCCCGGCTGATCGCACTGGTGCTGGCCGCGGTGGCCGCGGTGTGGCTGGCCGCCGCGGTGCAGACCTGGTTCGAGGTGCGCCACGAGATCGACGAGCTGCTCGACAGCCACCTCGCGCAGGCTGCGGCGCTGCTGGTGGTGCAGCAGGCCGGCGAGATCGAGGACGACGGCCCCGGTGTCGACGCCCCCAGCCTGCACCGGTACGCCCCCAAGGTGGCCTTCCAGGTTTTCCATGAAGGCCGTCTGGTGCTGCGTTCGGCCAATGCGCCGGTGCAGCCCATGGTCGAGGCAGCGCGCGATGACGGGCGCGGGGACAAGGGTGACGGCAGGGGGAAGTCGCAGTTCCGCACCGTGCAGATAGCCGGCACCGACTGGCGTGTGTTTGCGGCCTACGGCGCCGAACGCGACGTGCGTGTGTTGGTGGGCGAGCAGGTCTCGTCGCGCAACGACATCGTGCTGGCCGTGCTGCGTGGCACGGCGCAGCCGCTGGCCATCGCGCTGCCGCTGCTGGCGCTGGCCGTGTGGTGGGCGGTCTTCCAGGGCGTGAAGCCGCTGCGCCGGCTGTCGAGGCTGATCACCGAACGCCGGCCCCAGTCCACCGAGCCGCTGGTGGTGCCGGGTGCGCCCAGCGAACTGCGGCCGGTGGTCGACGGCCTGAACGGCCTGTTCGAGCGCATCACGGCGCTGGTGGCAGCCGAACGCCGCTTCACCGCTGACGCCGCGCACGAGTTGCGCACCCCCATCGCGGCCATCCGCGCCCAGGCCCAGGTGGCGTTGGCCGAGGCCGACGACGCAGCGCGGCGCCACGCGCTGCAGGCCACGCTTTCCGGCTGCGACCGCGCCACGCGGCTGGTGGAACAGCTGCTGACGCTGTCGCGCGTGGAAGCCGGCCAGACGCCGGCGCGCAACTCGGTCGACCTCTCGGCGCTGGTGCGTCAGCAGGTGGCCGAACTGGCACCGACGGCCATCGACCACGGCCAGACCATCGAACTGCAGGCCGAGGCGTCCTGCGCCGTGCAGGGCGACGCCACGCTTCTGGCCGTGCTGGTGCGCAACCTGGTCGACAACGCGCTGCGCTACAGCCCGCCTGGCGCGGAAGTGCGGGTGGCCGTGCTGGTCCACGCCGGCCACGTGCGCCTGCAGGTGCAGGACAGCGGCCCCGGCCTGCCGCCCGAGGCACTGGCACGGCTGGGCGAACGTTTCTTCAGGGTGCTGGGCACGGGGCAGGGCGGCAGCGGGCTGGGCTGGAGCATCGTGCGCCGCATCGCGGCCGTGCACGGTGCCAAGGTGCAGGCCCGACCATCGGCGGCGCTCGGCGGGCTCGCCGTGACGGTGGACTGGCCGGCGGTCTGAAGCCGGCCGCAGCGTGAGTCCGAGCCGCGGCATCGGCCTGCGGCCGACCGCCGCCGTCCACACGCGCAGCGCGGCGGTGGGTGGACGGTCAGTGCCGCGCATCGGTTAGGCTGGTGATTGCGGAGCCGCACGGCGTCAGCGCGCCACCACGGCGGCCCGCAAGCCAGGAGTGCCCGACCATGATGAGCGGCCTGTTCGACCCCGCGCGACACGAACCGCTGCAGGCGTCCGCTTGGGACGACGCCACCGCCCGCGAGGCGATCAGGCGCATTGCCGACTCGGCCCTGGCAGCCTACGAGCCCGGCCTGGGCTGGCGCGCGCATCCGCTCGACGACCCCGAGCCGCCCATCGACCGCTTTCACAACCTGTACTTCGGCGCCGGCGGGGTGGTCTGGGCGCTGCGCCATCTGGCGCAGGTGGGGGTGATCGACGCCTTGCCGGACTTCACGCCCTTTGCCGCCACCCTGCGTGCAGCCAACCGCCCGCTGCTCGCCGACAGCCAGCACGGCAGTGCGTCCTACCTCTTTGGTGATGCCGGGCTTGATCTGCTGCACTGGACCGTGCAGCCGGACGACGCGGTGGCCCGGCGCCTGTTCGACACCGTGCAGGGCAACCTGCACAACCCCGTTCGCGAGGCACTGTGGGGCAACCCCGGCACGGTGCTGGCCGCCATCCACATGGCCGAGGCCACCGGCGAACCCCGCTGGACGGCGCTGGTGCAAGAGGCAGCCGACGCGCTGCAGGCCGAGATGGAGATCGATGCCGACACCGGCACCTGGCTGTGGGTGCAGAACCTGTACGGCCGTCCGCCGGTGCGCTACATCGGCGCCGGCCACGGGTTTGCCGGCAATGTCTACCCCTTCCTGCGCGCGGCGGCACTGCTGCCGCCCGGGCAGGTGGCGCTGGTCACCGGGCGCGCGCTGGCGACGCTGCAGGCCACCGCGCGGCACGCCGACGGCGGCGTCAACTGGTTCCCCGGCATCAACCCCCAGCGCCCGGCCGAGTGGCTGCCGCCGGTGCAGGACTGCCACGGCGCGCCGGGCATCGTCTGCCGGCTGGCCACCGCACCGCGCACGCCCGAGTGGGACACGCTGCTGCTGCAAGCCGGCGCGCTCACCTGGCACGCCGGCCCGCTCAGCAAGGGCGCCAGCCTCTGCCACGGCACTGCCGGCAGCGGTTTCGCGATGCTCAAGCTGTGGCAACGCAGCGGCGATGCGGCCTGGCTCGATCGCGCCCGCGCGCTGGCCGTGCACGGCTGTGGCCAGGTCGAGCGGCACCGGCTTGAATACGGCCAGGGCCGCCACTCGCTGTGGACCGGCGACCTGGGCCTGGCCTGTCTGCTGTGGGACTGCATCACCGGCAGCGATGCCTTCCCGACGCTGGACGTGTTCTGACGCCCGCATGACTTGTCGCGCGCCGCCGCTGTGCTAGCGTGGACCGCGACTTCAACCGACGCTCCGCACCATGACCACTTCGCACGCGCCGCAAGCCACGCAAGCCACGCAAGCCACGCAAGTCACAGACGCCGCCACCAGGCTGGCCGCTGCCATCGACACCGCCGCCGCGGTGCTGGAAGCCCAGGTCATCGCCTGGCGTCGCGACTTGCACGAACACCCCGAGCTGGGCAACCGCGAGTTCCGCACCGCCGGCCTCGTCGCCGCGCACCTGACCGCGCTGGGCTTCGACGAGGTGCGCACGAAGGTGGCGCACACCGGCGTGGTGGGCGTGCTGAAGGGCGCGCTGCCGGGGCCGGTGGTGGCGCTGCGTGCCGACATGGACGCGCTGCCGGTGAAGGAAGAGGTCGACCTGCCGTTTGCGTCGAAGGCCAAGGCGATCTGGAACGGCGAGGAAGTCGGCGTGATGCACGCCTGCGGCCACGACTGCCACGTCGCCATTCTGATGGGCGTGGCCCAGTTGCTGGCCGGCCTGCGCTCGCAGCTGGCGGGCACGGTGGTCTTCCTCTTCCAGCCTGCCGAAGAGATGCCGCCCGACGGCGAGGACGGCGGCGCGAAGATGATGATTGCCGAGGGCGCGCTGCAGAACCCGACGCCGGCCGCGGTGTTCGGGCTGCACGTCACCTCACGGCTGCCGATGGGCGTGATCGGCTACCGGCCAGGGCCGACGATGGCCAGTTCCGACACGCTGCAGATCACCGTGCGTGGCCGCCAGACGCACGGTGCCGCGCCCTGGCTCGGCGTCGATCCCATCGTCACCGCGGCGCAGGTGGTGCTGGGGCTGCAGACCGTGGTCAGCCGCGGCGTCGACATCACACACGAGCCGGCGGTGGTCACCCTGGGCATGATCAGGGGCGGCAACCGCGGCAACATCATTCCCGACAGCGTCGAGATGCGCGGCACTATCCGCAGCTTCGACGAGGCCATGCGCGACGACATCCACGAGCGCGTGACGACATTGGCCGAGGCCGTCGGGCGCGGCTCGCGCGCGACCTGCACCGTGTGCATCAGCAAGAACTACCCCGTGACGGTGAACGACCCCGCCCTCACCGCGGCCATGGTGCCCACGCTGCAGCGCGTGGCCGGGCCGGGGCGGCTGGAACTCGTCAACAAGGTGACGGGGTCGGAGGACTTCTCCTTCTTCCAGCGCGTCGTGCCGGGGCTGTTCATCTTTCTCGGCGTGACGCCACCGGGCAACGACCCGAAAAGGGCGCCCAGCAACCACTCGCCGCGTTTCCTGGCCGACGAGCGGGCACTCGTCACCGGCGTGCGCGCGCTGGCCCACCTGGCCTGCGACCACCTCGCGCAGACGCGCGCCTGAGCCGCCTGTGCCGGGACGGGCCGAGGCCTCGACGGCGTTCAGTCGCCGACGATGCGCCGCTCGCGGATGAGGCTGCCGAAGCGCCGACCGTCGGCGGCCATGCGGGCGCCGAATTCGGCCGCGCTCATCAGCGCCGGTTCGCCACCCATGGCCGCGATGCGTTCGCGCAGCGCCGGTGTCGCCACGATGCGGGCCACGGTTTCCTCCAACCGCTGCACCACGGCCGGCGGCGTGCCCGTGGGGGCATACAGGCCGAACACCGTGTCGGCGTCGAAACCCGGCAGGCCCCGCTCCGCCAGCGTCGGCACGTCGGGGAACAGCGGCGAACGCCGCGGGCTGCCCACCGCCAGCACCCGCAGCCGCCCGCTGCGGATATGCGGCAGTGCGGTGCCGGGGTCGAAGAGAAAGTCCACCTGACCGCCCAGCAGGTCGTTGAGCGCGGGCGCCGCGCCGCGGTAGGGCACGTGCACCGCCTGCGTGCCGGTCAGGCTCTTCATCAGCTCGGCCGCCAGGTGCGGCGCGCTGCCGTTGCCGGGGGAGCCAAAGCTGCGTTGACCGGGGTGGGCCCTCAGGTCGGCCAGGAAGGCTGGCCAGTCGCGGTTCGGGCTGTCGGCAGGCACGACGAGGAACACCGTCACGCGGGCCACCGCGGCCACCGGCACCAGGTCCTTCAGGGGGTCGAAAGGCAGCTTGCTGTAGAGGTGCGGCGTGACGGAGAGCATGCCGCCCGAACTCATCAGCAGCGTGTGGCCGTCGGGCGCGGCCCTGGCCACCGCAGCGCCACCCAGCGTGCCGCCCGAGCCAGCCCGGTTCTCGACGATCACCGGCTGGCCCAGCGCTTCCTGCAGCAGAGGGGCCAGGGCGCGGGCGAACTGGTCGGAGGCACCGCCCGGCGGGAAATTCACCACCAGCTTCAGGGGCCGCTCCGGCCAGGCCTGGGCAGGGGCTGCAGGCCAGGGCAGCGCCGCCAGCGTGAGCGTGCCCAGCTGCAGCAGCGCGCGGCGGCGCGCTGCCGTTGCCGGGGGAGCCAAAGCTGCGTT
>JAURZK010000005.1 GCA_030653505.1 Rubrivivax sp.
GGCGCTACGGCCACCGCGCCATCGTGCTGGAGACGGTGGCCGCCGTGCCCGGCATGGTGGGCGCGACGGCGACCCACTTGCACTGCCTGCGCCGCATGGTCGACGACGACGGCTGGATACGCACGTTGATGGAAGAGGCCGAGAACGAGCGCATGCACCTGATGACCTTCGTCGAGATCGCCAGGCCCACGCTGCTGGAACGCGGACTGATCATGGTGACGCAGTGGGTCTTCTACGTCGGCTTCTTCCTGCTCTACCTGGTGTCGCGGCGCACCGCGCACCGGCTCGTGGGCTATTTCGAGGAAGAGGCCGTGCTGAGCTACACGATGTACCTGGCCGAAATCGACGCCGGCCGCTCGCCCAACGTGCCCGCGCCGGCGCTGGCCCGCCGCTACTGGAAGCTGGCCGACGACGCCACGCTGCGCGACGTGGTGCTGGTGGTGCGCGCCGACGAGGCCCACCACCGCGACGTCAATCACGGCCTGGCCACCGAGCTCGCGGGACTGCCGCCGGCGCCCGAGCCACCGGCTCCCTACCCGGTGCATGCCGAGGTCCGGCGCTGGTGACAAGGCGCGCCGCACACACGGAAAGAACGTCTGCGAGCCGTTGGACTTTGCAAGGTGTGTCCACAAACGTTCAGCGCCAGAACCGCACCATCGCAGCGCTGCGCCGGGCCGGCGCGGCGCAACGGCCCGCCGGCGGCCGCCTCTGCCGCCGCCGTGTCGACCCTGCGGCGGGCCACCCGACGCCGTGGCCCGCTGGGCCGGTACACATCGTGTTGCACGCCTTGCGCCTGCGGGCCTCACCGTGCCGCCCTTCCCTACGCTTGCCCTGCTGCCGCCCATGTTCAGTCGATCCCGTGCCGTCACCTTCTCTCGCTACGACCAGCGCCGCTCGCGCTGGCGCCTGCCGCGCTGGCTGTGGTTGATGCTGGCCGGCACCGCTCTGGGCACCGGCGGCGTGCTCTACGTGCAGGAAGAGCATCTGCCGCCACGCCTGACGGCCGAGGCCTCGGCGCGCATGACGGCGGCTTTCGAACAGGCCGAGGCCGAACGTCTGCGGCTGGCACAGGCGCAGTCGCAACTGAACGCCGAACTCACGTCGGCCAACGAGGCGCGACAGCAGCAGGCCACCGAACTGGCGACGGGCCGCGCCACCATCGAACGCCTGCAGGGTGAACTGGCCGTGCTGGTCGAGGCCTTTCCGCCTGACCCGCGCCGCGGCCCCGTGGCGGTGCGGGCGATGCGCTTCGTCGGCGGCAGCGGCGAACTCAACTACGACCTGGCACTGAGCCGCGAACGTGGCGCCGGCCGGCCGCTGGCGGCCGTGCTGCAGGTGGTCGTCACGGGCGAAAGCGCGGGGCGCGGCGAAGTCGCCGCCGTCACGCTGCCGCCGGTGCCCGTCAGCCTGGGCCCGCAGGCGGTGCTGCGCGGCAGCCAGCCGCTGCCCGCGGGCTTCAAGCCGCGGCAGGCGACCGTGCGCATCCTGGGTGGCGCCGGCGGGCCGGTGCTGGGCATGCGCGTGGGTCTGGTACGGTAGGGCCGCATGATCGCCCTGCAGACACTTCCTTCGCTGCGTGCCCGAACGGCGCTGCCTGCCGCGCCCGGGCCACGCCGGGCACTGCTGACGACGCTGGCGATGATGCTGGCGGGCTGCGCCAGCGTGGCACCGCAGCGGCCCTCCGGGCCGGCGCCCGGTCCGCCGCCGGGGACCACCGGCCCGCAGACCACGGCACCACCGACCGAGGCAGCGCCACCCCCCGTGCCGATCCCGGGGGGACCCGGCGCCCGGACCGCGAACGCCGAGATGCTGGCCATCGAACAGCGCTGGCTGCAGGACTGGTTTCGCGGCACGCCGGTGCGCATTTCGCAACGCAGCGACGGCACACTGGCCGTCGACGTGCCGCGCGAGTTCTGCTTCGAAGCCGGCCGCAGCCAGGTCAAACCCGCGCTGGGTGCCGTGCTCGACAAGGTGGCCCAGAGCCTGCGCCGCCGGCCCGGCACGCGGTTGACACTGCTGTCCGCCCCGAGCGACCCCGCCGGCAGCGGCGCCCCGGCGACACTGGCGCTGCAACGCGCGGCCGACGTGCACCGCCACCTTCGCTCTCGCGGCATCGCGCTGGCGCGCCTGGGCGAGCCGGTGGCAGAAGGCAGCAGCGCGGTGCAGTTGCGCATCGGCGCACAGACGCCCTGACCACGCGGCGCAGCGACGCTGCGGTGCGGTGCGGTACGCAAGGACCCGAAGGTGCGACATCGCACAGACCGTACCGCCCGGTCGCGTCAGGCTCTCGCGCCCGCCCCGCTGCCGCCGGCACGTGGGCGGCAATCCACCGCTGCGAAGGTCTCACGCCATGAATCTGCAACTGGGCATAGCCCCGATCGTCTCGCTGCTCGCCGGCATCCTCATCCTCGTCATGCCGCGATTGCTGAACTACATCGTCGCCATCTACCTCATCGTCATCGGCCTGCTGGGCCTGTTCGGCGGCAACCTGAACTTGCGCTGATGCAAGCAGCGGCCGGGCCGCCCGCGGCCAGACGGCTCGACGCGCTGTTCGACGCGCACAGCCTTCTCGAGTCCGGCATGCACGCCTGCCACGACAGCCACGCCTTCGGCCTGGCCGGCAGGGACCTGCCCGCCGACGGCGCGGCCGTCCCGCATTGAGCGCTGCCGGCGTACGCCGGCTCACTCGGCGCGCAACGCGTCCACAGGATCCAGCCGCGCGGCATGGCGTGCCGGCAACACGCCCGCAACCAGGCCGATGACGGCGCTGCTGGCCACCGAGAGCAGCACGTAGAGCAAGGGCGTGGACACCGGCAGCGCCGGCACCGCGGCGCGTATCAGCTGCGCCAGGCCAAAGCCGATGGCCACGCCCAGCAGGCTGCCCAGCACCGCCAGCACTACGGCCTCGCCGAGGAACAGCCACAGGATCATGCGGCGCTGGCTGCCCAGCGCCATCATCAGCCCGATCTCGGGCGTGCGTTCGGCCACCGCGATGGTCATGATGGTGACGATGCCCACCGCGCCCACCAGCAGCGAGATGCTGCCCAGGGCGGCCACCGCCATCGTCAGCACGTCGAGGATGTTCGACAGCGCGCTGAGCATCTCTTCCTGCGTCGTCACCGTGAAGTCGGCGCGGCCGTGGCGGGCGGTCAGGATCGCCTCGGCCGCGGCAGCCACGGTGCGCGCGGCCACCTCGGGGTCGTAGGTGAGATGGATCTCGGCCAGGCTGTCGCGGTTGAAGAGCTCCATCGCACGCGCCGCCGGCACGAAGGCCGTGTCGTCGAGGTCCAGGCCCAGGAACTGACCCTTGGGCGCCAGCACACCGATGACGCGAAAGCTCTGCCCGCCCAGGCGCAGGCGTTCACCCAGGGCGTTGTCGCTGCCGAAGATCTCCTGCTTCAGCTTGGGCCCGAGCACGACGAAGGCACGCGCTTCGTCGGCACCGTCGCCGGGCAGGAACTGGCCCACCGCCACCTGCATGTTGAAGACCGCCAGCGCCGCGTCGGAGACACCGTAGACGATGGTGCGCCTGACCCTGCCGCGCGCCTGCGCCTCGGCGTTGCCCCAAGCCGTCGGCACGACGCCGACGACGCCCGGCACGTGCCTCAGGGCACGCGCGTCGTCCAGCGTCAGCGGCCGCACCGACGTCGGCAGGCCCGCCGGCACGCCGCCGCTGGCGGTGGTACGGCCGGGCATGATGCCGATGACGTGGGTGCCGAACTGCGAGAACTCACCCATCACGAAACGGTGCACACCTTCGCCGATGGAGGTGAGCAGGATCACCGCCGAGATGCCCACCGCGATGCCCGCGAGCGTGAGCCCGCTGCGCATGCGGTGCGCGGTGATCGAGCGCCAGGCGAAACGCACGGCATCGGCGGGGGTCATGGCCTGGGCTTCATGCCGTGAACATCACCTTCGTGCCAATGCGGTCACCGGGTCGAGCTGCGCTGCGCGCCGCGCCGGCAACACGCCGAAGACCAGCCCGGTGACTACCGCCGTGCCCAGGCCGGCCAGCACGGCCCAGTCGGGCGGGTAGGCCGGGAACACCGGGTAGAGCGCACGGATCACCGCCGCTCCGGCCAGCCCCAGCGCGTAGCCGACCAGCGCGCCCAGCCCCGACAGCAGCGCCGCCTCGACGAGGAAGGCGCTGCGTATCGTGGCGCCGCTGGCGCCCAGCGCCTTCAACAGCCCGATCTCGCTGCGCCGCTGCGCCACCGACACCAGCATCACGTTCATCACCAGGATGCCGGCCACCGCCAGGCTGATGGCGGCGATGCCGGCCACAGCCAGCGTGAGCGTGCCGATAAGGCGGTCGAAGGTGGCCAGCAGCGCGTCCTGCGTGATCACGGTGACGTCCTGTTCACCTTCGTGGCGCGCCTGGATGATGGCCGTGGCCTGTTCCTTCGCGGCGGTGATGGCGTCGCGGCTGCGCGCCTCGACCAGGATGCGGAAGAGCGTGTTGGTGTTGAACATCGCCAGCGCGACGGACACCGGCACCACCGCGATTTCGTCGGTGTTCATGCCCAGCCCGCTGCCGGTGGCGGCCAGCACGCCGATGACGCGGAAACGCCGGTCCCCGACACGCACGAACTGGCCCAGCGCATTGGCATTGCCAAACAGGTCAGCACGCAGCTTGGCGCCCAGCACCATCACCGGCGAGCCGCGGCCCCAGTCCTCGGCAGGCAGGAACTGGCCCTGCCCCATCCTGAACTGCCGCACTTCCAGGAATTCGGCCGTCGAACCGACCACCATGGCCTCGCGCAGGCGGCCACCCACCGACAGCTCCGAGGTGCCCACGGTCAGTGGCGCCACGCGGCGCACGGCGGGGCCGCGCAGCACGGCGCTTGCGTCGTCGACGGTCAGGTCGCGCGGGGTCGCGCCGCCGAAGCTGCCGGGATTGATGCCGCCGGTTTCTGTACGGCCCGGCAACACGATGACGAGGTTGCTGCCGATGGCGCTGAACTCGCGCATCACGTAGCGGCGTGCGCCGTCGCCCAGTGCCGTGAGCGTGACCACCGCGGCCACGCCGATGGCCATGGCCAGCATCGAAAGCGCGGTGCGCACGCGGTTGCCCTGGGCGGCGCCCAGCGCGAAGGCCAGCAGGTCAGGTGCGCGCATCTGCGACCCCGGCTCTGGGCGATGTGCCGGGCTGCGTCTCGTCGAGCCTTATCGCCCCGTCTTCCATCTGGATGCGCCGCCGCGCGCGCGCGCCCAGGGCGGCGTCGTGCGTCACCATCAGCAGCGTCACGCCAGCGGCGTTGAGCTCTTCCAGCAGGCGGATGACCTCGTCGCCGGTGGCGCGGTCGAGGTTGCCGGTGGGCTCGTCGGCCAGCAGCATGGCTGGCCGCATGATCGTGGCACGCGCGATGGCCACCCGCTGACGCTGGCCGCCCGAGAGCTGGTCGGGCCGGTGGCCGGCGCGGTCGGCCAGGCCGAAACCGTCCAGCGCCTGCTGCACCCGCGCCTCACGCTCGCGCGCCGGGATGCCCGCGAGCACCATGGGCAAGGCGATGTTCTCGGCCGCCGTCAGCCGCGGCACGAGGTGGAAGCTCTGGAACACGAAGCCGATGCGCTGGCTGCGCACCTGCGCCTGCTCGTCGGGCGAGAGCGTCGTCACGTCGCGGCCTTCCAGCAGGTAATGCCCGGCGTCGGGGCGGTCGAGCAGGCCCAGCACGTTGAGCAGCGTCGACTTGCCCGAGCCCGATGGGCCCATCACCGAGACGTACTCACCAGGGGCGACGCGCAGGTCGACACGGTCGAGCGCGTGCACGACGCTGTCGCCCAGGTGGAACACCCTCTCGATGCCCTGCAACGCGATCTGCGCCGCGCCCGGGGTTGGATCGGGCGCACGCACGGCGGCGGCAGCGCTCATCGCTTCACTTCGCCGCCGATGCGGCTTCGTCGACCACCGCCGCTGCGCCGGCCTTCACGCCGGCACGGTCGAGCGAGGTCACGATGCGTTCGCCGCCCGCCAGCCCCGAGATGATCTCGCTGTGTTCCCAGTTCGTGACACCGGTCTTCACCGGCCGCTCGACGAGCCGCCCGCCTTCCAGCAGCAGCACCTTGCCGCCCTGCATCAGCGCTGCCGTCGGCACACGCAGCACGTCGGCGCGCACCTCGAGGATGACCTCGACGTCGGCGCTGTAGCCCACCAGCAGCCGGCCTGCGGCCTTGGGGTCGTCGAAGACGGCCTCGATCTCGACCGTGCGCGCCTGCTTCTCGACCGCGGTGACATACGGCGCCACACGTCGCACCTTGCCGGGGAACGACCTGCCCGGCAGCGCGTCCAGCGTGATGCGCACCGGCTGGCCGGCGCTGATCTTGGGCGCGTCGACTTCGTCCATCGGCGCCTTCACGTAGAGGCAGGAGTCGTCGATGAGGTCGATGGCCGGCGGCGTGGGCACCCCCGGTGGCGATGGGGTGGAGTACTCGCCGACCTCGCCGACGATCTTGGCCACCGTGCCGTCGAAGGGCGCGACCAGCACCGTGCGCTGGCGTGCCGCGCCGACCACGACCACGCGGGCCTGCGACTGCGCCACGTCGGCCTTGGCCGTGGCACAGCTGGCGGCGCGCGTGTCGGCTTCGGCGCGCACGGTGTCGAGCCGGCCTTCGGAGACGAAGCCCTGCTTGAACAGGCCTTCCTGTCGCGCCAGTTCGCGTCGCGCCAGGTCGGCCATGGTGCAAACCTCGGTGACGCGCTTGCGCGAGGTTGCCAGCTGGGCCTGCGCAAAGGCCTGCTCTGCCTGCTGGTCTTCGTTCCACAGCTGCATCAGCAACTGGCCCTTGCGCACGCGGTCGCCCTCCTTCACCGCCAACACCGCGATGCGTCCGCCCGAGATCGTCGACAGGCGCGTGCGCTGGCAGGCCTCGACCGTGCCGGCGCGTGTGTTGGTCACCGTGGCCTCGACCGTGCCACGGGCGACAGTCGTGACCAGCACGGGCAGGGGCTTGGGGCGGCCCAGCCACCACACCAGCGCGGCACCGAGGGCCAGCAGCACCAGCAGCACGAGGCTGCGGCGCAGCCACTTCCGAGAGGGGGTCTGGGGCATGCGGGGAATCCGGCGGACAGGGTCAAATGCAGCAGCTTAGCGTGCGCTTTGCCCGCCGCCTTGACCGAACGCAGCCTGCGCCCCGAAGCCGGGTGTGGACCGTCAACGACCCCGGCAACATGGGCCCCCTGATCGAGCTGGGCGTCGACGGGCTGATCACCGACCGGCCCGACATCGCGAAGTGCGTGCGGCGCGAGAAGGGCATCGACCCGCATTCAGCCCCCGGCTGGCCGCCGGCCCTCAGACGCAACGGAAGTTCACCACCTGCGCCGCCTCGGCGCGTGGTTGGCCGAAGGCGATGCAGCCCTGTCCGACGAGCGACAGCTCCTCGTGGTGCACCTGGAACTCGGGCCTGCCCTCGAAGCTGACGAAGCTGCCGTTGGAACTGTGGTCGACGAGCACGAAGTGTTCGCGACGGCGCTCGATCATGGCGTGGGCGCGCGACACCAGCGGGTGGCGCACGGTGAAGTCGGCCTCGTGGTCGCGCCCGAAGGTCACCTTGCGGCGCTGCGGCCCCATCGCTATGCGCTCGCCTTCCAGCTCCAGTTCCAGCACCGCCGGCGCGGCACCGGCCTTGGGGCGAGAGACGAAGATCGCGGTCTTGTCTTCACTGGCGGTCTGCCAGTCGACTTCGACCAGTTCCACCTCCTCTTGCTTGCCCTTGACCGGGATGGAGAAGAGTGGGCGCAACTGGGCCACGTGCGCGGCCGACAATTGCCCGGCGGTCTCGCGGTCGGTGATGACCTGCCCCTTGGATGCCAGGTCGCAAAGACGCGACGCCAGGTTCACGGTGTCACCGTAGACGTCACCCTCGCGTTCGACCACCTGGCCGTGACGGAAGCCGATGCGCAGGCCCAGGCGCATGCCGACGCTGGGGCCGAGTTCGTCGACCCTGCGCTGCATGGCGGTGGCAGCTTCGGCGGCCGCGTCCGCGGTGTCGAACACGGCCATCACCGCGTCGCCGATGGTCTTCACGACACGGCCCCGGGCTTCGACGGTGCAGGCCGACATGACGCCCAGGCAACTCTCGACCAGTGCAAATGCACGCTCGTCGCCCAGCACCTCGTAGAGCGCCGTGCTGCCGGCGACGTCGGCGAAGAGCACTGCGCAGGCCATGCTGATCTCCCGTGGATGACGTCCATTCTGCGGCCGCGATTGGCCTGGCCCTTGACCGGTGTGGCAGGCCTTGTTGCGCGCCGTCAATCCGTGCGCAGGCGCTCCACCAGCGCGTCACCGACGAACTGCATGAAGGCGCGCACCCGGGCCGTGTGGCGCAGGTCGGGGTGGGTCAGCATCCACACGGGCTGCGAGAGTTCGGCGATGGGCTCCGACACCGCCACCAGTTCCGGGTGCCTGGCTTCCATGAAGGTGGGCAGCACACCCACGCCGATGCCGGTGCGCAGCATGGCGGCCTTGGCGTTGAAGATGTCGACACGCACACGCACGTTCGACTGCGCCAGATGGCGGCGCATCCAGTGGTCATGCACACGCGAATGGCCGTCGCGCTCGAAGGCCACCCAGGGCGCTTCGCGCAGCAACACGTCCAGCGGCGTCACGGTCTGCGGCAGATCGGGCGCACCACGCAATGCGTAGACACGGCTGCACGTGGTGCCGAGCTGGCGGCCCACCAGGTGCTCGGCCACCTGCACCGAAAGGCGCAGCGCAACGTCGGCTTCGCGGCGCGTCCAGCCCTGGTCGGCGTCGGCGTGGCGGCTGGCCAGGTCGACGAGGAAGGCGTTTTCCATCACCTCGGTCTCGATGCCCGGGTAGGCGCGGGCGAAGTCGGCCAGTGGCTGCGGCAGCAGGTGGTCCATGACGACGAAGGCGGTGGTGACACGCAGCACGCCGGTGAGCTGGCGGTCTTGCCCCAGCACCTGGCGCTCTATCTCGTCGGCACGTTCGGCCATGTGCCGCGCCTGCGCCAGCAGCGCCAGCCCGGCTTCGGTGGGCTGGTAACCCTGGCGATGGCGGTCGAAGAGGCGCGTGCCCAGCTGCGCTTCCAGTGCGTCCAGCCGCCGCAGCACCGTGGTGTGGTTCACACCCAGCAGCCGCGCCGCACCGGCCAGCGAGCCGGCGCTGCCTATGGCCAGCGCGTGGCGGTAGTGGTCCCAGTCGAGATCGGCCATGGCGGTCTGTGCGTTTTTGCAAAGTCAGACTGCAGCATGCCACGTTGTGTGCAGAGTCGCGCAGCGCCACAGTTCAATCACTGCGCAATGGTGCCCTCCCGGGCCCGGCGCGGGTTTCCAACGAAGGTCATCATGTCCATGCAAACCGCCTCCTTCGGCCTTGGGCTCCACAGCCTGCGCACCTTGCTGCACACGCCGCAGGTGGCCCATGCCAGTGCACGTGGTGCTGCAGCCCCCGCCCCTTCCTGGCTGGAACGCCTGGCCGCCTGGGCCGACCGCCAGCCCATGCACCACCACGTGGGCAGTTGCCGCTGGCTCTAGGCGCCCTGCCGCTCAGACGCGGCCGGCCACCGGGATGCAGGCGCCGGTGACGGCCGCGGCGTCGTCCGACAGCAAGAAGGCCACCACCGCCGCCAACTGCGCGCAGCCGACCCAGCGTGAAGTGTCGGCATCGGGCATGTCGGCGCGATTGGCTGGCGTGTCCAGGATGCTGGGCAGCACGGCGTTGACCCGCACACCCTCGTCCTTCAGTTCCTCGGCCAGCGCCTCGGTGAGCCGGGCCACCCCAGCCTTCGACGCCGCATAGGCCGCCATGCCCGCACCGGCCTTCACGGCCGCCAGCGCGCCGACATTGACAATGGCCGCGGGCGGCGCGGCATGCAGCAGCGGCAGCGCAACGCGGCAGGCGGCGACGGCGCTGCGCAGGTTCACTGCATACATCGTGTCCCACGTGGCCAGGCTGCCGCCGTCGAGCTTCTCCCAGCGGAAGCCGCCGGCCACGTTGACGAGTGCGTTCAGACCCCCCATCAGCCGGTGGGCTTCGGTGACGGCGGCGGCCGTGTCGGCCTCGTCACCCAGGTCGATGCCGCCCAGCACGCCGACCATGCCGAGCACGATCTCGGCCGGTGCGCGGTCCAGCAGCACGACCTGGGCGCCGCGGCCCGCAAGCACGTGGCCGACTGCGCGGCCCAGAGCGCCCAGCCCGCCAGTGACGAGCACGCGACGCGTATTCAGGGTCTGCGCGGGGGTGGCGGTGTCGGTCATGGGCGTTCCTCTTCTCGGCCGGGCGTCGGGGCGGGCCACGGCAGGCTCCGAGTTTCACCGATGACGGTTCCGAACGGTCCCGGGGCACGGCCCGCGGTAAAGTCCGGCGCGCCCGCCACCGCGCTGCGCGTACCGACCTCCATGTCCGCCCCATCCCTACCCGTCGACCGCGACGAACGCCATCTCGAGGACTACGTGCCCGGCGCGGTGCATGTTTACGGGCCTATCGCCGTGGACGAAGCCGACATCGTCGACTTCGGCCGCAAGTACGACCCGCAGCCCTTCCATGCCGACCCGCAGCGTGCCGCCGGCGGCCCCTTCGGTGGTGTCATCGCCAGCGGCTGGCATACGGCCGGCCTGATGATGCGGCTGCTGGTCGATCACTTCCTGCCCGGCCGGGCCGGGCTGGCCTCACCCGGCGTCGACGAACTGCGCTGGCTGGCGCCGGTGCGGCCGGGTGACAGGCTGTCGCTGCGCATCACCGTCACCGAGGCGCGGCGCTCACGCAGCAAGCCCGACCGCGGGCTGGTGCAGACCTCCAACGAGGTGACGAACCAGCGCGGCGAGCCGGTGATGACGGTCAAGACGATGGTGCTGATGCGTTGCCGCAGCGCCGGCACCGCGGCCGCTGCCGAGCCAGACACCGCGCCATGACACGCCCAACCGCCTCCCGGCGCGCCGCCCCGGTTTCGGCGGGCGTCGGCGTGGCCGTGCTGGCCCTTTGTGCCCTGCTGGCTGCCCTGCCTCGCTCGGCGGCGGCAGCCGATGCGGCTGCGCCACCGGCCTACCCCGACAGGCCCATCCGGCTCGTCGTGCCCTTCCCGCCCGGCGGTGGCGCCGACAGCCTGGCGCGACTGATGATGCCCAGGGTGGCGCGGGTGCTGGGCCAGACCATCGTCATCGACAACAAGGCCGGCGCCGGCGGCAACATCGGCGCCGAGTACGCGTCGCGCGCCATGCCCGACGGCTCCACGCTGCTCTACGGCACCAACGGCACGCACGCCATCAACGCGCAGCTCTACAACAAGCTCGGTTTCGACCCGGTAAAGGACTTCACCCCGGTGTCGCGTCTGACCGAGATCGGGGCCATGCTGATCGTCAACCCGAAGCTGCCGGCCCGGTCGGCGGCCGAACTCATCGCCTACGCCAGGTTGCACCCGAACCAGCTGAACTTCGGCTCGGCGGGCAACGGCACCACCTCGCACCTGGCGGGTGAACTCTTCAAGACCCAGGCCGGCATCGACATCGTGCACGTGCCCTACCGCGGCGGCGCGCTGGCCATGACCGACCTCATCGGCGGCCAGGTGCAGATGATGATCGAGGTCATGCCCAACGCCTGGCCGATGGTGCAGGCCGGACGCGTGCGCGGGCTGGCGGTGTCGACACAGAAACGTTTCCCGGGCGCGCCCGACGTGCCGACCATCGCCGAGTCGGGTCTGCCCGGTTTCGACGCCACGGCCTGGGACGGCATCTTCGTTCCCGCCGGCACGTCGCCGGCCATCGTCGAACGTCTGAACGCCGCCATCCGCCAGGCGCTGGGCGACCCCGAGCTCGTCGCCGCGCTGCGTGCGCGTGGCGCCGTTCCCGTGGCCGGCACATCCGCGTCCTTCGCACAGTTCATCGCCCGCAGTGCCGAGACCTGGGGCCGGGCCGTGCGCGCTTCGGGTGCGAAAATCGATTGATTCCTGTCCCTTGCCGGCCCGTGGGCCGGTGTCTTCACCCCCTGCCCCAGAGACCATGAACACACCCGCCCTGCCGCCCGTTCCGGCGTGGACGCCCGTCCCCGGCTACACCGACATCCGCTACGACAAGGCCGAAGAAGGCATCGCCAAGATCACCATCAACCGGCCCGAGGTGCGCAACGCCTTCAGGCCCGAGACGGTGCGCGAGATGCAGGCCGCCTTCAACGACGCGCGCGACGACGAGAACATCGGCGTCGTGGTGCTGACGGGTGAAGGCAAGGAGGCCTTCTGTTCCGGCGGCGACCAGCGTGTGCGCGGCCCCGCCGGCTACGTCGGCGGCGACGGCGTGCCACGGCTGAACGTGCTGGACCTGCAGCGCCAGATCCGCACGCTGCCCAAACCCGTGGTCGCGATGGTGGCCGGCTACGCCATCGGTGGCGGCCACGTGCTGCACATGGTGTGCGACCTGACCATTGCCGCCGACAACGCCCGCTTCGGCCAGACCGGGCCGCGGGTGGGCAGTTTCGACGGCGGTTATGGCGCTTCCTACATGGCCCGCATCGTGGGCCAGAAGAAGGCACGCGAGATCTGGTTCCTGTGTCGCCAGTACGGCGCGCAGGAGGCGCTGGACATGGGCCTGGTGAACTGCGTCGTGCCCTACGAACGGCTGGAGGCCGAGACCGTGCAGTGGTGCCGCGAGATGCTGGCCAACAGCCCCATCGCGCTGCGCTGCCTGAAGGCGGCGTTGAACGCCGACTGCGACGGCCAAGCCGGGCTGCAGGAACTGGCGGGCAACGCGACGATGTTGTTCTACATGTCCGCTGAAGGCCAGGAAGGCAAGAACGCCTACCTGGAAAAGCGCAAGCCCGACTTCCGCAAGTTCCCGCGCCTGCCGTGACCGCACGCGGCCGGGCAGCGGCGCGCCGGGCGGGGCGGGCGTGAGCGACGGGCTGTCGATCATCGCCGCCGCGCGCGAAGCCGGCGACGCCGCCGCGCTGCATACCGAAGCGCGCAGCTACAGCTTTGCCGAACTGGCACGCCTGACAGAAGGCCGGATGGCCACGCTGGCCAAGGTAGCGCGGCCCGGCGCCATACACCCCGTCGTCGGCAGCAACACGCTTGACACGCTGCTCACGCTGTACGCACTGCTCGAGCTGAAGGTGCCCGCGCTGCTGCTGCACCCCAAACTGACCGCAGCCGAGCAGGCCGCCGAGCGTGCCGCCGTCGAGCGTGCGGCGGCCGTGCTGCCTGCCGACGCGGCGGCGTTGCTCTACACCTCGGGCACCACGGGCCGCGCGCGCGGCGCGGTGCTCACACGGTCGGCGCTGCTCGCCTCGGCGCAGGCCAGCGCAGCCAACCTCGGCTGGCAGGACGACGACTGCTGGCTGCTCGCCATGCCGGTGGCGCGTGTCGGTGGCCTGTCCATCGTCACGCGCTGCCTGGCGGCGCGGCGCGCCGTGGCCCTGGCCCCCGCCTTCGATGCAGGGCTGCTGCCGCAGTGGATCGAACGCTGGCGCGTGACGCAGTTGTCGCTGGTGCCCACGATGCTGGCGATGGTGCTCGATGCGAACCCCGACTGGACACCACCGACTTTCCTGCGCGTGGCCCTGATCGGCGGCGCAGCAGCCACGCCCGGCCTGCTGGCGCGCGCTGCCGCACGCCGGCTGCCCATCGTCATCACCTACGGCTGCACCGAAACCTGCTCGCAGGTTGTCGCCACGCCCTACGCGCAGCGCTTCGATGCCGCGGCCTGGGGCGCCGGCCGGCCGCTGGCGGGTGCGCAGCTGCACATCGACGGCGGCCGCATCCTCGTCAAGGGCCCGATGCGCATGGCTGGCTACCTGGGCGAGCCGCCGCTGGCGGAAGACGACTGGTTCGACACCGGCGACCTGGGCGAGCTCGACGCCCAGGGCTGCCTGCACCTGCACGCCCGCCGCACCGACCTCATCGTCACCGGGGGCGAAAACGTCTACCCCGCCGAGGTGGAACAGGTGCTCGAGGCCTGCCCCGGGGTGGTGGCGGCGGCCGTGTTCGGTGTGCCCGACGCGACCTGGGGGCAGGTCGTTGCGGCTGCGCTCGTCGTGGGCCCGCAGGCGCCCGACGACGAGGCGCTGCGCGCCCACCTGGCCACGCGCCTGGCGCCGCAGAAGCGGCCACGCCGCATCTGCTTCGTGCCCGCCCTGCCCCACACGGCCGCGGGAAAACTCGACCGGCTGGCGCTGGTGACCATGGCGCCGGCAGTGCGGCCCCTGGCACCGATAAAGGCAGCCACCGATGCGACGCCTCAGCCTGCCACCGGACACGGGTCCGACCCGCGCCCGGGCCAAACAAATGGAGGCCGACCCCCATCCCCCTAATACCGATTGCGGATGAAGGCAATCTGCCAGGCAGGCACTATCCTGCGCAGCCACCGGGGACGATGGTGCTTCCAGCGCCAGGGCAGGGGCAGGTTTCCCGCCGCCGAGACGCGCCCGGGGCCGCATAGCAAGGGGGTGCAGGATGGCGGCGGAACACCCACCGTGCAGTATCGTGCTCGAGGGTGGCGTCACGAGTGCCGTGGTCTATGCCACCTTGCTGGCCCATCTCTCCAAGCACTACAGCTTCAGGCAGCTGGGCGGCACCTCTTCCGGCGCAGTGGCTGCCGCGGCGGCGGCAGCGGCGGAGTTCGGCCGCAGGGCAGCAGACGGCCAGCCGAACAGCGCGTTCGAAGAGCTGTCTGCGTTTCCCGATCGGCTCGCCGAGACCCGCCACGGACGCACGGCGCTGTACCGGCTCTTCCAGCCCACGCCGCGCGGGCTGGCGAGCTTCGGCGTGGCGATGGCGGCGCTGTCCCGGTCGGGCCGAGACACGGCATGGGGCTCCGCCGCGCGTGTCGCCCTGGCGCTCGTTGAGCACTTCTCCATCGCCGCACTGGTGCTGGCGCTGGCGACGGCCGGCCTGGGCGCGATCGCCGCCGCCTGGCTGCACGCCAGCCTGGGCTGCAGCGCCAGCATCGACCGCGTGCTCGGGTGCGCGTCGCTCTGGGCCTTGATGGTGTCGCCCATCGCGCTCGGCGGACTTCTGCTGCTGGCCGCCTGGGCACTGTGGATCACCGTGCGGGCCCTGCGCGACAACCACTGGGGCTTGTGCAGCGGAATGGGCGCGCCGGACTTCGGCGCGCCCGCGCTGACGCCCAAGCTGCATGCGCTCCTGCAGTCGCTGGCCGGGCGTGCCGGGCTGGCCGGCCTGCCCGAGGGCCCGCTGCTCACTTTCGGAGACCTCTGGTGGGGCCCGCGCGTCGATGGGGCGTGGCAGAAGACCGCCGAGCGGAAGATCGACCTGCAGATCATCACCACGGCCGTGACACTGCAACGGCCGGTGCGCCTGCCGGGCGCGCCGGGCGACCACCCGCTGCGCGAATTTTTCTACGACCCGCAGGAATGGCAGACGCTGTTTCCGTCCGACGTCCTGGCCCATCTGAAGGCCTGCGCCCGGCCCGTGACGCTGCAGCGCGACCAGGCGCCTGAGCTCCTGGCGCTGCCTGACCCCGAACATTGGCCCGTGCTCATGGCGGTGCGATTCAGCCTGAGCTTTCCGCTGCTCTTGTCTGCACTCCCGATGTACGTCGCCGTGCCGCGACGCGAGGTCTTGCGCGCCGGCAGTGAGGCCACGCAGCTGCCGTTCGAGGCGCGCAAGGTCTACTTCTCCGACGGCGGCATCACCTCAAACTGCCCGGTGCACCTCTTCGATGCGCCGCTGCCACGTTTTCCAACCTTCGGCGTCAACCTGTACCGGCGCCCGGGCGACGGCGATCCCCGCCCGGTGCGATCGGACACACGCGACCCCGAGCTCGACATGGCGACGACGAGCGACAGCGCGGGCTGGACCACGCCCTTGCCCTTCCTGTGGGCCATGCTCTCGACGTGCCTGGGCTGGCGCGACAGCCTGCAGCGCCGCCTGCCCGGCTTCCGTGAACGCCTGGTGCACGTCGGCCTGCCGTCCGACGCGGGCGGACTCCACCTGGCGATGACGCCATCCACCATCCGCATGCTCGCCGACCAGGGTGTCGAAGCGGCCCGGCTGCTGGTGCGCGACTTCGCCACGCCGCGCACCGCTGGCCAGTCCAACGCCTGGGAACGCCACCGCTGGACGCGCGCGCGCATCAGCCTGACTGCGCTGCGTGACCACCTGCAGGCCTTCGCCAGTCGGCTCGACGCCGGCGCACCCAGCTACGAGCATCTGCTGCGCACGGCGGCACCGACACATCACCCGTTCGATGGCGAGGCCGCGCGGCACCAGGCCGTGGCGCTGGCCGCGGGCGTGCGCGAGTTGATGCACACGCTGGACACCATCGAGCCCGCCGACGCCATGGACCGCAACGCACCCGAGCCGCAGCCGCAACTGCACCTGTCGCCACCGTGGTGACCTGACGGCACCGGCAGCACCCTCGACGCCCAGGAGAAGCCCACCATGCCGCATCCCCGACCCACGCAACTTCAAGGCATCACCGACCTCACGGTCATCGCCGACATCAAGCCTGGGCTCGTCACCGGCATCTTCGAAAGCCGTTCCTATGCGTGGCGGCTGAAGACGGTGCTCGAACTGCTCGACGCCGCCCGCCATGCCAGCCGCGAGGCGAGCGAGCAGCCCAACCCCTTCATCGACAACGTGGGGCGCCTGCGCGGCGTGCAGTTCTTCCGCTTTGCCGTGCCACCGCCGGGCCGGCAGCTCTTCCTCAACGTCACCTTCGACGGCGGCTGGGAACCCTACATCCGGCGCATCTGGGGGCCGCTGGGCACACTGCTGGACCTGATCTTCTGCCACTGCGAAGGTTATCCCCTGGCGGCCACGTCCACCTTCGACGACTACGTGGCCTGGATCCGCCGCCAGGAGGCGCCGGGCCTGTTCTTCTACGCCGACGCGGCCGGCACTGCAGCCGACCGCAGTTACCTGAACCGCCTGGAAACGCTGCAGCGCACACGCGGCGGCCAGGCCGACGCCGACCTGCGTGCCGCGCAACTGGCGCTGGAGCCCCCGCGGCCGCCGCAGCCCGGGCCCGCGTCGGTGAACCTGGCGCTGCGCAACCTGAAGGGCCTGTTCAGCTTGACGCGCCTCTTCGGCATGCCGCCCCCTGCGGTGGACGGCGTCGTGCCGGAAGACGACGGCTCGGTGCTGCTGCGTTTCGCGCAGGACTTCCTGTCCGACCTGCGGGGCTGGTACGCGCAGGGCCTGTTCGACCCCGGGCAGCGCTATGACACGCTGCGTTCACCCTTCGAGCGCGAGCGCGAGTGGTTGATGTCACGGCGATGGTCACGACCCCGCAGGCGGGAACTGCTCAGCGGGCCGGACCCGCGGGCCGTGCAGGCCGGGATCCTCTCGTCGCCGCGGGCGCCCGAAGGCCGCTACACACGCGGCGCGCTGGTACTGGCGCGGGTGCGCGATGCCGCCGGCGCCCGCGGCTGGTTGCAGACAGCCGCGACCCCGGCGGTCGGACAGACGGCGGCCACGATCAGCGATGGCATGTTGGCGCAACTGGACGACACATCGGTCGCATGCACGGTGGCCATCACCTATCCGGGCCTGCAGGCGCTCGGTGTGCATCAGCAGCACCTCGACACCCTGCCGGCCGAGTTCATGCAGGGCATGGAAGCGCGGGCCGGCCTGCTCGGCGACCTGCGCGGCAACCATCCACAGCACTGGAAGCGGCCACGCGCCGGGCAGACTGGGCCGGACACGGGCGCGAAGCTGGCACCCATCGACTTGAACCTGGTTCATCTCGTGATTCAGCTGCGCACGGCCGAAGCCGATGGCGATCCGGATGACGACCGCAGCCTGCTGCTGCCGCGCCTGCGGTCATGGATGGACGCACTGCCGTCGGCAGCCATCGAGGTGCTGGCGGTGGAGCCGGGGTGGTCGAAGCCGAGCATCAGCAGCGAGCCGGCCGCGCGCGATCACTTCGGCTATGTCGACGGCATCAGCCAACCCAGGCTCGCGCCCTCGGCCCACAGCCAGTTCTGGGACGATGCGGTGAAGACCGGCGAGATGCTGCTGGGCTGGGTGAACGACCGGGGCGACGGACCGCTCGACGTGCCCGACAGCGAACCGAAGCGCAGTTCGCCCGAGTGGCTGGACAACGGCAGCTTCCTGGTCGTGCGCAAGATCAGACAGCACGTCGAGCGATTCGACACCCTCGTCCAACGGGCCGCCGAGAAGGCCCTGGCCGACGGCCTGGCGCCCTCGATTGAGCTGGCGCGTGAGCTGGTGCGGGCCAAGCTGATGGGGCGGGGCAGCGACGGCCAGCCGCCCGTGGCCCATCGCGGCGCGGGTCCCAACGACTTCGACTACCGTCACGACAGCACCGGTGCGCAGTGCCCCTTTGCGTCACACGTGCGGCGGGCCAACCCGCGCGTGGTGATGGAGGGCAACTTTCCGCCGCCGCGCATCGTGCGCCGCGGCATGGCCTACGGCGCGCCGCCCGCGCAGCCGGGCATGACCGCAAACGGCAGGGCGGAACGCGGCGTGCTGTTCATGGCCTACAACGCCAGCATCGCCGAGCAGTTCGAAGTCATCCAGCGCTGGCTCACCGGCGGCAACAGCAGCGGCGTGTTGTCGGCGCAACCCGACCCGTTCCTCGGCGTGCCGCAGCAGGGCGAACCGAGCGTCTTCCGCTGCACGCATGGCGACAAGGTGCTGCGCATCGACATGGGCGACGAGCCGATCAACAGCCTGGAGTGGGGCTTGTACACGTTCGTGCCTTCGATGACGCTCTTGCAGACCCTGGACGCCAAGGTCACGGAGCGCGACCTGCGGAACGGCGCGCGAGGCAGCAGGGACATGCCTTCGGCACCAACGCCCGCGCCCGCGCCCGTGCCAGCGCCCGCGACCGCGCCATTGAACGACGAGGAGAAGCTGGCGCTGCAACAGCAGGTGAAGCGTGAGTTCGAGGACTCGCTGACGCGCGACGCGGGCTGGAAGCGCGTACGCGAGAAGCACGCGGGCGTGGAGAAGGTGGGCACCACCGTGGTCGTCGGCGCCTACGCCCCCGTCATGCAGGTGCTGCGCGACAACGGCAGCACCTACAGCGTCAGCGGCTACGGCAAACGCATGCGCGCCGCGGAGTTGGACAGCCCTTTCGGTCGCGACGATGCGGGAGACACACCCGGGCACGGCCTCGCCCACGTAGCTGCCATGAAGAAGGCCATAGGCGCTGCCGTCACGGAGCAGGATGCCTTCGTGACTGCCAGCAAGTTCGTCAACGAGCGCCTGGCCCGTGAATTGAAGGGTGCGCAGGCCCTGGGCCTGCAGGGTGCCAGCATCGACCTGCTGGACCTCGGCGTCAGGCTCGTGGCCCATCTCTGCGTGCAGTGGTTCGGTGTCGCCTACACCCCGGGTGGCGTCGAGGAGGGCAACATTGAACCCAAGGCGCGGCCGGTCCGTTGCCCCGGGCACTTCCTGGTCATGGCGCGCAACGTGTTCTCGGCCTACCCGAACAACTCGGTGAAGGCCCTGGCCGTGGCGCAGGCGCCGGCGCTGAAGGACGCGGTGACCGAGTGGGTCGACGCGGCGGAGGCTGCGGGAACCGCGGGCCCGCCCGTGATGAAGGCGGTGCTGGATGCAATGCACAACCTGAACATCGACGACGACGAACGCCGCGGCACCGTCGCCAACGTCATGCTCGGCCTGCCGGCCACGCTGCTGGGCACCTGGGCCAAGGTGGTGGTGACGTGGACAGGCGACCGCCGGTTGTGGCGCCTGCAGCACGAACTCGCTCAGGCCATGCCGGCGGTGAAGGTGGACAACGCGCACACCATTGCCGTGCCGGTGCTGCGGCACGAACTCATCCGCACCATGGCCGCCGATCCGGTGGCCGACGGCATTTGGCGCACCGCCAAGACTGCGGCCCCGCTGGGCCGGGTCACGGTGGAGGCCGGAGACATCGTGTGGCTGGGCCTCGGCGCCGCGCTGCGGGAACGCCCGAACGACCTGCAGACGGCCGAAGAGCTGCTGTTCGGCGGTGCCTTGGAGGCCCAGGCAGCCGGCCACGCGCCTCACGCCTGTCCGGGCCGCGGGCTGGCGATGGGCGCGCTGCTCGGGGCCCTCGCCGGCCTGCTACTGGCCGGACAGTGGGAGCCCACGGCCAGCCCGACGACACTGGGGCTGAAGCCGGCGCTGCCCTAGCAGCGGCCCGAGTGCCGACCGCAGCGCCGGCAGGCAGGGCCAGCGACGACGTTCAGCTGGCCTGCCGTAAGGCCTGCGCGCGTGCGTGCTGTGCCGGCATGCCCATCGTGGTGAATGCCGCGCTGGCCTCGTCCAGCAAGGGCAGTGCACGCTCGGGCTGGCCGCAGACCAGCGACATCTCGGCGGCACACAGCGTGTTTTCCGCCTGCTCACGACGCGCTGCCCGCACGGCGGCCCAGTGCCTTGCGGCGTCGAGCCAGCGCTCGGCCCTGGCCCTGTTCCCGGCCCGCGCCGCCTGCAGGCACAGGGTGCGGCAGGCCAGGCTGGCACCCAGCATGTCGCTGTGCCGCGCACGCCGCAGCGCTTGCGCCGCATGCCAGCGTGCGCCCTCCGCGTCTGCCGTGGTGGCCAGCGCGTCGGCCAGCCAGCCATGGTTCAGCGACGAGAACAGCGCATTGCCCCGACGTGACAGCCAGCCCGCGGCTTCGCGCAGATCTTCCAGCGCTTGCGGCTCGCCGTCGCGGCGCCAACGCGCATAACCCGCGACCGCCCGACCCATGGCCATGAGGTGCAGGCTGCGTACACGTTCGCCTTCGCGCCAGGCCTCGGCCGCGAGCTGATGGGCATCGTCCAGGCGGCCCTGCCACAGGCGAACGGCGCCGTACCAGCCGCGCACCGATCCGATGACCTCGGGCTGGTCGCAGCCGGTGTCGTTCAAGGCCTCTTCGAAACACGCCTGCGCGCCGTCGAAATCGCCCTGATCGCCCAAGGCGTAGCCCTTGCAGGCCAGCGAATAGGTCAGGCCCACCGCACTGCCGGCACCACTGCGATGGCGGCGCTTGATCGCGATCGCGGTGTCCAGCAGGGGCAGCGCATCGCCATAACGCCCTGCAGCGGCCAGCGCCTGGCCCAGCGTGGCGTCGATCTGCACACCCAGCCGCGCGTCGTCCGAGCGGCGCGCCTGCTGCCGGGCTTCGTCGAGGTGGCGCAAGGCGGCCGGCGCAGCGCCGAGCGCGTAGTGCAGGTAGCCCAGCCAGTAGTGCGCACGCGCCATGGCCGATGCGTCGCCACCCGCTTGCGCCAGTTCGACGGCACGCTCGAATAAAGGCAGTTCGTCGTGCGACGGATCGAACACGCTGGCCAGCCCCAGACGCTGCGAGATGGCGGCCCACCGTTTGGCAGTCTCCGTCGAGGCTTCCATGCCGCCGAGTGCTGCCAGCGCCGCACGGTACTGGGTCTTCGCACGGTCCAGGGCCGACGCGAAGACCGCGCGGTCGCCTGCCGCCTCGGCGTAAAGGGCAGCCTGCTGCGGCTGCCCGGCGGCAGCGAAGTGATAGGCCAGCGCCTCGCAGGCCTCGGCACCGGTGGTGGCCATGTCCGACGAGCGCGCGGCCAGCGCATGCGCCGTGGCCAGGTGCAGGCGGGTGCGCTCGCGCAGCCCCACCCCGTCGTACACCACGTCGCGTGTGATGCCGTGCTTGAAGCGCAGCGTGCCCGGCTGTTCACCGGGAAAGATCAGGTCCTGCTCGGCGAGCGCACGCACCAGCGGGTCGGCCGCCGAACAGCCCGTGACGCGCTCGAAAAGCCAGTTGGGCATGGTCTGACCCATCACGGCCGCGCTCTGCATGAGTTCCAGCTGCGCCTTGGGCAATCGGGCCACGCGCGAGGCAATGAGCCCGTTCAGCCAGGCCTCGCCGCCGTGCACGCGCACGACGGGTTGCAGTTGTGCATCGCTGGCGGCCCGGTGGCACAGCTCCTCCAGGAAGAGCGGGTTGCCGCCGGCATAACTGCAGATCTCGCGCACGAGGAAGGGATGGGCCTGGGGCAACCAGCGCTTGACGGTGCACTCGGCTTCGGCCTCGGTCAGTGGCGCCACCTCGACGGTCTTCACCGACAGCGGCAGCGCCAGCTGCAGCGTGCCGCGCGTGGCCAGCAGCATCAGCAGCGGCGCCTGCAATTCCATCAGCGCACCCAGCAGCTGGTGCGAGGCGTCGTCGGCCCATTGCCAGTCGTCGATGAACATGACCAGCGGCTGGCGCCACGCCATCTCGGCGAACAGGCCCACGAAGCCCTGCCGAACCGCCTGCGGCGGCAGCGGCTCGCGCTGGGCCGATGCAGGCAGGCTCAAGGACAGGGCCTGGGGCAGGAAACCGGCGGGCGGGCTCCAGCCGGGCGCCTGCTCGGCCAGGCGTACGCGGGCCTGCTCGGCTGCAGCCTCGCCGACGAGCCCGGACTGCGGCGGCGCCAAGGCGCGCAACATCTGCTGGAACGGTTGCAGTGGCTCGGCGCCCAGGTAGCTTTCGCAGTAGCCGCGCAGCACGGCGGCACCCTCGGCCTGGCAATGGTCCAGAAACTGATTCGCCAGCCGCGTCTTGCCCATGCCGGGCGCCGCCACCAGGGCCAGCCCGCGTGCGCCACCCGAGCGCACGGCGTCGAGCAGCCGGGCCATCTGCCCGAGCAGGTCGTCACGGCCGACGAAGGGTGACAAGCCACGTTTGGCGCGGGCTTCGAAGCGGTTGTCGGCCGCGGCGCGCGCCACCACGGACAACGCGACCACGGGCGCGGGCGCGCCCTCCAGGTGCAGCGTGCGCCGCGGCCCGACGACGAACAAGCCGCTGTCGGGCCCGAGCGTCTCGGCACTGACGAGCACTTCGTCGGGCTGTGCGGCAGCCGACAGCCTGGCCGCGATGTTGGGCGTGATGCCGGTCAGCTCCAGTCGCCCCTTGACCACGTCGCCGGCACCAACGAGCACGATGCCGGCATGGATGCCGCTGTGCAGCCGCAACGCACCCGGCGCGGCAGACGCCGGGTCCACCTGCATGGCCCGCACGGCCTCGTGCAGTTCCAACGCCGCCGCGGTGGCACGCCGGCCATCGTCTTCCCCCGGTTCGGGGAAGCCGAAGACCGCCAGCATGCCGTCACCCGGGATGCGCACGACGAGGCCCCCATGGCGCGCCACGACGGTCCAGTAGGCGTGCGACAAGCGGGCCAGCAGCGCCGCGTAGTGCTCGGCTTCGAGCGTGCCCGACAGGCGCGTCGAACCCGTGAGGTCGGCAAAGAGCACGGTGACGAAGTGGCGCCGCGTCACGCCGGACTGGCCCGGCGACGCGGTGGCGGCGTCGGCCGGGTCGATGGGCGGCAGGCTCGGATCCATGCGGCGATGGTTGTGGACCGCAGCAGCAGTGTCAAGGTGTTGCCGCCGGCCCGCGCTGGTCCGGGGCGGCGAACGGCCGCCGGCCTCATCCATGCGGTGGACGAAGCGATCGACCCGTCGACCCTGGGAGCGGGCGCTCGGGCTTCGCCGGGCTACCAGCGTGCGGGCAAGGGCAGGCGCACACGCAGGCCGCCTGTGCCGACCTCGACATGACCACCGGTCTCGAGGTCCCTCATCACCCGGCAGACCATCTCGTGCGAGCAACCCACGCGCGCGGCCATCTCGCGCTGGCTGATGCGCTCCAGCGCGGCCCAGCCCGGCACCGCAGGCGCGCCGGCGAGCGATTCGAGCAAGGACTTGATGCGGCCATAGACGTCGTTGAGGGCCAGCTGACGCGCGCTGAGGGTCGCGGCGCGAGCACGGCCTATGACCTTGGCCAGCAGTTCGAACGCGAACGCCGGGTGGTCGGCAATGTAGGCCTGCACCGTGCTGCGCGTGACGATGGCGCACAGGCTGGGTTCGGTGGCCATGACACTGGCGGCGCGCGGCCCGCCGTCCAGGCTCATCTCGCCCACGTATTCGCCGCTGCCGTAGGTGCCGTAGGTGATCTCCTTGCTCTGGCTCAGGTTCGTGCTGAAGGCGCGCAGGCGACCCGAGAGCACGATGTAGAGGGTGTCGCCGCGCTGGCCCTCCTCGATGAGGACGGCACCCTTGCGATAAGGGTGGACGACAGCGCGCGCGGCCAGGCCGGCCAGGGACGCCGGCAGGGCGGCGATCAAGGCGTCGACATCGGGAGCGGAGTGCTTGCGGGGCATGGCGCAGAGGTGGCCGCCGCGCGGGCCGGCGTGACCTCGAAGGCGGCGCGACCCTAGCACGCGCGCGCCGCGCCGGCAATTCCTCGGGTGACGGGCGGCCACCGCCGTCCATCGTCGGTGGGACGGCATCCCTTGCCGTCGTGATGCCTGTGCCGGTTCAGCAGCCGACCATGGCCCGGCCCATTGGCATCGCCAGGAGACCACCATGAACCCTCTTCCCAAGTCCTTCCCTGCCGTCGATCCGGCGGCCCGCGTGGCATGCGTCGGCGCGGCCGCGGTGTGTGCGGCTGCCGTCAACATCGGTCTGTTCGGGCTCTTCCATGCGGCCGCGTCGGGGCCATGGATCGACGCCACACCGGAAGTGCTGCAATCCCTGGCCGCCTGCGACGGCCTTGTCGATCGCGATGCACGCACGCGCTGCGCGCGTGAACTGGTGACACGCGTGGCCGCCAGCCGGGCGCGTGGCACCGAGGTGGCGGCTCGCTGACGCCACGCGGCCCCCGCACACAGTGCCGGGGGCCACCTTCGTGCCTAGGCGCCAGGGCTCAGCAGCGCAGCGAACTCACCATAGGGGGCAGCATGGCCACCTTGTGCAAGAGACCGCGGATACTGTCGGCGCCGACCTTGCTGCGGATGCTGGTGACCTGGGTGCGCACCGTGGCCATGCCGACTTCATTGGCCCGGGCAATCTCGCGCGGGTCCAGCCCCTCGCAGAGCAGTTCCAGCACGGTGCATTCGGCTGGCGTCAGGCCGTGGGCGCGCGCAAACCACTGCACGGAAATGCGCTCGCACAGGCGCTGGCGGCCGAACACGGCCATGGTCAGGCCGGCGTTGGCCGCGCCCGGGGTTCCGATGGGAATCAGCGCCACGCCCAGGCGCTCGTCGTCGGCGCCGAGCGTGATGAAGCGGCGCAGCCCGCGATGCGCCGCCGCCATCGCTTCGCCCAGGGCAGCAGCGTCGCCCGCACGGTGCGCGCGCAGCACGCCGTCGGTGACCTCGACGCGGTGGCCCGAACGAAGCTCGCCTCGTGCGGCATGGTTGAGGTGCACGACATGGACGGCCTCGCGCAGCAGGATGACGCCGTAGTCGAGCTCGTCGAGCAGCGCGACCACCACCGATTCGAGCTGTGACACCGGGCGGCTGTGCGTGCGGTCCTGCGTGGCATCGGGTTGCTGAGCTTCAGGTCTTGCGACCGGGATCGGGGAATCGAAGAACGCGTGTGGCATCTGGGCCTCCTGTAGGCTCGGCCAAGGCGGCGGTGTCGTCGCTTGCCGAGTGATGCACAGGCTAGGGAGAGACCGTCGTCTCGCGTGGTGAATGCGGCGGGTGGAAGTGTTGACGGATTCACCGCTTCGCCTCCCGCAGCAGCGCCGGCAGCAAGCCGCACCGGCGGGCGCTGGCAACGTCGCCGCTCGGCAAGCAGGGCCGCTGAAGCCGCGACCACCAGCACCAAACCCAGCGCGCGCCGGGTGTCGATCGTGGTCGTGGTCGCGGGTGCGGTTGCGCTGCGGCCTTGGATCGGCCCGTTGTCAATGTGCATCCCCAAAGGACGAAGGGCCCGACCGAAGCCGAGCCCTTGTCCTTGCTGCAGATGTCTGGTGCCCGAGACCGGATTCGAACTGGTGACCTTCGCATTACGAATGCGCTGCTCTACCAACTGAGCTACACGGGCATGGACGGCAAGTGGCCTCTGAGGAAGCCCCCCACCGAACAGCCCGCGATGATAGCGCACCCGTGGTGGCGCCCCTGACAGAATGCGCGCCACCATGCCCCCGCTGCCACAGCTCCTGCACGACCCTACCCATCGAACCCTGTGGCGAGCGCTGCTCCTGGTGCTGCTTGCCGTCGTCAGCGTCGCTGCCTTGGCGCCCGGCACCGAGGCGCCTTCTCTCGGCATCGGCGACAAGGTCGACCACCTGTTGGCCTTCGTGTCACTCACCGTCGCCGCGACCATGTCCTGGCCAGCGACGCGGGGCCATGCGGCCCTTGCCGGCGCCGGCCTGCTCGCCTACGGCGCCTTCATCGAGGTCGCGCAGACCCAGGTGCCGGGACGCTACGGCGACGTGGTCGACGTGGCTGTCGATGCGGCCGGTATCGTGGCCGGGCTGGCGCTGGCGATGGGCCTGCGCAGCCGCTGGCCGCCGTCGCCGGCGTGAGATGGCAGGAGTAGCTCACTCTGTGAGCTAGCTGCAGTTGAAACTGCCTCCATCACCTGGGCACGGGGCCCGGGCTACTGATGGAGGTCACGATGACGACGCAGGCCACACTCGAACTGATTCCCGCCCCCCAGGGGCCGCACGCCGACGCGGCCGACGCCGCCGGCTTCGAGATCGGATGGGACCACGCCCACCACGGCCTCGTACCGCCAAGCGAACTGCTGCTGGAAGGCACGCCCATCGGCCAGGGCTGGCGCGCCGCACGCGCCGTCTTCGGCCGCCGCACGCTGTTCGTGCAGCAGCCCACGCGGCAATGGCTGGCATTGCGCATCCGGGCCTGGCGCGAAGGCATCGCCTTCGAGGGCCAGCAGCTCACGCCGAGTGACCTGGCGAAACTGCGCACCAGCCACTGCCCTGTGATGCGCACGCCGCTGGGCGGCGCACCGGGTCAAGCCGACGCCGGGTGTTCGAGCGCCTGAACCGGCAGGCCGCTTGGACCGTCGGCAACGTGGCCATGATGAGCCAGCGCGCGGCACAGGCGCGCGCCGGCGTCGACCTGCTCGAGACACTGCGCCGCGCGCGACGCGCCGAGCGTGGTGGTGAGGCGGTCGATGGCCTGCACGCCGGGGCCTGGTGGCGCTTGGCCGCGCTTCGCGCCTTTGCCACGCCGCTGCCCTTCCACGAGGCCGCGCGCCTGCCGCTGGCCATGCTGCCACCTACCCTTGTGCACCTGCTGAACCCGGCGCAGTGCCTGCAGGCGCGGGTGACGCTGCAGTTCACCACGCCGGGCTGGAGCGCACGCACACGCGCGCTGGCCGCGCTGCTGCCCGGGCACACCGTGCGCCATGACTTCAACCTCTTCATCGGCTCGCTGGCGCCGCGGGTGCTGGAAGCGGGCGGCGAAGCAGCGACGCTGCGCTGCGCGCTGGAAGACGCCTGGCTGCACGAACGTGTGCAGCGCCGCTGGCAGCACTTCGTGCTGAGCCTGGGTGAAACCGCCACGGCGTCGCTGCTGGAACGCGCCACAGCCGCCGGCCTTGCCACCGTCCACCCGAAGAGCCACGCACTGTCTCAGGCCACCTTCGGCTGGGTGCTGGCCGATGGCGCCCGCGCACCAAGTACGTGGCGCGCGCGGCAACCCGCGCCGCGGGCCCGGATGCCTGCAGGCATCACCCGGACAGCAGCCTGCTGAACCGGGTGGCACGAAAATCCGCGCAGGCGGCGCCGGCCGCAGCAGGGACAATCCGAGGCCTATGCTGCCCTGCCACGCCCCGCCGCGCCTGATCCTGCTCGCCCCGATGGAGGGTGTGCTCGACCACAGCCTGCGCGACGTGATCACCCGCGTGGGCGGCATCGACCGCTGTGTCTCGGAGTTCATCCGCATTACCGACCAGCTGCTGCCCGCACGCGTCTTCACGCGGCTGATGCCCGAGCTGCACCACGGCAGCCGCACGCCCGCGGGCACGCCGGTGCGCGCGCAACTGTTGGGCTCCGACCCGGCCTGCCTGGCCGAGAACGCAGCCCGCCTGGCCGGGCTCGGCCCGTGCGGCATCGACCTCAACTTCGGTTGCCCGGCCAAGACCGTGAATCGCCACCGCGGCGGCGCCGTGCTGCTTGACGACCCCGAACTGGTGCATGCCATCGTCGCCGCCGTGCGCCGCGCCGTGCCGGCAGCCATGCCGGTCTCGGCGAAGATGCGGCTGGGCCACCGCGACGAGGCACTGATGCTCGACAACGCGCGTGCCATCGCCGACGCGGGCGCCGACGAACTGGTGGTGCACGCGCGCACCAAGCTGCACGGCTACAAGCCGCCGGCCTATTGGGATCGCATCGCGCAGATCCGCGAAGCGGTGACCGTACCGGTGGTCGCCAACGGCGAGGTGTGGACGCTGGAGGATGCCCGGCGCTGCCTGCAGGAGAGCGGCTGCGATGCCCTGATGCTGGGCCGCGGCCTCGTCACCGACCCCGGACTGGCGCTCGCGCTGCGCGGCCGCGCGCAGCCGGGCTGGGCCGACCTGCTGCCACTGGTGCAGCTCTACGGCCGGCTGATCGCGCCGCGCGTGGCCGCACGCCACCGCGGCGGGCGCATCAAGCAGTGGCTGAACATGCTGCGCCGCCGCCACGCTGGCGCCGAGCAGGCTTACGCTACGGTGCGCACGCTCAACGACGGCGTGCAGATCGAGGCACGGCTGGCGGCGCTGCAGCGCGACATGCATGCAGCGACGGAGTCTGCCCTTGCTTGAACGGGCACCGGTGCACCCGTGCCGGGCGCGGGAAAGGAAAAGGCCGGCATCGCCGGCCTTCCCGTTCCATCGGACTTCCCTGAGCATGGCCGCGGTCTGTGCGCGGCTCGGGAGGTAACTTACCTGGCCGGCGGTTGGCGCGCCACTGCAAGACCTGACAGGTTGGGGCGCCTGCCAGCGCTCCTAGGGGGTGGCCAGGCCCACACGCTGGCGCAGGCCCAGCAGTTCGTTGCCCACCAGCGCCGCCAGCACCAGCGCGCCGCCGCCCAGCACTGCGGCCGTTGGTGCCTCGCCCGCGCCCAGCCAGGCCCAGAGAACGCCGAACACCACTTCCAGCAGGCCCAGCAACGAGATCTCGGGCCCCGAAAGCACACGCGCCGCGGCCACCGCCATCAGGCACGGGATGGCCAGTTGCACCACGCCCAGCAGTGCCAGCAGCGACAGGTCGTGTGGCGACGCCGCCAGCGGCCAGGCCAGAGGCAGCGTTGCCGCAGCCGAGAGCACGGCGCCGATGAGCACCGCACTCAGCATGTCGGGCGGGCTTTCGCGGCCCTTCAGGTGCTGCAGCAGCGTCCAGTTGACGGCGGCGGCCATCGGCACGGCCAGCGCGACCAGGGTGCCGAGCAGCGCCTTCGGGTCGTTGCCCACCACCTCGTGGCCAAACATCCAGGCGATGCCCAGCCCGGCCAGTGCGATGGCGCCCCAGGTGCGGCGCGCCAGACGGTGGCCGAGGGCCGCGCGGGCCAGCAAGGCGGTGAGCAGCGGGCCGATGGACATCGTCACCAGCACGTTGGCCACGCTGGTCAGCGTCAGCGCCATCATGAAGGCGGTGTACATCACGGCCCAGCAGGCACCGCTGAGCCAAAGCGCACGCCCGCCGCCACGCAGCGCCGCCCACAGCGGGCCCGGGCCCTTCAGCCACGACAGCAGCACGACGAGTGCCAGCGCGTTGAAGCCGCTGCGCCAGAAGGTGACCTCGAAACCGCGTGCCGCCTCGAGGTGGCGCGAGACGACGCCGGCGATGCTCCACAGCAGCGCCGCGGCGACCATCACCCACACCGCCTTGCGGTGCGTCATCGGCATGACGGGCCCGGCGTCAGGACGAGGCCGGGCGGCCCTGGCGCTTGCGCTCGTGTTCGGTGAGGAAACGCTTGCGCACGCGGATGCTCTTGGGCGTGATCTCGACCAATTCGTCGTCGGCGATGAACTCCACCGCGTATTCCAGCGTCAGGTCGATGGGCGGCGTGATCTTGATCGCGTCTTCCTTGCCGCTGACGCGGAAGTTGGTCAGCTGCTTCTGGCGCGTGGCATTCACGACGAGGTCGTTG
>JAURZK010000148.1 GCA_030653505.1 Rubrivivax sp.
CGGCGACCTCATCACCAGCGACATCGCGATGGCGTTGCGCACGCCGACGAAAGACGCCGAGGAGATCAAGGTCGAGCATGGTGTGGCCAAGCAACTGCTGGCCGACCCCGGCGACCAGGTCGAGGTGCCGGGCCTGGGCGACCGCGCGCCGCGCTTGCTAAGCCGCCAGGCGCTGGCCGGTGTCATCGAGCCCCGCGTCGAAGAGATCTTCTCGCTGGTGCACCAGGTCATCCGCGAGAGCGGCTACGAAGAGCTGCTGTCGAGCGGCATCGTCATCACCGGCGGCAGCGCGGTGATGCCGGGCATGGTGGAACTCGGCGAAGACATCTTCCTCAAGCCCGTGCGCAAGGGCCTGCCGCTGTACCGCGGCGCGCTCTTCGACATGGTGTCCAACCCGCGCAGCGCCACCGTGATGGGGCTGCTGGAAGAGGCACGCATGGCGCGTGCGCGGGGTTTCAAGGCGGCGGCGCAGGCGGGCTCGGTGAAGAACCTGGTGGGGCGCGCCAAGGACTGGTTTCTCGGCAATTTCTAGGAGGGGTGCATGAATGAGGCGACATAGATCGACAAACGCAAGCACTCTTGTTTTCGACGCGACGGCAACTGCAACTACTTTTCCAGGAGGCTCACATGCCCATTGAAATGATCGACGAGTTCGACGAAGGCACCAAGATCAAGGTGATCGGCGTCGGTGGTGGCGGCGGCAATGCCGTCGAGCACATGATCGGCCACGGCGTCACGGGCGTGGAGTTCATCTGTGCCAACACCGACGCACAGGCGCTGCACCGCAGCGCCGCGGGGAACCTGCTGCAACTGGGCAAGAGCGGCCTGGGTGCGGGCAGCAAACCCGAGGCCGGCCGCGTCGCGGCCGAAGAGGCGGTGGAGAACATCAAGCAGGCCATCGAAGGCGCGCACATGCTCTTCATCACGGCCGGCATGGGCGGCGGCACGGGCACGGGCGCGGCGCCGGTGATCGCGCGTGTGGCCAAGGAGATGGGCATCCTGACCGTGGGTGTCGTCACCAAGCCCTTCGAGTTCGAAGGCAAGCGGCGCGGCAAGCAGGCCGACGATGGCGTGAGCGAACTCGAAGCCAACGTCGACAGCCTGATCGTCGTGCTCAACGAGAAGCTGCTCGAGGTGATGGGCGACGACGTGACGCAGGAGCAGGCCTTCGCGCATGCCAATGACGTGCTGCGCAACGCCGTGGGCGGCATCAGCGACATCATCCACATTCCCGGCCTCGTCAACGTCGACTTCGAGGACGTGAAGACGGTGATGAGTGAGCCCGGCAAGGCGATGATGGGCA
>JAURZK010000153.1 GCA_030653505.1 Rubrivivax sp.
GTTCTTGTTGGTCCAGTCCATCTCGGAGACGTGCACCAGGCCCTCGATGCCCGGCTCGATCTCGACGAAGGCGCCGTAGTCGGCGATGTTCGTGATCTTGCCGAACAGGCGCGTGCTGTTCGGGTAGCGGCGGCTCACGCCGTGCCACGGGTCGTCGCCCAGCTGCTTCAGGCCCAGGCTGACGCGGTTCTTCTCGGCGTCGAACTTCAGCACCTTGGCCGTGAGTTCCTGGCCGACCGTCACCACTTCGCTGGGGTGACGCACGCGGCGCCAGGCCATGTCGGTGATGTGCAGCAGGCCGTCGATGCCGCCCAGGTCCACGAAGGCACCGTACTCGGTGATGTTCTTGACGACGCCGTTGACGATGGCGCCTTCGGACAGCGTCTCGAGCAGCTTGGCGCGTTCCTCGCCCATCGAAGCCTCGACGACGGCGCGGCGCGACAACACGACGTTGTTGCGCTTGCGGTCGAGCTTGATGACCTTGAACTCCATGGTCTTGCCCTCGTAGGGCGTCATGTCCTTCACGGGGCGCGTGTCGAGCAGGCTGCCCGGCAGGAAGGCGCGGATGCCGTTGACCAGCACCGTCAGGCCGCCCTTGACCTTGCCGCTGACCGTGCCGGTGACGAATTCACCGGACTCCAGCGAGTTCTCGAGCGACATCCACGAGGCGAGGCGCTTGGCCTTGTCGCGGCTGAGGATGGTGTCGCCGTAACCGTTCTCGACGGCGTCGATGGCCACCGACACGAAGTCGCCGACCTGAACTTCCAGTTCACCCTGGTCGTTCTTGAATTCTTCGATGGCCACGTAGCTTTCGCTCTTCAGGCCTGCATTCACCACCACGTGGTTGAACTCGATGCGAACGACTTCGGCGGAGATGACTTCCCCGACGCGCATGTCGTTGGACTTCAGCGACTCTTCGAACAGAGCGGCAAACATGTCTGCGCCACCGGAGGCGGTGACGGTAGTGATAACGGTCATGTGTTTCCTGGCTTGCCCGGGGAAGTTGATTGCAGAGCCGGGCGTGCTTGCGGCGGATGCCGCGGGTTGGGGTTGGACACTTCAGCGCCCCTGGGGCCTGACGGCCATGGCGGGAGGCGCGCTGAACCTCTTCGGCCCTGCATCCAAGAAACCGGGCTTGACGCCGGACTCTTGTCAGAAGGGCCTGCGCTGCTGCCACCAGCCCAGCACCTGTTGCACCGAGTCTTCGATGCTCAAGGCCGAGTTGTCCAGCAACAGCGCATCTTCTGCGGGTCTCAAAGGCGCAACGGATCGGTTTTTGTCCCGGGCGTCGCGTGCTTCGAGGTCTGCACGAAGGTCATCGATATTAGCGGAATTTCCCTTGGAAATCAACTGCTTATGACGCCTCTCGGCGCGCGTCGCGGCGCTCGCGGTGAGGTAGACCTTGAGCGCGGCGTGGGGGAACACCACCGTGCCCATGTCGCGGCCGTCGGCCACCAGGCCCGGGGCACGGCGGAAGGCCAGTTGCAGACCCTGCAGCGCGCTGCGCACGGCCGGCACGGCCGAGACGCGCGAGGCCAGCAGCCCGGCGGCCTCGGTGCGCAGATGATCGCTGACCTCCTGCCCGCGCAGCCAGGCGCGGCTGCCCTGGGGGCCATGGCCGAAACGCAGGTCGAGCAGGCCGGCCAGCCGCGCCAGGCCCGCCTCGTCTTCGGGCGCCACGCCGTCCCACTGCGACGCGAGTCCGGTGGCGCGGTAGAGCGCGCCCGAATCCAGCAGGTGGTAGCCCAGCGCGTCGGCCACCGCGGCGGCCAGCGTGCCCTTGCCCGACGCGGTGGGGCCGTCGATGGTGATCACCGGCACGTCTTGTGGGTCGGCGGTGGCGACGCCGAACAGGGCCTCGAAGTATTCGGGGAAGGTCTTGGCGACGCAGCGCGGGTCGAGGATGCGTACCGGGCAGGGCGGCGGAGGGGACATGCCGGCCATTGCGGGCCCGGATGCGCCGGCCAGCGGGTTGAAGGCGGCCAGCGACAGGCACATCGCCATGCGGTGGTCGTCGTACGTGTGGATGGCCGCCGGCCGCCAGGCACCCGGGGTCAGCGGTTCGACCTCGATGAAGTCGGCGCCCTCGGTCACCGTCGCGCCCAGCTTGCGCAGCTCGGTGGCCATCGCCGCGATGCGGTCGGTCTCCTTGACGCGCCAGCTGGCGATGCCGTTCAGGCGCGTCGGGCTGTCGGCGTAGAGCGCCATCACCGCCAGCGTCATCGCGGCGTCGGGGATGTGGTTGCAGTCGAGGGTGATGCCGGCCAGCGGCCAGCGCCCGCGATGCACTTCCAGCCAGCCGGGGCCACTCTTCACCTGCGCGCCCATGGCCACGGCGGCGTCGACGAAGCGGATGTCGCCCTGGATGCTGTCGCTGCCTGCGCCCTCGATGCGCAGCGGCGCGCCGCCGTGCGCGGCGATGGCGCCCATGGCAACGAAGTAGGACGCCGACGAGGCGTCGCCTTCGACGTGAACGCTGCCAGGCGAACGGTAGGCCGAGCCTTGGGGAATCACGAAACGCTGCCAGCCGTCGTGTTGCACGGCGATGCCGAAGCGTGCCAGCAGGTTGAGCGTGATGTCGATGTAGGGCTTGCTGATGAGCTCACCTTCGACCTCGATCAACACGTCGCGATCTGCGCTGACCAGGGGCAGCGCCAGCAGCAGCGCGGTGAGGAACTGGCTGGAAACATCACCGCGCACACGGATGGGCGCCGCCGTGGCGAGCAAGCCGCCAGCCTGGCCGCGCAGGCGCAGCGGCGGGTAGCCGGGTGTGCCCAGGTCTTCGATCTGGCAGCCCAGCGGGCGCAGTGCGTCGACGAGGTCGCCGATGGGCCGCTCGTGCATGCGCGGCACGCCGTGCAGCCTGAAGTTGCCGCCCTGCGTGGCCGCCAGCACGGCCAGCGTGGCGGCCAGCGGGCGCATCGCCGTGCCGGCGTTGCCGAGGAAGATCTCGGCCTCGTGCACGGCCAGTTGGCCACCCAGGCCGGTGACGTGCAGCACGCGGCCGCCCCCGCTGCCCACGCCGTCCTCGTTGCGCAGCGTGCAGCCCAGCGCGGCCAGTGCGCCCTGCATGACACGCGTGTCGTCGCTGTCCAGCAGGTCGTGCACGGCGGTCGTGCCGGCGGCCAGGCCGGCCAGCAGCAGCACGCGGTTGCTGATGCTCTTGCTGCCCGGCAGGTGCACCGTGCCTGAGGCGCCGTTCAGCGGCGGAAGGTCGAGGAAGGGGATGTCGTACATGCGCACGGGGCGTGGCGCCCCCGGGGTCCAGGTCAGGTGGAAGGCTTGCCGCTGCCGGGCGTGCGTGGTGCGCCCATCTGCCAGTTCGCACGACCTTCGGCCGGGCCACGGATCAGCCCTTCAAGGGCGTCGGCATTGCCTTCGCGCATCACGTGCTCCAGCGCGTCCAGCGCCTGGCGGAAGCGCTTGGACTGCTTGAGCACCTCTTCGCGGTTGGCCACCAGCACGTCGCGCCACATCTCGGGGCTGCTGGCGGCGATGCGCGTGAAGTCGCGAAAGCCGGGCCCGGCCAGCGAGAGGAAGTCGCGGCCCGCAGGCTGGTTGACCACCGAGCTGAAGTAGGCGAAGGCCAGCAGGTGCGGCAGGTGGCTGACGGCGGCGAAGGCCGCGTCGTGGTTTTCGGGCGTCATCTTCAGCACCTGGGCGCCGATGGCGCTCCAGACGTCGGTGGCCTTCTGCACCAGCTCGGGTGAGGTCTGCGCCAGCGGCGTGAGGATGACCTGGCGGCCGCTGTAGAGCGCCGCGTCGGCGTTGCCTATGCCCGAGACCTCCTTGCCGGCGATGGGGTGCGCCGGCACGAAGGAAGGGATGCGCTCGCGCAGCACACGCCGCGCGGCGTCGACCACGTCGCGTTTGGTGCTGCCCACGTCCATGAAGAGCACACCGGGCTCCACGAGGTGGCGGATGGCCTTGAAGGTGGTCTCGGTGGCGGCCACGGGCACGGCCAGCAGCACGATGTCCGAGCCCGACACCGCCAGCAGCGCCGATTCGGCGGCCACGTCGATGACACCGAGCTTCTTCGCGCGCTCCGTGGTGCTGGGCGACTTGCTGTAGCCGATGACACGCTTGACGAGCCCGGCGCGCTTGAGCGCCAGCGCGAAGCTGCCGCCCATGAGGCCACATCCGATGACGCCGAGTTGCTGGAACATGGGACTGCTGGCGACCTTCGCTTCAGTGAACGTCTATCGGATAGGTGCCCAGGATCTTGAAGTAGGCACAGGCGCCGCGCAGTTCTTTCAGCGCCGCTTCGACACGCGGCTCGTCGGGGTGGCCCTCGACGTCGATGTAGAAGTAGTACTCCCACTGCCCCGAGCGCGCCGGGCGCGATTCGAAGCGGGTCATCGAGACGCCGTGGTTCTTCAGCGGCACCAGCATGTCGTGCACGGCGCCGGGGCGGTTGCTCACCGACACCACGAGGCTGGTGCAGTCGTGCCCCGAGGCCTTGGGCGAGGGGTGGCGCAGCGGGTGCGTGACGATGGCGAAGCGCGTGCGGTTCTGAGGGTCGTCCTGGATCGCCGGCGCCACCACGTGCAGGCCGTATTCGCTGGCGGCGCGCTGGCCGGCGATGGCCGCCAGGCGGCTGTCCAGCCCGGCCAGGCGCGCGCCTTCGGCGTTGCTGGCCACCGGGCGGCGCTCGGCGTCGGGCAGGTGGTGGCTGAGCCAGTGGTGGCACTGCGCCAGCGCCTGCGGATGCGCGCAGACGGCTTCGATGCCCTGCAGGCTGTCCTCGCGGCGCAGCAGGTTCTGGCGCACCATCAGGTTGGTCTCGCCGATGATGAACAGCGGTGTCGTCAGGAAGAGGTCCAGCGATCGCGCGACCACGCCCTCGGTGCTGTTCTCGACCGGCACGACGCCGAAGTCGGCCGCGCCCGAGGTTGCCGCGTGCATCACCTCGTCGATGCTGGCGCAGGGCACGCGCACGATGGACGCGCCGAAGAATCCGAGTGCGGCTTCTTCGCTGAAGGTGCCCGCCGGGCCCAGGAAGGCCACGCGGGTGGGTGTTTCCAGCGCGCGGCAGGCCGACATGATCTCGCGCCAGATCGGCGCCACGCTCTCGGCCTGCAACGGCCCCGCGTTGACGGCCTTCAGCCCGTCGATGACCTGGGCCTCGCGCTCGGGCCGGAAGACCACCGAACCTTCGCGCTTCTTGATTTCACCCACCTCCAGCGCCAGGGCGGCGCGGCGGTTCAGCAGCGCCAGCAATTCGCGGTCGACGGCGTCGATGCGCTCGCGCAGTGCCAGCAGTTCGGGGGCGGTGGACTTGTCGGCCATGGCGCGGCTAGGTCGTGCGGGCGACGCGCGGCCCAGGGTTCAGGGCTTCTTGGCGGGTGCCGCGGCAGGCTTGGCGCCGCTGGCCGCGCCGTTGGCCGGCGTGAGGCCCAGGCGGCGCGCCACGGTCTGATCGAGCGCGCGGATCTTGACCTCGACCTCGCCGCGTGTGTCGGCGATCAGCTTCTCGCCGATCGCCTTCTGCATGTCGCCACCCATCGCCTGGAACTTGCGGTTCACCGGGGATTCGAGCGTCGCGATGACCTGTCTGAGCTCGTCCTCGGTGAAACGTTCTTCCAGCAGCGGGCCGATGGTGCTGGGGGCCAGCGCCACGGCGCGGTCGCGCACGATGGGCGTGGCTTCTTCGATGTACTTGCGTATGTCGGCTTCGATGTCGCGGGCCACGGCTTCGCGGCGCTCGGCCGGCAGGCGCTGCAGGCCCTGGCCTGCACCCTGCAGCAACTGCCGTGCGGGTTGTTCGGCGAGCTGGCGCGCCATCGCTTCGATGCCCGGCTGCTGCAGCTTCAGCACACGCGCGACGAGTTCCTTCTTCGCCGGAGACGCCGGCGCCGAGGCCTGCGCCCGGGCCGCATCGGTGGCGGCGAAGGACAGCGCCACGGCGGCGGCGAGCATGAGAGGCTTGAACATCGGTCAGTTTCCTTCGGTGCCGGCATCGCCGGCAATGTTGTCCTCGCCTTCGGCGGGGGTGTCGTTCTCGACGATGCGCTGCAGCCCCGAGAGCGTGGCGCCATTGTCCAGCGCGATGAGGGTCACGCCCTGCGTGGCGCGGCCCAGCTCGCGGATCTCGCTGACGCGCGTGCGCACCAGCACACCCTTGTCGGTGATGAGCATGATCTCGTCGTTGGTGCGCACCAGTGTGGCCGCGACGACGCGGCCGTTGCGCTCGCTCTGCTGGATGGCGATCATGCCCTTGGT